>CAZVVD010000077.1:0-18905 GCA_964630555.1 uncultured Verrucomicrobiota bacterium | reverse complement strand
TGTTGACCCCTCGCTTTCGGTTGACGGCCAACGCGCTCGTCTTCGGACTGCCGCTCATTGGCGTGGCACTTCTGCTCTGCTCAACCAGGAAAAGGAAGGCAATTGTCGAACCAGAGAGTCCAGGTTACGGTTCGCAAGCTCACCGAACCTGACCCTCAACGTTGGGCATAAGAAACAATGGATTATATACTTCCAATTCCAGCTTTGATTGCCATAGCCCTATCAATTCTTGTGGGCCTCGCAATCTCACTGCCGATGATCTGGTTTGGACGAAAACACGGGGCATTTGAAGATAAATACATAATTTCAAGGAAGGAGTTCGAAGCAAAGATGGAAGAGGCATTCCATGGGCGCCCCTCTTTGAGCCCCGACGAGTATTACAAAGCGTACTTCGCAAAACTAGGAATTCCAAAGGATATTCCCATCCGGGTGAGGCGCATATTCGAGGAAAGCTTCGAGGCTGATTTTTCCCGCCTGAAAGATGACGACGACTTCTCAAAGGAGCTAAGGTTTTTCTGGGACTACGACTCCATGATTGATGTAGAGATTGTCGTCTCGTTGGAAAAGGAGTTCAAAGTCGACATCTCAGATGAAGAAGCGGCCCAGATGAAAACGATTCGATCCATTATCGAGACAATCTGGAATAAAACAAAATGCCCAATCGGGTCGCCGGGGACTGACCCAATAGGTCAGCCCCGGCTCCCACACCACCCGGCATGCGGGTCCGCACCGGGCGGTTCCGAACAGCCTTCGCCAACTGCTACAGGCCAATGCGCTGTAGAAACCGCAAACGAGGGTGCCAGCTGACACCTAATGCCCTCTTGAACAGTCGCGCCGGTCTCTGACACATAAAAAGGGTCGCAGGCACCCTTTCCCAGCATTACCCCTTGTTGTCCAGCACCCTGCGCCAGGCCGGCCGATTGCCCGCTTCAGCAAGGGCGTGGTCGCCCCAAGCCAGGCGGAGTTGGTTGGCGATCTGGCGCTAGAGAAAGGGCACCCAGCCTGAGGCATAGCCGCCCCCATCAGTTAATGACCGGAAACGACAGTCAATGTCTGAACAGGACAACGTCAAACCGATAAAACCCCTGTCAACATTGAACAACACTGCGATCAGGCAAGGCGGGCAAAGGGGGAAACGGGGGTAGAGGCTGCGGGATTCGAACCCGCGACCCGCTGATTAAGAGTCAGCTGCTCTACCAGCTGAGCTAAGCCTCTGCCCGGCACAGTAGCCGGCCCGAAAAAAAATGCAAGCGCGGAAATGACCGAATAAAAAAATTGTTTAGCCTCCGTTCCCCTCCCCCAAGGGCGCCAGGCGGATTGGGTCGCCATCCAGCCGGATGCGGATCCCCTGCCCTGGCGCCAGGCGCAGGAGGTTGGCGCCGGGCGGCCCGGCGGCATGGCCGTCCGCGAAGGCGGATGCGCCGCAGACAATCCGCCAGTCCGGCCGGCAGTCCGAGTCCGGCGGCGCGGGGGCATCGGGCTGTCGCGCGGAGCCCGGCCGGCATTCGATCCACACCACCTGCGTCTGCTCCCGCATCGGCCCGCTTTGCGCCTCCCGGCCGGCCAGCGAATCCCCCGCGAAACACAGGACGCAATGCGTTCCGCGGCAAAACCGCCAGGCCGGCGGGACGCCGGCCGCGCCGCCGGGATCCAAAAGGTCCAGGCGGTCAGCCGGGGGCTGCGCGGACTCGGCCGGCCAGGGGCGCAGGATGACGCCCCGGGCCCGCGCGAGGTCGAGCGCGGGCCGCAGCCGCCAGGCGTTTTCCGCGCCCGGCGGGAGCCAGAGTTCGCGCACCGGAATGGCCTGCAGTATTTCCGGGACCGCCCCGGCCCGGGCCGCGTCCACGCCGGTCAGGGCCAGCACGGACAGCCGGTTCACCCCCTGGCGGCGCAAGTGCCGGATGACTTTGCGCGCGTGGTAGCGGCTGCCGGCGTCGACCAGCCGGTCGCCGCCGCCCGGGAGGTTGATGAAGCAAACCGGGTAATCCCCGTGATACAGGACATCCACCGCCGCGGCCTTCCAGCCCCCTCCCAGCCCGGCGATCGCGGCCAGGGCCAGCAGGACGGGCCCCGCCAACCAGCCCCAGCGCCGGTCGCGCCAGGCAATCCAGCCGGCCAGGACTCCGTACCAAGCCGCCACGCTCCAGGCGGGCGGCGAGGCCACGTAGGCATGGCCGCCGGGAATGCGCGCCATGAGGTCAATTGCCCCCAGCAGGCACGACACCAGGGCCACGTTGGCGAAATTGAAAATCTCGGCGAGCACCGGCGCCAGCATCCCGGAAACGATCGCCAGGCACCCCGCCAGCAGCGCGAGTGTCGCCGCCGGGATCACCGCCAGGTTGGCCAGCAGGGCGACCGGCGACACCAGGTTGAACCACCGGGCCGCCAGCGGGGCCGTGGCCAGCCAAGCCGCCCAGGAGGCGATCAGCAGGAACAGGAACCAGCGCAACAGCGAGCGGCCCCAGCGGACCCAGCGCGATTCCGGCTGGAGCCGAAAGGCGTCCGGCTCCACCACCGGGTCGGTCCGCTGGAGCAAGGGCGGGCAGAGCACGATCAGGCCGGTCACCGCGGTGAAGGAGAGCAAAAACCCGTAATCGAAGAGCTGGAAGGGATCGGCGGCAAGGATGATCAGGGCCGCCAGGGCCATGGCGGAGGGGACATCCGGCTTGCGCCCCGCGAGCGGACCGAGGAAGCACAACAAGGCCATGAGACAGCCGCGCACGGCGCTGGCGCTCATACCGGTGGCCACGGTGAAAGCCGCCAACAGGGGGGCGACATACAGAAACCAGCGCACCCGCGGCACGCGGCGGGCCTGCAAAACCACGATCATGAACATTGCCAGGATGGCCACGTGCTGCCCGGAAATCGCGAAAACATGGTAGGTGCCGGTGGCGATGAAATCGTTCCGGAGTTTTTCCGGAAGCTCCTGGCGATAGCCCAGGAGCAGGGCCTGCAGAAGCCCGACGATCTCGGGCCGGTGGCCGATGCCCAGGGCCAGCTGGTCCGCGCAGGCGCGCCGCGCCCGGATGCAGGCCGCGCGCCAGGACGAACCCTGGCCGGCAACAAGGCGCGCCGCGGCCGCCGGATCGGCCCGGAAGGTGTAGCGCCGCTTGAGCCACTGCAGGACCGGGCGACGGACGCCACCCAATGGATATGCAATTGTCGATTTTCGATTGTCGATTTTCGATTGAAACTCTGGATTCGCATCGGAATCTCGATCCGGGAAGCGGGCGTTATCCGTGAGCACGCCGGCCAGCCGCCAGCGTTCGCCGTAGCGGGGCGGGTCGCTGCCGGCGGGGGCCGGCAAGATGACCCAGACCTGCCCCCGCGCCGCCTGCCAGGGGACCAGGCGCCGCAACGCCTCCAGCCGCAACGGGAAAGTGCATTGCTCGTTCCCCCGGGCCGGGTCCGCGCGGATCACCGGCTCGGCCGCCACGATCCCTTCCAGCTCCACTCCCTCGCGCGGCTTGTCCATCAAGGCGGAAAGCGCCTGGGGCGAGGGGTCGTCAAGACGCAGCGCGGCCAGGCACCAGCCCGCGGCGGCGACCGACAGGTAGAGCGCCAGCGTGGCCAGCGCGGCCGGCAGGCGGGAATCCGCCGGGAAAAGCGACTTGCGGATTGAGGGGGCGAACCGGCGCCGGCGCAGCCACAGGGTCCCCGCCTGCCCGGCCAGCGCCAGCCCCAGCAGGCCGGCGGCCAGCGCCCCGGCCCCGCCCGGCGAAAGGCCGCCGACCCTCACGGCGCCCCAGATCCCGGCGCCGAAAGCCAGGGCCAAACCGATCAGCGGACGCCGCAGGGGCAGGAATGGACGCGCCGATTGCATGTTCCGATCAGTTTAGCCTACCGACTGAAGGAAACAAGCGGCGAGTGCAAACGCGTCCGGGTTAGGGTTCAGGGTTCAGGGTTCAGGGAATCCATTAGGACAGGCCCGTCTGGAATGTCTGGAATACAGCAACTGTGGGCTAACGCCATATCAAAAAACTGTGGCTCAGGTCTTGCTCCATCTGGCGACCCGGCGCCAAAGGCAAACTGAACCCTGAACCCCGAACCCTGAAAACCGAGTGGCTACCACTGTATTATTTCAGGAACAGCTCGATGACCGGCACGGTCACGGGCGGCTTCCGGACCGGCAGGGTCAAGACAATTGCGCCTTGATGCCGGGTGGTTTTCTGGTGCTCGGTCGGGCTGCTGAAGGGTATTTCCGAGGCGTCGTTCAGCAGTTGGGCGTAGGCCACCTTGCCGGCAAACCCGTCCAGGTGCAGGTGCACAAACGGCCAGGCAAAGACATGCACGTAGAGCCGGCGCCGGGCGGGATCATAGGTCAGCCGGCAGTCCTGGGGGGCCGTGAACTCCGGCGGCGCCTGGGTGCAGCCGTAGATCGAGCGGCCGTGGCGCCGCATCCATTCGCCCATGCCGGCCAGCCGGTCCAGGGCGCGGCGGTCGAACTCGCCGCGGCCCGTGGGGCCGACATTGAGGAGCAGGTTGCCCCCCTTGCTGACCGTGTCGATCAGCATCTGCACCAGCTGGTCCACGCTCTTCCAGCTGGCCTCGTCCCGGTGGTAGCCCCAGGACCCGGAAAAGGTCTGGCAGGCCTCCCAGACCACCGGCTGCCCGTTGACCCGCAGCCATTCGCGCGGCTGGTATTGCTCCGGCGTCTTGACGTCCCAGCCCTCGTCCAAATCGAGCCGGTCGTCGAGAATGACCTTGGGGGCCAGCCGGCGGACCAGCCGGTAGAGTGTTTCGCTCTGCCAGTCGGCGCGGCCCTTGCCCACCCAGTTTTTCACGCCCGGCCGGGTCGGGTAGCTGAAGTCGAACCACAGGATGTCGATCTTGCCGTAGCGGGTCAGCAGTTCGCGGACCTGCCCGTGCAGGTAGCGGACGTAGCGCTCCTGGCGCCGGGACCGGTTCAGCTTGGCGCGGTCCGGGTGGTTGCGCAGGGAATGCATATCGTCAATCGTGAACTCGGGGTGATGCCAGTCGATCAGGGAATGGTAAAACCCGGCGCGCAGTCCCTGGCGGCGGAAGGCCTCGACCATCGGGCGCAGGAGATCGCGCCCCGCCGGGGTGTTGGGCGCCTTGTAGTTTGTCAGTTTCGAATCCCACAGGCAGAAGCCCTCGTGGTGCTTGGTGGTGACCACGAAATACTTCATACCGGCGCCGGCGGCCGCGCGGGCCCAGGCCGCGGGATCGTAGAGGTCCGGATCGAAGTGCCGGAAATAGAGGTCGTATTTTTCGTCCGGAATCTGCTCCACGTGCTTGACCCACTCGTGCCGCGCCGGCAGGGCATAGAGCCCCCAGTGAATGAACAGGCCGAACCGGTCATGGGTAAACCAGCGCGTGTCCCCCGGCGTTGCCTTGGTTTTCAACATGACGGCCTCCAAAAGACGGTTGAACCTCCCGCAAATCTGCGATACTTTACGCCCATTATTCCTGGCAATCAATCATGTTTGCTCGCACATCGAACCCCGATACCCCTTGCGCGCGCTGCGGCAACTGCTGCCGCTGGCCGGGGTTCGTCCGGATTACCCCGGAAGAAACGGAAGCCATCGCCCGCTTCCTGGGCCTGGACCCGCGCGCCTTTGCTGACCGCCACACGCGCCTGCTCCCCAACCGCGCGGGGCTGGCCCTGGCCGAGGCCGGGGACGGCGCCTGCGTGTTTCTCGACGCCAACGCCTGCCGCATCCACCCCGTCAAGCCCCGGCAATGCCGCGATTTTCCGGACCGCTGGACGCGAAAGGAACCGGCCTTGCCCTGCCCGCTCCGGGTAACCCAAACCGGGCCAGGCCCGCATCAACCCCAATGATCGGGGCGCCCACACCCCGGTCCTCTGAAACAGGGGCACACCGTCCTGGTCAGCAGCGGTCGGCGCGAGCCCGCGCGCGGGCTCCGGGCTCGGCGTCCGTCTCCCGCAGGGCCAGGCGCAGCATGTTCAAGGCGGTCTTGGCCGCGCGCTCGCGGACCATGGCCCGGGCGCCCGGGAAAACAAACCGCTCGGCCCGGATGTCCGGCGCCTCGGGATTGCCCCGCGCCAAGGCGATCCAGACCGTCCCCACCGGCTTGCCGGCCGAGCCGCCGGCGGGCCCGGCAATGCCGGTCAGGGCCAGGGCATAATCGGCGCGGCTGCGCCGCAAGGCCTCCCTGGCCAAGCCACGGGCCACGGGCTCGCTGACGGCGCCCGCCCCGGCCAGCAGTTCGGCCGGCACTCCCAGGGCCTCGCGCTTGACAGCGTCGGCGTAGACGATCCAGCCGCCGAGATAATACGCGCTCGATCCGGGCGCATCCGTCAGCATTTTTCCGACCAATCCGCCGGTGCAGCTCTCGGCGGTCGCCAGGGTGCGGCCCCGTTCCCGCAGCAGGCGCCCGACGGCTTCCGCCAGGGTGGCATCCCCCTCTCCGAAAATCCAATGATCCAGCCGGCGGCGGATTTCCGACACCGTCGCCTCCAGCGCCGCCCGGGCCTCGGCGGCGGCCGGGAATTCGCTGCGCACGCGGACGGACACCACCCCGCCGCTCACGGTCGTGCCGACCTTGGGATTCCGGGCGCGATCCATCAATTCCCCGAGACGCTCGCCGACCTGCGACTCGCCCAGTCCGAAGGTGCGGAGCGCGGCCGTCAGGATCACCCGCCCGGACTGGTCGGCCAGCAGAGGCGCGACGTGCAGCTCGAACATAGCCTGCATCTCGGCCGGCACGCCCGGCATGGCGATCACCGTTGTTTGCTCCATGCGCAGCTTGATGCCCGGCGCCGTGCCGCAGGGGTTGTCAAGGCCATCCGCGCCCGCCGGAATCATCGCCTGCACCCGGTTGCTGGGCGTCATGGGCCGCCCGCGCGCCCGGAAAAAGGCCTCGATGCGCGCCAGGGCGGCGGCGTCCAGCTCCAGTGGCGCGCCCAGCACGTCGGCCAGGGCCTGGCGGGTGAGATCGTCGGAGGTCGGGCCGAGTCCGCCGGTCACCAGGACCAGCTCGACCTCGCCGGCTGCCTGCCGCACGGCCCGGGCGATGGCCTCGCGGTCGTCCGGAACCGTCACGTGCCGGCGGGTGACGACCCCGCGCTCCACCAGCCGGGCGCTCAGCCAGGCCGCGTTGGTGTCCACGGTCTGGCCCAGGGTCAGCTCGTCGCCGATGGAAAGAATACTGGCCTGCATGCAACACCTAATTCTAACAGTCTGTAGAACGTTGGAATGTCACGCCAACTTTTTTCCCAGCGCCATCGTCCGCCGGCGGACTCCCGCCCTCCGCCGGAGACCGCCGGACACCCCGGCGTTGGGGACGAGGAGCGAGTAGAACTTCATGCCCGTGTAGGCGGCGGTCAGGGCAAATGGCTTCCGGAGCGCGTCCAGGCCGGCATCCTCGAAGGCGCTGGCCAGCAGCACGAGGGTCTTGCCCTTCAAGGGCGTCGCCATGGTGCCAGCGTCGTTATCCCAGTGGTAGAGCGAGAACATCCGGTCGAAGACCCGCTTGAGCTGGGCGCTGGCCCCGTAGAAATAGAGGGGCGTGGCCATGACGATCACGTCGGCCTTGAGCATCTTGGCCAGGACAGGCTTGACCTCATCAGGGATCACGCATCCGTACTCACCCTGCCGCTGGCAAGCCCGGCAGGAAGTGCAACCGGAACCCCTGGTCTTGAGGGACGCGGCCCGGACGAGCTCGACCCGGGCGCCCCGGGAGCGCGCCCCGGCGGCAAACCAGGCCGCGAGCTGCGCCGTGTTCCCATTGCGCCTGGGGCTGCCGGATAAGATCAATATCTGCCTGTGAGCCGGCATGGTTCACCCAAAAACGCGCCTGCCCGCACGACGCGGCACAGCGCGCCCCTCCCATCAAGAACGCACCGCGGCAAAGGCGATCCGCCCAGGCGATGGCGCCAGGCGGATTCCTTCAAACTCCCCGCACCCATGATCCGACCCCCTCACTCCAGGTCGGTGCGGGGTTTGAAGAACTTTTCCTGGATCCGATCCATGTAGAGAAAGATGCCGGGGGTCACGAACAGGGTGATCACCTGGGCGAAGGTCATGCCGCCCACCACGACCAGTCCGAGCGGGACGCGGGAGGAAGCGTCCGCGCCGTAGCCCAGGGCGATGGGGAGGGTTCCCAGGATCGCGCACAGCCCGGTCATCAGGATCGGGCGGAAGCGCACCAGGCAGGCGTCGTAGATGGCGTCGTAGCTGTTCATCCCCTCCCGCCGCCGCTGCTCGGCGAAGTCCACCATCAGAATGCCGTTCTTGGTGATCAGGCCGATGAGCACGAACATGCCGATGTAGCCATAGAGCGACAGCACCACGTTGGTGGAATACTTGCCGACGACCCAGAGGGTCAGCAGGCCGCCGAAGACCGCCACCGGCAGGGTCGTGAGGATCGTGAAGGGGTGAATGTAGCTCTCGTAGAGGATGCCCAGCATGATGTATTTCAGGAAAATGGCGACCAGCAGCAGAATACCCAGGCTGGCGATCGAGCGCTGGAACTCCTGGGCGTCCCCGGTGAACTCCCCGAAAACACCGGGCGGCAGGATTTTGGCGGCCAGCTCCTCCATTTGCTTGGTGGCGTAGCCAAGGGGAACCCCCGGCGCCAGGCTGAAGGAGAGCGTGGCCGACTCCTGCTGCTGGGCGTGGGGCACGTTCTGCGGCCCGGCCTCCTCGGTCCAGTCCACCACCGAATTCAAGGGCACCAGCTCGCCGGTCGCCGGCGAGCGCAGGTAGAGCATCGCCAAATCGCCGGGCAGGCGCTGGTGTGACCTCTCGATCTCCGGGATGACCTGGTACTGGTCCAGGTCGGTGGTGAACTGGGTCACGTAGCCGCCGGCATACCCCAGGGCCAGGGCTGAGCCGATGGTCTGGGCGGTAATGCCCAAGGCCGAGGCGCGGTCGCGGTGGATGGCCATGTTCAGGCGGGGCATGGTGAGCTTGATCTTATTCTGGACGCTGAGGAATCCCGGCACACCGCGCATCGCCATCTCGAGCTGCCGGGCGGCGCCGTAGACCAGGTCGCGGTCCAGGCCCATCAGCAGATAGGCGTAGTCGCTGCCGACGGCGGTGGACTCGGCCCCCGAGCTGATCTTGAGCACCGGCATGGCCTGCAGGAAGCAGAAGCCGGAGGGCAGGACCATCAGCCGGGCCATGAGTTTCTGGGTATAAAACTCGATCGGATGCTTGCGCTCGCCGGGCGGGCGCAGGCGGATGAACAGGAACCCCAGGCTCTGGTCGGCGCCGATCTGGTGGCCGGTGACGCTGCCCAGCTGGATGATGTCGGGCTCCTCGGCGAGAATGGCCATGGCCTGCTTCTGGAACTCCTGCATCTGCTCGGTGGACGCCCCCTGGGGCATCAGCATCGCGCCTTGGATGAAGCTGCTGTCGCCCTTGGGCAGGAAATCCTGGGGCAGGATCATGAACAGCCAGACGGTGCCCGCGATGCAGACAACCCAGGCTGCCAGCGACACCCACTTGCGGCGCAGGGTCCAGGTCAGCGCCCGGCCGTACCCTTCGATCATGGCGCCGATAAAGGCGTTGATCCCGCGCTGCATGCGGTTGGGCGCCCGCCCGTGGCGGATGATGCGCGCGCACATCATCGGCGAGAGAGTCAGGGCCACCACGGTGGACACCAGGACCGCGTAGATCACGGTCAGGGAGAACTCGCGCAGGTTGCGCCCCACCGCCCCGCTCATGAAGACCAGGGGCGCGAAGACGATAACCAGGGCCACGCTGGTGGAGATGACGGTGAAGGTGATTTCCTTCATGCTCTGGATCGCCGCCGGGACGGGCTTCAGCCCCGCCTCCATGTGCCGGACCGTGTTCTCGAGCACCACGATGGCGTCGTCCACCAGGAACCCGACCGCCAACACGATCCCCATGAGCGAGAGGGTATCGATGCTGAACCCGGAAGCCAGCATCAGGATCAGGGTGCCCAGCAGGGACACCGGCAGGACGATGCTGGGAATGACGGTCTCCCGGATCCGGCCGAGGAACATGAACATCACCAGCACCACCAGGACCAGGGCGATCAGCACGGTCTCCTGTACATCCGCCAGCGACTCCCGGATCGGATCGGCGCCGTTGTGCATGGTATCGAAGCGGACCGCCCCCGGCAGCTCCTGGCGGGCTTTGGCCAGGGTGGCCTCGATCTTGTCGGCCACCGCCACGGTGTTGGCCCCGCTGACCCGCGAGACCGCCATCACCACGCACATGTTCTTTTCCGGCAGGCCGGGCTTGCGGTAGCGGATGTCCACCAGCTCGTCGGTGATGCTGTCCACGCAGTGGGCCACGTCCTTCAAACGCACCGGGGCGTTGTTGCGGTAGGCGATGATCAGCTCGCCGAACTCGCGCCCGGTGCGCAGCTGCCCCTGGGGTTCGAGCGAAAAGGTGCGCGCCGGGCCGTTCAGGCTGCCGCCGGGGATATTGACCGTGCCGGCCTTCAGGGCCTGGGCCAGCTCGTCCACCCCGATCTGGTAAGCCGCGAGCTGCTCGGGAATAAACTGGACGCGCACCGCCCGCTGGGCGCCGAAGGTCTGCACCCGCGACACCCCCTCGATCATGCTGAGCTTCTTGGAAATGATATGACTGGCGAAATCGTAAAGGTCCCCGTGCGAGAGGGTGTCGGAATAGAGCATCAGGTAATAGACCGGGGCGTCGGACGGGTTGAACTTCTGGTAGGTCGGCGGGTTGGGCAGGTCCTTGGGCAGGTTGTTCTGGGCGCGGGTGATGGCGGCCTGGACGTCCGGGGCCACCAGGTCCACGTTGCGGTCCAGGCTGAAGGTCAGGTTGATGGTGCTGACGCCCTCCTGGTTGTCCGAGATCATGGACTGCAGGCCGTTGATCTGGGTGAACTGGTTTTCGAGGGGCGTAGCCACCGCCGAGGCCATGGTGGCCGGGCTGGCCCCGGGGTAGACCGCGGTCACCTGGATCACGGGATAGTCCACCGTCGGCAGGCTGTTGACCGGCAGCCGGAAATAGGCCCAGACCCCGAAGACAGCCATGACCACCATGACCAGGGTCGTCATGATCGGCCGGCGGATGAAGGTTTCAGAAAAGGTCATGCCGGGATCCTATCATTATAAATTCTTCCCGCAACGGGGCAACATGGAAGGGCGGGAACGTCCAACGGGCTTCCCGCCTTCGTCCGGATTGCACCCCACATGCCACAGAGACAAGTCCCGCCGATCACGGAATGGGGCCTGGCGGGCAATCCCGATGCGCCCCAACTCTCTGCGAGGTCGGGGCGATCGGGACGTGCCCGCCCTACAAAAAGAGCGGAAAGACCCCATCCGTTTTATTTCTTTTCGCTTGGGCCCGGCTCATCAGCCTTGGCCGGCGCTTGGCCGTTCGCCGGCGGCGGGGGCGCTTCGACCACCGCGGCCCCGGGATAGAGCATCAGTTGTCCCAGGACCACCACCCGCTCGCCGGCGGCCACGCCCTCCAAAAGCTGGAGCAGGTGGTTGAAGCGCACGCCGGGTTTGACCGGCCGCAGCTCGGCCTTGTTGTCCGCAGTCACGACGAACGCGTAGGGGCCGTCCTTGCCGAACTGCACCGCGCTCTCCGGCACCAGCACCGCTTCCCGGGCCAGGCCCGCGAAGATCCGCACCTCGACAAACTGGCGGGCCCAGAGCTTCAGGCCGGGATTGGGGACCAGCCCGCGCAGCAGGATCGTGCCGGTCTGGGTATCCACGGCGTTGTCCAGGAAAACCAGCTCGCCCGCGTAGCGGTTGGTGCTCCCGCGCGGCGCGACCTCGATCCGGACCGAACCGGCCGCCATTTCCCGGCGCAGCAGGTCCAGGTACTGCTCGGAGACCGAGAAGTCCACGAAGAGGGGATCGTAGCTGCGGATGTTGGTCAGCTTGGTCTGGTTGGCGGTCACCAGGTTGCCGTCGTCCAGGAAGCGCCGGGAGCAGACCCCGCTGACCATGGCGGTCACCGTGCAGCGCGAGAGGTCCAGGCGCGTTTGGTCGAGCGCCGCCTCGTCGATCTGCAGCCGGGCGGCAGCCGAATCCAGGCGGGTTTTGAGGGTGTCGAAGGCCTCGGCCGAGATCATGTTCTTGGCCAGCAGCGGTCGGTTGCGTTCCAGGGTCTGGCGGCTCAATTCCAGCTCGGCCTTATCCGCGGCGACCGTGCCCTCGGCCTGGCGCAGGCGGTTCGCGTAGTCGACCGGCTCCACCAGGAACAAGGGCTGGCCGTTCGTGACCACCGCGCCGTCGGCGATAAAGGTCTGCAGCAGCCGGCCGGAGACCTGGGGCACGACATCCACGCTGACCCGGTCCTTGGTGTTCCCGAAGGTGTCGAGGATCACCGGCACATCCATCCGTTCGCTCACGGCGGTGCGGACGGCGGTGGGCGGCATGGCGGGCGGGCCGTCGTCGCGCCGGGCGCAGGCGGCCAGACCCAGCAGCAGGCCGGCGCAGACCGCGGAAAGGCACGCGCGGCGGAAAGCTGTCTTCATGGCAGTGGTTCCTTGATGGCGGTGGAATCGAACAGATCCTGCTGGCCCCGGCCGACCGCGCCGCGCTCCAGGCGGCCGACGGCATAAGCCAGGTTGGCCAAGGCCGTGAACGCGTCCTGGCGCGCGGTGATGTTCTGCTGGCGGGCCTGGGCCAGGCGGCTCTCGGCGGTGATCACGTCCAGCATGGTGTTCAGCCCGTTGGCGTAGCTGTCCAGGGCCAGGTTGTAGGAAGCCTGGGCGCTGTTCAGGTAGGCCAGGCTGAAGACGTGCTTTTCCAGGGCGGTGTCGTAGGCGGCGTAGGCGTTCCAGATGCCGGCGCTGGCCGCCAGCTCCGCCTGCCGCAACTGGTCGCGCGCGGCCTCCGCCTGCGCGGCGGCAGCGCGCTTGGCGCTGATCGTGCGCAGGCCGTCGAACAGCGTCCACTGCAGGTTCAGCCCCGCCGAATAGGCCCATTCGTTGTCCTGGTAATCCCCCCGGTAGGCATCGTAGTAGTTGCGGTTCAGGACGCCGTTGAGGTAGACCGAGGGCCAGTTGGCGGAGCCGGCCACGGTGATCGACGCCTGTTTCGCCGCCAGGTTGGCGCGCAGGGCGGCGATGTCCGGCCGGCGGTCGAGGGCCTCGTCAATCAGGCGCCGCAGGTCCTGGCGGCTCAAGGCATCGGGAATGTCGACGGCCGGGACTTGCACGTCCACCGAAGTATCCGCCGGCACTCCCAAGGACTGGGCCAGCCGGCCCCTGGCGATGGTGACCTGGCCCTTGGCGCCGGCCAGCTGATAACACGCCTGGTCATACCCCGCCTGGGCCTGGAGAACATCCAGGATCGTTCCCACCCCTGCCCGGTTGCGCTCCTGGGCGGTCTCCAACGCCAGCTTCGCGTCCTTGACGCTCGTCATTGCCGCGTCCACCCCCGCCTCCGCGCTGACCAAGCCGTAGTAGGACGTCTCCACCGCCAGCAGGACATCCTGGATCGACTGGTTGAAGGTGAAGTTCGCGGAATAGACGGTCTGCAGGGCCTGCTCCACCGCCGCGCCCCGGCCGCCGCCGAAGTTGAACAGGAGGTAGTCCAGCTTCAGGCCGGGGCCATATTGCAGGCGATCGGCATCGTAGGTGTCCGGCTCGGTCGAGTAGCCCAGGCGCGAACCGGAGGCCGTCCCGGTGAGGGTCGGCAGGAAGTAGCCCCGGGCCTGCTCGACCTGGGCGGCGGCGGCCCGGGCGTCGTTCCAGGCCTTGCGGGTGGTCGGACTGGTTTGCAGGGCAATATCCGCCAGTTCGCCCAGGGTCAGCGGCTTCGAAAAGTCGTTGCTCAGGGCGCGAGTCGCCTGCCAGGTGGCGTTGGTCTGCCGGGCGCGCTCGGTCGGCGCCCAGGGTTGGGCGCTGTTTTTCGGACGCGGCGCCGACATGCACCCGGCCAGCAACGTCACCGCCGCGAGGGCGGCAACCGGACAACCCCAGGCTGGAAAGCGTTGTGTCACCGGGGGTCCCACCGCTGACCGCCCGGCCAGCGGCGCTGGCGCGGCATCACCGCTTTCAGGAACGCGCCAACCATGAACGGTTTTCCCTTTCGCAACAAATGCGCCGGGATTCAATAATAAACCGGGGCTCGCGTCAAGCGCAGAAACGGCAGCGCGGAAACGGGGAGGTCCTCCGCCGCTTGACGCGCAGGGGTCCGCGTGATATCAAGCCGCCACAAACGTCCAAGCGTCCCCGCGCCGTCGCCTATCTCTGGCGGGCGGGCCGCCTGCCCACGGACAGACGGCCGACAGTCGCCGGGCTGTTCCGCCCCTCTTCGGACCCGGCCGGCCAAGGCGCGGACGGGCGCCGGCTGTCTTATCCGGGGATCCCAAGACCCCGGCAGTCCGGGCCACACGCTCCGGCATCTCCTCGCCGGCCAGCCCGGCTCCGTCCAGGTCGCCATGGTGGGCTTGTCGGGCGGCGGCTGGACCACGCAAGTGGCCGGCCCTGGATGCGCGCATCCAGGTCAGCGTGGGCGTGGCGGGATCCTATCCCCTGTTCCTGCGCCGCCTGTACCCCGGCGCGGAGGGCGACGCCGAGCAGGAACTGCCGGCCTTGTACGCCGAGCGCGCCTCGTGGCTCGACCTCTACGTGCTGGCGGGGTATGGCCGGGGACGCCTCGCCCTCCAGGTCTTGAACCAGTATGACCCGTATTTCTACGGCGTCGGCCACCGGACCTATTCGGACCTGGTGAGCCGCACGGTCCGGGGCCTGGGCGAAGGCGAATGGCGCTGCGTCCTCGACGGTACCCACCGGGGCCACATCATTTCGCCCTGGGCGATCCGGGAAGTCATCGCGCCGGCCCTCGGCTTGACGGCGGGGTAACGGCGGCGGCCGGCGCCAGCGGGGCTTGCATGGGCGGCCCTTTCCGGCCTCACCCCTTGACGGCGCCGGCGGTCAGGCCGGCGATGATCTGGCGCTGCATGGCGAGAAACAGGAAAAGCACCGGCAAAACCGCCAGGGCGGCCCCGGCGAACAGCATGCCGAAATCCACGTTGTAGACCCCGATCAGCCGCTGCAGGAAGAGCTGGACGGTCTGCTGCCGGTCGCTCTGCAGGACGATCATCGGCCAGAGCAGCATGTTCCAGTTCTCGACAAAGAACAGGCAGGCCAGGACCCCGCAGGCGGGCTTGGAGAGCGGCAGGACGATCCGGCCCCAGATGTAGAACTCGGACGCCCCGTCCATCCGCGCGGCCTCGAGGAGTTCATCCGGGATTTTCAGCAGATACTGGCGCATGAAAAACACGCCGAACGGCTTGGCGATGAACGGCAGGATGACCCCCCAGAGCGAGTCCAGCAGCCCGAACTTCTTGACCTCGAGGAAGAGGGGGATGACCACGATGTGGAACGGGATCATCATCGAGAAAAGGACGATCGCGAACAGCAGGTTGTGGAAGCGGAACCGGAACTTGGCGAAGGCGTAGCCGGCCAGCGAGCAGACCACCAGGCCGGCGAGGATGTCGGCCCCGGCCACGACCAGGCTGTTGGCGTAGCTGCGCAGGAACACGGGATCCGCCAGCGCCCGGGCATAGTTCCCCGCCGCCCACTCGCGCGGGACCAGGCTGGGCGGGTAAGAATACATCTCGCCGCGTGTTTTCAGGCTCTGGACCGCGAGCCAGTAGAAGGGGGCCAGGGCCAGGAGGACCATCGCCAGGAGCAGCAGCCCGGTCGGTGTGCGCCTCAGTTCGGCTTTGATGAATGAAGCGTTCATAACCGGCTCAGGCGTTCTCGGGCTTGAGGGCCCCGGTGACTTTCAGGGCCACGGCGCAAAGCACGGCGATCAGGGCAAACTGAAACAGGGCAATGGTCGAGGCATAGCCGAACTCGGACCCGCGGAACGCCTTGTTGTACAGGTAGAGAGCCATGGTCAGGGTGGCGTTGGCGGGCCCGCCGCCGGTGATGATCAGCGGCTCCTCGAACACCTGGAAGGCGCCGATCAGGCTCTGGACAAGAACAAAGACCGTGACCGGCTTCAGCATCGGGAAGGTCACGTGCCGGAAGGTCTGCCAGCGGCTGGCCCCGTCGATCCGCGCGGCCTCGATGACGTCCTTGGGAATGGACTGCAGGGCCGCGAGGAAGAAGAGCATGTTGTAGCCGGTCCAGCGCCAGGCCAGGATGCCGATCAGCATGATCATGGCCCCGCTCTCGGAGGCCAGGATGTCCGGCATCTTGAAGCCGGCCAGCCCGACCAGGTAACGGAGCACCCCGTAGTTGGGGTCGAAGACGTTGAGAAAGATCAGGGAGGCGACGACCAGCGACATGGCGACCGGCAGGAAAATCGACAGCCGGAAGGCGTTGCGGAAGCGGGTCAGCGGGTGGTTGAGCAGCACGGCCAGGAACAGGGCCAGGGGCATGATCACGGCGATGCTGGCGGCGGCGATGACGACGGTGTTGCGGGCGCTGCGGAGGAAGACCTCGTCCTGGAAGAGCCAGACAAAATTCCGGAACCCGTTGAAAACGGGCCAGCCCACCCCGCTCCAGGTGGTGGCGCTGAGATACATTGAATACACCAGCGGCCAGAGCCAGAACAGGATGAAAATGGCGAAAAACGGCGCCAGAAACAGGTAGGGCGAGCGCTGTTGCTGAATATTCATTGTTGCTGAATCAGCTTATTCAGCCGAGCCGCCATGGCGTTGAGCGCTTTGGCGGGATCCTCCTTCTTAACCAGCACTGGGTAGAGCACGTCCGACGCCATGGCCAGGTGCGCGTCCCAAAAGAAGGGCGAATTGTAAGAGGGGCGCGCCTGCTCGCCGTAGTCCCGGAAGTAGCTTCCCAGGGACTGCCCGCCGAGATAGGGCTGCGGGACATCCAGAGCGGGATCTGCGAGCACGCTCTTGATCGGGGGATAGCTGCCCAACAAGCGGTTGGAAATCAGCCCGGCCGCGTGGGTCATGCGGATGGCTTCCACGATCTTCCAGGCGATCTCGGGATGCTTGCTGAAGCGGGTGATGACCATGGCGCCACCGCCGGCCGTGGCCGTGCGGCAGCCGCCCGCCTCCCACATCGGCAGGGGCTGGATGCGCCACAGCCCGGCCTGGCCCGGCATGTTTTTTCCAATGAAGTACCAGAGCATCCAAACCGGCATGATCATGGCGGCCACATCGCCCTTCAGGTAGGGGGCGTAGTAGGGCGGGTAAAAAATGTCGGCCCCGGTGGCGATGGCGATCTGGTGCTTGTGGACCAGATCCCGGATGAGGGTGATCGTGCGGACGCCGACCTCGTTGTTGACGATGACCTTCCCGTCCTGGTCGAAGTACCCCCCGCCCTGCTGCATCAGGAGCTGGGGCACGAAATCCTCGTTGAATTCCTCCGGGTTGGCCCCGTTGGGCACCTGGAGCATGTAGATCCCGTGCTTCTTCAGCTCCAGGCCGGCCTGGATGAAATCATCCCAGGTCTCCAGGTTGGTGGAAACATTGTGTTTCGCAAACAGGTCGTGGCGGTAGTAGAGCATGCTCAGCGGCAGATTGCCGTCGATGCCGTAGATGCGTCCTTTGTAAGTGTAGGGCGCCAGGCGCGGCAGGAC
This sequence comes from uncultured Verrucomicrobiota bacterium, assembly GCA_964630555.1. Lineage (GTDB taxonomy): Bacteria > Verrucomicrobiota > Kiritimatiellia > JAAZAB01 > JAAZAB01 > JAHIJO01. The sequence continues at coordinate 1,450 of CAZVVD010000077.1, read as the reverse complement.
CTGGTCGGCGTAATACGGGCTGTTGGTGATCAGGGCGGTCTGGTCGAGGAAGCCGATCGGATCCTGCTTGAAGAACCGGCCGATCTGGCTGATCTCGACCTCGGCGATGTCCGGCGCGCCCTGCCCGCCGCCGGCAAAGACCGCCAGCAGTTTTTCGTGGAGCTCCTCGAACCCGTAGCTTCGGGCGGTGAGCGTCACGCCCGGCAGGTTCAGGCCGGCAAACACCTCGCGCGCCAGGCGGATGTCGGCATCCTCCGTATTGAACGACCAGTAGACGATCTCGATATTGTCTTCCTTGCCGGGCGCCCCGGCCGGCGCGCCCGGGCCCGGCTTGCAGGCGGTCATAAGAACCACGAGACTCACGACGACACCAACCAGGGCGATGCACGTTTTTTTCATGCGCGCTCCTTGCTTGTAGGCTGATGACCCTCTCACGCGGGCTGAACCCGCAATCCAAAACAGCGGCTGCGCCGCTGCCTTTCGCACCGTCCATGCTTGTCATTCTGAGCAAAGCGAAGGATCTCCGCCGCGGGGATTCCAGAGAGGAAATTTCTCGCTACGCTCGAAATGACATGATCACTTTGAAATTCCTTGGCATTGACGACCCCGCAGGGCGGGGCATCCGCCGCTGCCGTCAACCTCGCTACTGCCGGGCCCCATCCCCCGCGGCCGCGGCGACACTCCCGTTCGGTGTCCTCAACGCCACCTGGGTAGCGGGATCGAAGTAATGGGCCTTGCGCATGTCGAAAAAGACGTCCAGCTCCTGGCCCAGCCGCAAGGCATGGTCCGGCTCGACCCGCGCCATGAAGGCCTGCTTCCCGGCCACGAGGTTGAGGAAGATATCGGCCCCCATCGGCTCGAGCACGTCAATGCGGGCCCGGATCGCTTGCGGAGGGTGGGCCGCGCCAGGCGGGAGGCGGATGGAAACATCCTCCGGCCTGACGCCGAGGATCACGTCCCGGCCGTCCGCTCCGCCAAGAAAACCGGCGGCCTCCCCGGGCAGGACCAGCGCGAAGCCGTCGCAGCGGTACGTCAGCCCGGCCGACGTCTTCCCGGCCCGGCCGGAAAAGAAGTTCATGGGGGGGCTGCCGATGAACCCGGCCACGAACTGGTTGGCGGGCTCGCGGTAGAGGCTCAGGGGGTCGGCGACCTGCTGGATGAGGCCGTCCTTCATCACCACGATCCGGTCGCCCATGGTCATGGCCTCGACCTGGTCATGGGTCACGTAGATCATGGTGCATTGGATTCTCGCGTGCAGCCGGCTGAGCTCCGCCCGCATCTGGACCCGCAGCTTGGCATCCAGGTTGCTCAGGGGCTCGTCGAACAGGAACACTTTCGGATGCCGGACGATGGCCCGGCCGAGGGCCACCCGTTGGCGCTGGCCGCCGGACAGGGCCCGGGGCCGGCGCTTCAGCAGGCCGCCGAGATCGAGCAGGGCGGCGGCCTCGTG
>CAZVVD010000076.1:0-18998 GCA_964630555.1 uncultured Verrucomicrobiota bacterium | reverse complement strand
ACCAGGCGGGCGGCCCACTGCACCGGCCAGACCACCAGGCAGAGGATCAGGACGCAGGCCAGGACGATGAAGATAGAAAGCATGGGGTATGGCTCGTGGCGGAGAATGACATTTCTCTATCCGTGATCTCAGTGAAATCCGTGGTGAAAACCTCCGGGATCTTTACCCGAACGTGCCGCCGTTAAAGCCCCAGTTCGACGCCGGAACCTCCGTGAAGGTCAGGTACACCCGGTCCGGCGGGATCCGGAGCGTGTCCTTGAGCAAGGCGCAAAGGGCCTGGGAGGTTCTTTTGTTGACCGCCGGCGTGAAGCCGCCGATGCCCCGGATGTCGGCGAAAGCCGCCGGGCCCGGCTGGCCAGCCATCAAGAGGGTCATCCTGCCCACCGTCGCCAGGACGTATTTCTCGGGCTTGCCGGTGGTCTCGGCCAGCAGCTTCGAGAGCGCCGGCAGCAGCTTGGCGCATTGTTCGTCGGACACCTCGCACGGAACATCCAGCTTGATCAGTGGCATGGTGGTTCTCCTATAGGTTGGCGGCATTCTAGCGCGGGTAACGGAAAATTGGAAGGCAGTATTGACGGGAATAGTTGAAAGGGCTATACTTTCTGTCAGACCATAAGGGGCACGGGGAGGCAGGGTGTGATGAAAGCGAGTAACGCGTCCATGAAAACCGGCATCCTGGGAGAGCCGCTGCGGATCATCGGCCGGCTTCTTGAAGAGAACGTCATTCTGGAATATGCCATTGCGGGCGGAGTGGCAGCCCTCTATTACACCGAACCGATCCTGACTTACGATTTCGATGTTGTTTGCCGTTTCCCCGGCGAAGGCCCTGTGATTGATCCGTCTCCGATGTTCCGAAAACTCAAGGAGTGGGGTTACAAGTTCGGCAAAGAAGAACGGGTGACAATCAACGGCGTTCCGGTTCAGTTCATTGCCGCATCGCCGGGGTTGATGGAAGAAGCCCTGAGCAAGGCAAAACCCATCGCCGTTTGCGGTGTAAAAACCAGAATCCTGCGCGCCGAACACCTGGCCGCTCTAATGCTGGAACTTTACCGTCCCAAGGACCGCGCCAAACTGGACTTACTCATGGGCAATGAAGCGGTTGAGTTCGATAAGTCTTTGTTTCTTGATATTCTCAAGCGTTACCAACTCACGGAGAAATGGAAGCGATATCATGAAGGTTGATTCGATCGGCGAAAGCAAGAAGCGCGCCCGGCAGCGGTTGGCAGCTCTGCCGTTTGCCCGGAAACTGGAAGCGGTGATCTGTCTTCAAAAGACCGCCCGCGATATGACGCGGGCATCGGGAAGACCGTTCGAAGGCGTGGTCTGGTCAGTCAGACGAAATCAGCGATGATATGAATCGCAAACTTGGGTTGCCGCGTCTGTGGCAAAGAGCCCGCATCGGAAGGAGAATGTGAAATGTTCACCTTGAAAATCGGCGCCCAGGCCCCTGATTTCAAACTGCCGGCAACCGACGGCAAAACCTACAGCCTGGCTGATTTCAAAAAAGCCAGGCTGCTGGTGGTTTTCTTCACCTGCAACCATTGTCCTTTCGTGACCGGATCCGACGAGCTCACCCGGGCCGCGGCCCTGCGCTTCAAGGGCCAGGGGGTCGCCTTCATCGGCATCAACTCCAACAGCGAGGCCACCCACCCGGAGGATGATTTCGCCAGCATGGTGCAACGGATGAAGGAGCATGCTTTTCCGTGGGTCTATGCCCGGGATAAAAGCCAGGCCGTGGCGAAGGCCTACGGCGCGCTGCGGACGCCGCACTTCTACGTGTTCGACCGGGACCGCCGGCTGGTCTATACCGGCCGCGGCGTGGATAACCCGCGCAACACGGCGGCCATGAAGACCAACGACCTCGAGCGGGCACTCGAAGAGGCGGTCGCCGGCAAGCCGGTCAGCGTCCCCCTCACCAATCCCATCGGCTGCAACGTGAAGTGGGAAGGCCAGGACGCCCACTGGATGCCGCCGGAAGCGTGCGACCTGGTCTAACGCGGACCATGCCAGCCTCTCTAAAAGATCATCGCCTCCTGAGGCGGATCAGCACGGGCCGACACGGATAAAAATTTTCTGTCGTCTATCCCGACCTTTCAATATCCGTGCCCATCCGCGTTATCCGCGGTAGAAAATCCCTGCCGATGTTGTCTTGGTCCCAGCGCGAATGCGCCGTACGCCCACAACAACGACGAGTTTATCGTGACAACAGGAAATAACTTTGGCGATCATGACGATCCGTTTGACCTGGCCCGCTTCACGCGCGCGCAGGACGACACCTACGATCGCGCCCTCGCGGAGATCAGGAGCGGGCGCAAGCGCTCCCATTGGATCTGGTTCATCTTTCCACAGATTGACGGCCTGGGATCCAGCTCAACGACCCGGCATTATGCCATCAAGAGCGCGGAGGAAGCCCGCTGCTATCTGGAGCACCCGGTCCTGGGAACAAGGCTGAAGGAATGCGCGGAAGCCGTGCTCGCCGTCGAGGGGCGGTCCGTCTCGGAAATCTTCGGCTATCCCGACGACCTGAAGCTGAAATCGTCCATGACCCTCTTCGCGGCCGTTTCGGACCCCGGCTCCGTGTTCGCGCGCGTCCTCGACCAGTATTACCGGGGCGAGTCGGACGCCCGGACGCTCCAGCTGCTGGCGTAGATCTCAGCCGACAGCACTCCCTCGTCGGAGAACGCAGGGGATTGTGAAATCAGGCGGAGGCCATTTCGTCGGCCAGCATGATGCTGGAAACGACCCGCACCCCTGCCAGGCATTTGCCGTAGTAGCGTCCGAAATGTTTTTTGTCGCTGGTCCATAGATGCGAACAGCGGGCGCCCAATGCGCCGGCAAGGATGGGCACATCGCAGGGCGGGAGGCCGGTCTCCGGCGGCCGGGCAAAGGCCTCGGTCACGGCCACGATCCGGCTCAGTTCGGCCAGGCGCGGTTCATGTTCCGGGCGTTTCCGGACAAGGTTGCGGCGCGCCTCCTCCCAGGCATGCGGCGACGTCACGGCCACCCCATGGCGCACGACCGCGTGCAAGAGCCGGCGCGTGGCGCTGTCGGGATCGGCGGCCGAGAAAAGGATGTTGGCGTCCAGGAAGGCTTTCATGCCTTTGCTTTCCGGTCCGGACGCTTCTTGAGTTCCTTTTCGGCGGCGTCAAATTCCGCGACCCGCTCGTCCGTGTAGAGCTCGATCGGATAGGCCACGGCCGGACGGAGAAGAATGCCCCCCTCGGCGGTCTCCGCCATGACCACCCCCCCTTTTTCAAGGCCAAGCTGGCGTCGCAGGGGCTTGGGCAGCGTCAGGCTCCCGCGCTCGTTGATCTGGATGGTGGCCGTCATGGACTAATCCTCCCGGAAGTTGTTGTATTTCAGTAAATCAGGATAGCGGTAATTCTGTTCCTTGTCAACCTGGATTGCGATCCCTCCTGTGATCTTGGCGAGCGATGCGGTAGGATAGCGGCCTCATGAACTGGGGTAGCATGCTGCGATCGTCCCTGCGGGTGTCCGGCCGCGCGCTGGGCGTCATCGTCGTGATCGGCCTGGCCGCGTTCCTGTTCCTGTCCGTCCGGGGCGTGCCCCGGCGGTTCACGGACCGCTGGCTCGGCGAACTCCGCGCCCAGGGCTACGATGTCGCCGTGGACCGCATCCGGCTGGATTTGCTGGAAGGGGTGGTTGCCGACAATTTCAGCGTGCGGGACGACGAGGCCGGGCGCCGGCCCGTGCTGGAGGCGGAGCGGGTCGCGCTCGGCTTCAATCCCCTCGACTGGCTCCGGCACAAAGTCGGGCTCCGCCGCCTGCGGGTCTACCATGGCTTGTTGCGCCTGGACCTGGCGGAAACGCCGGCCGCCGGCGACGCCCAAGCCGTGATCCTCCGCCAGGTCAACGGCGATCTGGCTCTCGGCGAAACCGCCTGGCAATTGAACAGCCTGTCGGCCGACCTGCTCGGCATCAAGATCAGCAGCCGCGGCCGGATCCGTCTCGGCCCGCCGGCGGCCGATCAGAGCCCCAGAGGTCAGAACCACAGCGGTCAGCCGGAAATCGCGACCCATCAGCAATCGAAAATCGAAAGTAGAAAGTCGAAAATCAGGACTTCAACATCAGCAATCAGCAATTCACCATCAACCATCAACCATCAACCATCGGCCCTCCACCCTCCACCCTCCACCCCGACTGCTTCTGCCTCCGCACCGGGCGCCGCGCCTCCGGTCACCCGGCGGCTGGGCGCCCTCACCCGTTCCCAGCGCGAGCAGATCCTGGAACTGGTCCAACAACTCAATGCCATCGCCTTCAGCGTCCCCCCTCAGGCGGATATCACCTTCCAGCTCGACATGGAAAACCCCGCCGCCAACACGGCGGCGATCCGGGCGGAAGGCGCGGCCACGCGGGCGTTCGGCATCCGGCTCGACCAATGGCGCCTGCTGGCGGAGCTGAAAGACGGCCGGCTGCTCCTTCACGAGGCCGTTCTCCAGCAACGGGGCCAATCCCTGGCCTGCTCCGGGTCCTACACCTTCGCCGGCGAGATCGCCGAGGCCCGCCTCCGCGGGCGCCTGATCCTGGATGACTGGCTGACCCTGGCGCCCCGGGCCTGGCGCGACGCGCTGGAGGCATCCGGAATCTCCATCGCCGGCCCGGTTCAGTGCGATGTCAGCCTTGACCCGGCGCCCGCCAACCAGGTCCTCAAACATCTTCACGGCTGGCTGGCCCTGGCAAAGGCCGACGTCCAGGGCTTATGGATCGAACAGGGGCTGGCCGGGATCAGGCTCAGTGGCCATACAGTGGACGTCGATCCTTTTTACATCGTGCTCGGCAAGGGCGCCGGCCAGGGATTCGTCCAGGGACACCTGAGCTACGCCCTGGATTCGGGCGACTTCGACGGCCAGGTCGAGACCCGCTTCGACCCGCGCCTCCTGGCCCCCCTCCTGGGTTCCAACCTGGCCGAATATGCCAACGGTTTTGCTTTTCAAAACGACCCCCTGGTCTGCAACGCCGATTTCTCCGGCCGGGCCGGCCGCCCCGAGGCGCTCTGGATCGCCGGCCGCGCGCAGGCGTCCGACTTCGCCTATCACGCGGTGCCGGTGACGTCGGCCCGGACCGATTTCGACTATGCCAACGGGCGGCTGGCCTTCGCCGGCGGACGGGTGTCGCGTCCGGAAGGCTCGGTCACCGGCCGGCTTTCCATCGATCTGGACGGCGCCACGCTGGACCTCGAGGCGGTGAGCACGGCGAACCCGCGGGCCATCGCCCGGCTCATCGGGCCGGAGGTCAGTTCGTTCCTCGACGGCTTCCATTTCGCCGGCCCGATGCGCCTAGCGGTTCGTGGCAAGCTGGATTATGAAACGTGGGCGCAAAGCGAACTCCGGGCCGAAATTGACGGCCGCGACTGGGGCTACCGCCGCTTCCACGCCGAGCGCGCCTCCCTGACAGCGTCGTTCCAGCGGCGCCGGCTCGATCTGACCGACATCCGGGGCGAAGCGTTCGAGGGCGAGTTCTCAGGGCAAGCGTCCTGTTCCCCGGATGCCGCCGGCTCGAATTTCTGCTACCGCCTGTCCGGCAAGGTCAACGACGTGAACCTCAACACGCTGCTGCAGGCCCTAGGCTACGAGGGCCGGGAGGAATACGAGGGCCTGATCTATTCCGAGTGCGTCCTCGCCGGCGCCATCGGCCGCGGCGAGACCGCGGCCGGCGGCGGCTGGATCCGGGTCCAGGACGGCAAGCTCTTTCAACTGCGCCTGCTCGGGGGATTTTCACGCTTGCTGGCGGCGGTCTCCCCCGGGATGGGCACGGTGGAACTGACGGATTTCGCCGCCGGTTTCACGGTCACCAACCGGCAGGTCGCCACCACCAACGCCGTGCTCTCCGGCCCCACCCTCGCCATCCACGGCGATGGCCGCGTCGCCTATGACCGGAGCTTGGATGCGATCGTCTGGGCGCAGATGGCCGAGCGGAAACGATTCTTGCCCCGCCTGATCCGGGACGCTTCGCCCGCACTGGGCCGGCTGTTTGCCGTGCGGCTGACCGGCACCCTGTCCGACCCGAAATGGTGGCCGCTCAACCTGACCAAGGAGCAATTGCTCTCCCTGCCCAAGGATCTCCTGGTGGACATGCCCAAGAACGTGCTGGTCGGCCTACCGCACGACCTGCTGGTCACCCTGCCCCGCGAGCTCCTCGTCGAACTGCCCCGCGAGCTTTTCATCAACCTCCCCGAGGATCTTTTCATCAGGCTCCCGCAGGACCTCTGGAACCGGCTCCGGCCCGCGCCCTCCGCCAACCCCGCGCCCAAATAATCCTATCCCGTGGTGGAGCGAGGCTGGCTAGCCCCGACGGGTCCCACCCTCACCCATTCTCGAAATCCGCACGGGCAGATAAAAACGACCTAGGCTCCCGTTTTCTCATGATATTTTTGGAGTCCTCTTCTTGATGATCAGATGGAGATGGGATGGCTCGATGAGGTCGTGTCCGCGTTTCATCAGGGTCACCATCCAAATTCTCCCCCAGTGCTTTCTAGCCTGACCTATTCATCAACTTTTCAAGTTGTTGAATAGGTCACTCTGGCGCAACATATTGCGCCAGAGACGTGATGGGCATCGCTGCGGCGATGCCCAAACGTGGCAAACCCCGTTTTGTGGCGGTAAAACCGCCACAATCATCACGTGACCACGTTGGCACGTGGAACGTTACTCACGTGGCGGCCGCGGAGCGGTGAATAATTTGCTTCGCGCGAATTATTCAGGCTGGAGGCGGGATGCCCTCGTCCCGTTCGAATGAATCCGCGCCGGATGTTCGTGGAATTCCCCTGTTGACCGCCGAAAACAAATGCACAACACTGCTTGAGATGCGACGGATGCTTCCAAGGTTTTGCACGCGCTGGATCCCGGCGGCTCTGGGATTCGCCTTTGCCGCAGCCGCCGTCGCGCCCCCTTCCCCGGCCTCCGAGATCCGCGAGCTGACCCAGGCCCCGACCCGGATCGTCTGGTGCCAGGACGTAGGCGACGGCGCCGACTCCGGCGCCGTCGGAAACACCCTGCGCCTGATGGGCCTGGATACCGAGGACAGCCGGGGGGAGCGCGCTATCCTCGAGGCCGTCACCAACTTCGCCCGGCCGATGATCACGCCCCGCGGCGACCGGGTGATTTTTTCCTGCCGGCCAGACAACGGCATCTACATCGTCAACTGGGACGGCACCGGACTCCGCCGCCTGGCCAACGGCTTCGCCGTGGGCGTCTGGCAGGATCCCGCCAGCGGCGCGGAGTGGGTCTACGGCGGCTCCTGGCTGACCAATGCCGACGCCCTGTTCCCCATCCAGCGCGCCCCCATCGACCAGCCCGCTCGGATTGAAACCGTCTGGACCCGCACCCTGATGCATCCCGATAATTTCCAGCTTTCCGCCGCCGGCCGCTTCGCGAGCGGCAACATGCCCTGGCCGGTCTGCGGCATCCTCGAGATGCCCGACCGCGACTGGAAAAAATTCGGCGACGGCTGCTGGCCGTCCCTGGCGCCGGAAAACATCAACCTGTTCTGGATCTTCGACGGCGCCCACCGGAACCTGACGCTCTTCCGGACCGACGCCGACGAGCGCTGGACCCTCCCCATCAACCAGGCCCCCGCCATCGGCGGCTTCGAGGTCTATCATCCCCGCTGGAGCAACCGGGCGCGGTTCCTGACGATGACCGGCCCCTACAAGCGCGGCGCAGGCGAGAACCGCATCCGGGGCGGCGGGCCGGAGGTGGAAATCCATCTCGGCCGGTTCGACGAACACTTCCGCACCGTCGAACGCTGGGTCCGCGTGACCCATAACAACCGGGGCGATTTTTTCCCGGACGCCTGGATCGCCCGGTCGGCGGACGCCGCCGCTCATGCACCGGCCGTTCCTGGCCCTGCCGCTCACCCCCAAGCCCCGGCCGGATCATGGCCGGGCGGCGCCGAGGGCCTTGTTTTCCTCTGGGAAAATCGCTCCGGGAAAAACGAGATCTGCCGGAATGACGGCGGCACCCGGATTTGCCGCGCCGACGCCCGGGGACGGGCCCGCTATGGCCGCTATTTCGAAATGGATTTGGCCGGAGGCTGGTTCTCCACCGAGACCGACACCGGCGCGCAGCTCCTGGCGGCCTGCCGGAACAGCAATCGCTTCAGCCTGGAGGCCGTCCTGACGCCGCCGGCGGCGTCCGTGCCGGGCTTTTCGCAGATCGCGTCGTTCGCCGGGGTGACAAGTGTCAACTTCGCCCTCGGCCAGGACGGAGACCGGCTGCTCCTGCGCCTCAACACGTCGGATGCCGACGGACTGGGCCCCGCCATTCCACTAGGCCGCCTGGCGCCCGGGACGCCGCAGCACGTGGCCGTCAATTATCAGCCGGGTCGCCTGACCTGTTACCTCGATGGCCAGCCCGCGCTCCTGACCAACACCCCCCTGGGCAACCTGGAGGGGTGGCAGCCGGGCGATCTCGTGTTCGGCGATTCCCTCCGGCCCTGGCCGGGAACCCTCGACCATGTCGCCGTCTTCAGCCGGGCACGGACCGAATCCGACGCCCAGGCCGGTTACACCGCCCTGGCGGAACGCCTGAAGCACCGGAAGCCGGCTCGGCGTTTCACGGTCGAAGCCCGGCTGACGGATGTCACCCAGGCCCCGGCGCCCGAATCCATCGCCCCCTATCGCCGGGCGCTGGCCGTCGATCGCTACGCCCTCGTCAAGGCGATCGAGGGCCCATTCCCGGATCAACAGTTCCTGGCTGCGCGCTGGGCGATTCTCGACGGGCAGGCGCTGGACAGTCCCGCCCGGCCGACCAATGAAATTCGGCGCCTGGTCCTGGAGCCGTTCGACGAGCACCCGGAGTTGGAAGGCGAACGGGTCATCGTGGATCACGAGGAATTCCTGCTGCCGCTGTATTACGAGGTGGAATAGGCCCCTGGCCCCTGACGCATCCATTCCTCCTGAAGGCTGCAAGGCTTAACGCCAGCAACGCGTTTTCCAATGAGTGGATTCCATAACCGCAAGGCGTTGCCTGGGGAATACCTGCTCCGGCTTGCCATCGTTCTCATCGCGGCTTGCGGCGCGGGCCCGGCCGGCGCCGCCGCCGAGGCGCCGCCGTGGCCGACGCGGCGGGACGGCGTGGCCGCCCTGTTCGCGCCGGCGCCCGGTGGCTCCCCGGAAATGGCGGTCTACGATGCCGCCGGCAAACCCGGCGACGCGAAAATCCGGGTGACCCGGCACGGGCTCGCGCGCCTGGACCGCCACGGAACCCTGCTGACCGGCGGGGGCTACGCTGACGCTTCGCTGGAATCCGTTCCGGATCTTCCCGATGCCAAGGGGCCTGCGGCCATAGAAATCTGGCTGACCGCCGATTCGGTGGAACCCGGCCGGGGCGGCGTCGTGGCCTGCCTGGGGCCTGCCGCCGCCCCCAGGATCACCCTGCGGCAGGAAAACAATACGCTGGTTTTGGAAATCCTCTCGGCCTCGGGCCCGCGCACCCTGGAAATTTGCCGCCTCAGCGCCGGGGTGCCCGTCCAGGCCATCGTCAGCCAAAACGCAACCCAAGCCCTTGTTTTCTGCAACGGCCGGCGGGCGGCGGATGCCGGGCTTGCGTCCAAGCCCGGAACCTGGCGCGGCGCCACGCTGATCCTGGGCGCCGGACCCGGCGGAGGCTCCCCCTGGGCCGGCCGGATCGAGGCCCTGGCTGTTTACCGCCGCGTCGTCGCCCCCGACGAGGCCCGCCAGAACTATGAACACTTCGCCCGGAGCCTGGAAGCCAGGAGCGAGCTTCCCCCGCTGCGCCTGCGCGGCAAGCTGCTCAGGCGCTCCGACGTCCCTTCGGCCGAGCAGATTGCGCCCTACCCCAGCGCGCTTTCCATTTACGAATACGCGGTCGAGGAGGTCCTGGCGGGCGCCTGCCCTTCGCCGACCATCCTGGTGGCCCACTGGGCCTTGGTGAACAAGCAGCCGCTGCCGATCGCCGACCTCCCGGTGGGCCTGAGCTACGAGCTGCTGCTTGAGCCCTTCGAAAACCAGCCGCAGCTCGCCACCCAGTATCGTTCGGAAACGCTGGATCCCATCCCTGCCTGGCCGCTCTTCTTTGACATCCGCCCCCCCTCCCGGGACATGCCGCCGAGCCTCGTGCTGGCCGCGGATTTCAAGCACAGCACTCCCGTCAACGGGTTCGCCGGCATCAGGGACGGCCAACATTACATCGAACAGAGCTATTTCCGAACCCACCGCGACGACCCGTCCAACCACAGCACCGCCGCCTACTATCTTCTGAACCCAACCGATTTCAACCAGGCCGCCGGTTGGTTCGAATGGGAGACCGCTCCGCTGCCCGCGAAGCTCAAGGGCCGGGTGACCTTCGCGTTCGAGGTGGTTATGGCCGGCTACCACAACAACGACGGAACCCTGGCCAAGTTCGCCGGCCGGGAAGGCCCCTTTGCTTTCGAAGCGGCCCTGAACGGTCAGCCCGTGATTCGCATTGACACGGCGCTCAAGGGCGACACCGGCTGGACCGCCGGCCGGCGCGAAGACCCCGGCCACGTGAAGGCGTTTTTCGACTACCTGGGCAGCGACCAGTACTGGGACTTGCACGGCATCCTGTATCTCGATGTGCCCGCGGCCCGGCTGCGCCCCGGCCAACCGGCCCGACTTCGGTTCACCGCCCTGCCGGCGACGGAAAAGGCGTTTCTGGGCGTCATCAAAAACGCCACCAACACGTGGGAATTTGCGGACCGGCTCAAGGCCAATCCGGCGCAGGTCAAGCCGACGCCGGAGGTGGCCCAGCTGATCACAAACACTGAAAGACAACGGACCCGACGGGAGCCTCCGCAAGACCTTGGCAATGTGGCCGACAAGCTGCGCAAGCTGACCGGGGCCGAGCAGGTCCGCCTGGTCTGGGTCCGGAATGTGACCACGCGCGGCAACCGGCCTTCGGATGGGACCACCAGCGAATACACGCTCATGGGGTTTGATACCGCAGAGAAATCCGAGCGGGTCATCCTGCCGGGGCCGGCCAGCTATGGACGCCCCTTGATCACCTCCGACGGCCGGCGCATCCTGTTCACCGATTTCGTTGCCAGCAATATTCACCTCGTCAATTGGGATGGCAGTAACGATAAAATCGTCGGCAACGGCTTCGCGCATTGCCTTTGGCGCGATCCGGCCGGCGGCGCCGACTGGGTCTATTTCAGTCCTAAAATTGAAAAGGTCGGCGAGGGCGAAGGGTTCAAGCCGGTCTATCGGTGGCGCCTGGACAAGCCCCAGTCCTGCGAATTGGTCTGGGACAAAACCCCCATTCACAGCCGCTTGAGCCTGTCCGCGGACGGCACCCGCCTGGGCGGGGAATTTCCCTGGCCCCATTGCGGAATCGTCAACCTGCCGGAGCAAAAGCTCAAGGTGTTGGGCGAAGGCTGCAATGCCGTCATCGCTCCGGACAACAGTTACCTGTTTTGGATCATGGAAATCGAGCACAAGAGTCTGTGGATGTTTGACGGCACCGGCCGCCACCTGGCCGTGGCGCCGATCAACCAGATGCCGGGCATCAACAACCGGGACGTGTGGTACCCGCGCTGGTCCAATGATCCGCGCATCCTCACAGTCAGCGGACCGGGCCTCGGGAGCAGCGACTCGAATATTTACGTCGGGCGGTTCGCCGCCGATTTCAAGGCCGTGGAGGAATGGGTGCAGGTCACCGCGAACGGGCACCACGAAAGCGCGGCGCGCTGCTGGCTGCGGCCGGTCCGCCAGCCCTGAGGCCGCCCCGGACTCCCCCGGACACCCCCCGCCCGCGGCGGCATCCGCAACAGACCGGTTGCCAGGGGCCCGGCTTTGCGTTATACAAGCCCGGTGTTCGAAGGCCGTTGACCGGGGCCACAGCGAGCGACCATGGTTTTCAGCTCTCACATTTTCCTGTTCTACTTCCTGCCGCTGGCCCTGCTGCTGTATTACGCCGTCCCCCGCTGCGGCAAGCACCTGATGCTGACCCTCCTCAGCTATGCCTTCTACGGCTGGACCAACCCGCTCTTCATGGTCCTGATGCTGGGCTCCACCCTGATCGATTACGTCGCCGGCCTGGCCCAGGCCTATGACGGGTTCCGCTGGAAAGGCCCCATCCGGCAGCTGGAGCCGGGCGGCGGCCGGTCGCATTTCCAGCGCTCGGCGCTGGTCCTTTCGATCATCTCGAACCTGAGCCTGCTGGGCTTTTTCAAGTATTTCAATTTCGGCATCGAGAACCTGAACCTGCTGGCCGACACCCTCGGCCTGGCCTGGCTCCGCCTGGACCTGCTGTTCAAGGTGACCCTGCCCCTGGGCATCAGCTTCTACACGTTCCAGTCGATGAGCTACTCCATCGACGTGTACCGCGGGCAGGCCCGGGCCCTGAAAAATTTCGTGGACTTCGCCTGTTACGTGTCCATGTTCCCCCAGTTGGTGGCCGGCCCCATCATCCGCTTCCAGGATGTCGCCGACCAGCTGGAGCGCCGCACCTATTCCTTCGAAAAATTCGGGCGCGGGGTGGCCTTCATGAGCCTCGGGCTGGCCAAGAAAATCCTGCTGGCCAATCCCTGCGGGAAAGTGGCCGACGTGGTCTTCGACGCCGCCGGACCCGGGACCCTCGATGCCTGGTACGGGGTGACCGCCTATGCCTTCCAGATTTACTTCGACTTCAGCGGCTACTCCGACATGGCCATCGGCCTGGGGTTGATGCTGGGCTTCGTCTTCGCCAAGAACTTCGATTCGCCCTACAAGTCCCACTCGATCACCGAATTCTGGCGGCGCTGGCACTTGTCGCTGTCCAGCTGGCTGCGCGATTACCTCTATATTTCCCTGGGCGGCAACCGCAAGGGCCTCGTCCGCACCTATATCAACCTGGCGCTGGTGATGCTGCTGGGCGGCCTGTGGCACGGCGCGGCCTGGAATTTCATCGTCTGGGGCGGAATCCAGGGGTTTTTCCTGTGCTTCGAACGCATACTCGGCAAACAGAGCCTTTACCACCGCCTGCCCGGCGTGGTCCGGATCGCCCTGACCTTTCTCATCACCCTGATCAGCTGGGTGTTTTTCCGGGCGCCGGACCTGGCCGCCGCCTGGCAGTACCTGGGCTGCATGCTGGGCCAGGGCGGAGCCGGGGGCAACGCCGCCCTGCTCGGCGGCATCATCTATCAGCCCTTCTACCTGCTGGCCTTCGCTGTGGCCGCCGGGGTCGCCTGGTTGATGCCGCAGACGTGGGACTGGACCCGCACCATCACCGGCCCTAAAACCCTGGTCATTCTCCTGCTGCTGGCGCTGGCCCTGGTCGTGCTGGCCACCCAGGCATATAACCCGTTCATCTATTTCATCTTTTAGATTTTTCTGGCAAAAAATCTCTGGGCAGATATGACTGAACGACAAAAATACAGCAGCCGCGAAGCGCAGGCCATGGCCGAGATCGGGCGCACCGCCATCCGCCCCGGACCGGCGCGGCTCCTGGCGCTTGTCTTCCTGCTGGGCATCGGGATCGTGCCGGCGATCCAGCAGGCCGCGGATGTCCGCGCTTACTTCGCCGGCCGGCGCGCCTCGCCCCTGCCCCAATGCTACGATATTTTCAGGGTGCCACCTGGGGTCGGCGAGGCGCTGGGCCGGGAGGGGGTGTCCCTGCGCCGGCGGATCGTGGAAGCCAACCGCGCCCTGATGCGTTCCATGCGCGCCTACGAGGATCAGCTCGAAAACGACTCGCTGGCGGGGGAATGGGTCCGCGCCCCCACCCAGTTCCTGCTGACCCGCTGGCTGGGCATGGGCAACGAAAAAGCCTACTGCGGCAGGCGGCCCTGGCTGTTCTACCGGCCGGATATCGAATACCTGACCGGACCGGGCTTCCTTGATCCGCGCCGCATGGCCCGCCGGATCGCCGGCGCCAGCGAGTGGCGCTCGCCGCCCCAGCCGGACCCGGTCAGGGCTATCGTCCATTTCCGCGACCAGCTCGCGCAACGGGGTATCGGCCTGGTGGTCGTGCCGGCGCCCGCCAAGCCCTCGATCGAGCCCGAGCGCTTCACCCGCTCCGGCGCCCGTCAGGCCGCGCCGCTCCAGAACTCGTCTTTTGACACTTTCGTTGACAGCTTGCGGCAGCGCGCCATCCCCGTGTTCGACGCGGCCGGCGAGTTGGCCGCGCGCAAGCGGCAAACCGGGCAGGCCCAGTATCTCGCCACCGATACCCATTGGCGGCCAGAGGCCGTCGAGTTCACCGCCAAACGCTTGAAAGCTTTTCTCGCCCCGGTCGTCTCCCTGCCGCCGGCGCCGGATCCGGGATATACGGCGCGGTCGGCAACCGTCACCAACATCGGCGACCTGGCGGTGATGCTTAAATTGCCGCCCGGCAGCGCCGCCTATCCTCCGGAAACCGTTGCCATCCGCCAGGTGCTGATGCCGAACGGCAATTTCTGGCGGCCGGAGCCTTCGTCCGACGTGCTGATGCTCGGGGACAGTTTCTGCAACATTTATTCCCTCGACGCCCTGGGCTGGGGTGAATCCGCCGGCCTCGCCGAACAGCTCAGCCTGGAATTGGGCCGGCCGCTGGACCGGATCGCGCTAAACGATAACAGCGCCTTCGCGACCCGCGCCGCGCTCAGCCGTGAATTGGCCCGCGGCCGGGACCGCCTGGCCGGCAAGCGCCTGGTGATTTACCAGTTCGCCGCCCGCGAGCTGGCGGAGGGCGACTGGCAGCTGATCGACCTCTCCCTCGGCCGGCCGGCGGCGGCGCGCTTCCTCGTGCCGCCCGCCGGCGCGACCTGGACCGCGCGCGGCGTGGTCCAGGACCTTTCGCCGGCGCCCCGCCCCGGGTCAGTGCCTTACAAGGACCACGTCCTTGCCCTCCACCTGGTGGACGTCGAATGCCGCGAGGCGGCAACCGCCGCCGGGCAGGCCGTGGTGTATTTGCTCAGCATGCGCGACAACGCGTGGACGCCGGCCGCCCGCCTGCGGCCGGGCGACGAGATCGAGCTCCGGCTTCAGCCCTGGTCCGATGTCGCCGCCCGCTACGAGCGCATCAACCGTGCCGAGCTGGACGACCCGGCGCTCCAGCTCCAGGAGCCTTGCTGGGCCGACGGCTTTACGCCTGCCCGGAAATAGCCGCCGGGAATTTCCGGTTGCCCGGCGGCCGGCCCCTGCTATGATGCCGCGCCGGGAAGCATTGCATGAACATCGTCATCATCGGGCCCGGGGCCATGGGCTGCCTCTTTGCCGGCTTGTTGGTCGAAGGCGGCCATGCGGTGCATTTGCTCGACAAGCGGCGTGACCGGGCGCTGCGCATCGCGCGGCAGGGCCTGATCATCGAAGAGGGCCGCGGCGCCCGGACCATCCCCATCCGGGCCACCGCCGAGGCCGAAAGCCTCAAGCACACCGATCTGGTGGTGATATGTGTCAAGGCCCATGACACGGCAACCACTCTTCCCGAGCTGTCAGTTTTGACCGCCGGGCAGACGCGCGTGCTGACCCTGCAAAACGGCCTGGGAAACGTTGAACAGTTGGCGGCCTGCGTGGCGCCGGATCGCGTGTTTGCCGGCGTGACGGCGCACGGCTCCACTCTGCTGGGCATCGGCCATGTCCGCCACGCCGGCGCCGGCCGGACCCGCCTGGCCGCTCTCAGGCCGGAAGGCCGAACCGCGGCCACCGAACTGGCACAGCTTCTCACCCGGGCCGGCATCCGATCGGACACCGCCCCGGACCTGGCCCCTGTGCTCTGGGGCAAATTGATCGTCAATGCCGCCATCGGCCCGGTCGCGGCGCTGTCCGGCCTGCCGAACGGGCAACTGCCGGAACGGGAGCCGTGGCGCGGCCTGCTGGAGCAGGCGGCGACGGAAGGCGCGGCCGTGGCCGCACGCAAAGGGATCCGCCTGCCCTACAACGATCCGGTCGGGGCGGTGTTCGACGTTTGCCGGAATACGGCGGAAAACTTCTCCTCCATGCTCCAGGACGTCCGCCGGCATCGCAAGACCGAGATCGACGCCATTAACGGCGCCATCGTGCGGGAGGCCGCCGCGCTGGCCGTTCCGACGCCGGTCCACGAAGGCTTGGTCCGCCAGATTCAAGCCCTGTCGGTCCCCACTCCCCCTTCGTCCCGGACAGATCTGAGGGATTCCGGTTCCAGGGCATTTCCAACGGGCGGCGGATAATCCGACGGCCGGGAGACCGACGGGCCTCGCCCCGCCAGCGGCTCATTCCCCCCCCCTCCTGCCCCACGTGCGCCTTTTTCTTCTGGTAAAATAAGATTGACGATCGTCAATCTTATTTTACCATTGGAACGCCATGAAAAAGCCAGGGGCACCGAAACCAATCGGCGGCCAGGACCGTCCGGCTGGTCGACCGCAACGAGGCGACCACTCCGCCAGCGGTCATCCTACCATGAAGCTCCCTCCCCCGGAGCGCACCGAGCCCCAGCGTCGGAGCGTTGCCCGGATTGCCCAGGCAGCACCTGCCGAAACGCGGCCGGCCCGCCCCTCGATGACGATTGTCCGGCGCCGGCTAAGCGCAGAACTGCTCGATCTCATCTGCGTCGGCGTGGAATTCCTCGCGTCCGGGGGTCGCAGCGCCCTGCGATCCTCATCGTGGCCGAGCCATACTGCCCTGGACCTGGCGGCCCGGCGCCTGGCCAAGGCCGGCCTCATTACCCGCCGCCGGCCCCGCGGACAAAGCCCCATCATTACCATCACCCCGCAGGGGGATCTCCACAGTTCCTCCTGCTTATGGCCGGAACGTTTCTGGAACCGGCGCTGGGATGGGCGCTGGTACCTGCTGATGTATGATGTCCCTGAAACAACCAGGGGGTATCGTTGTGCGCTGGAACAGTTTTTCCATCGCGAACGCCTGGGGTGTCTGCAGAAAAGCGTCTGGGTTGCCGCGCGCGATATCCGGCCGCTGTTCGATGATTTGGACCAAGCGGCGTCTATCCGAGATTATGCCGTCCTGGTCGAATCCGGGGCCGTTTTCGGACTGTCGCCGAAACAGATGGCCGCCAAGGCCTGGGATTTTGAATCCCTGACCCGACGGCAGAGGGCGTACCTCGGCGCAGCCGCGCAGCGGGCCGCGACGCTGCCTGCGGCCCTCGCGCCGTCGACGGCGCTGGCCGCCGCCCGCGCCGAGCTTTTCGAATTCCTGGACCTGATGCAATCCGATCCCCTCATGCCGGCCGAACTCCTACCGAACGATTACTCCGGATCGCGCGTGGTCACAACGTTTCGAAAGAACATCGTATCGCTGCTCGCTCGCCTCTTCCGTGTGTAGCCGCCGCCGGGCGATAGCGAGGAGACCCATGGTGTACCGGGAGCGGCGATCGCCAAGGCAATTGCCCACTCGGTCCGGCGGACCAGGTCCGGCTCAATAGGGGACTTTAAGAATAACGATCGTTAGTCTTAAGTAACCACAGGAAACGGAAGGCGGCTAACCGGCCGGAGACACCCGACATGGCGATGCCCCACAACGACCCCTGGTTCCGCCCCCCGGCGGAGGCCGGCAGCCTGGTCCTCCAGGTCGTCTGCGGCTGTCCGCACAATGGCTGCGCCTTCTGCGGCATGTACCGGGCGCTGCCCTTCCGCCGGCGGACGCCGGCGGAACTTCGCCAACTGCTGGACCACGAAACCCGCCGCCACCCGCACGCCCGCCGGGTGTTTCTCGGCGACGGCGACGCGCTGTGCCTGCTCTTCAACGACCTGCGCGAAATCCTGGAGCATCTGGCCCGGCGGCTGCCGGGCTTGACCCGCGTCAACGCCTATGCCAACGGCGGCTCGATCGCGGCCCACTCCGACGCCGCCCTGCGGACGTTGCGGCATTGCAGGCTGCACACCCTCTACATGGGGCTGGAAAGCGGAGACCCCGTCACTCTGGAGCGGATGCGCAAGCGCGACCAGGTCGAGACCCTGGTGGCGGCCGCCCAGAGGGCCCAAGCTGCCGGCCTGAGAATGTCCGTGATGATCCTGCTCGGACTGGGCGGACGCGAGCGGAGCGCCGTACACGCGGCGGCCACGGCCGACGCCCTGAACCGGATGCAGCCGCGCCACCTGTCTGTCCTGCGCGTGATCCCGGTCCCGGGCACCGCGTTGGAAGGGGATATCAAGGCGGGACATTTCCACCCCTTGACGGAACATGAGACCCTCGCCGAATTGAAGGCCATCGTCTCGCGGCTGGAACTGGCCGGCACCGTCTTCCGCGCCAACCACAGCTCCAACAGCGTGCCCCTCGAGGCGCGCCTTCCCCGCGACCGGCCGGCCCTGCTGGCCACCCTGCAAGCTCT
Organism: uncultured Verrucomicrobiota bacterium; assembly: GCA_964630555.1. GTDB lineage: Bacteria > Verrucomicrobiota > Kiritimatiellia > JAAZAB01 > JAAZAB01 > JAHIJO01. The sequence goes on along the minus strand of CAZVVD010000076.1, from coordinate 777 downwards.
CCTGGATTCGGGCCGCCTCGACCCGGACTCTCCCGGTGCCCTGCCCCGCTGGCTGTAAGGCCCCCAGGGCGGCGCGGGATGGGGCCTGCCTTTTCGCGCAGCCGCTGAGCCTTCTTCGCCGCAAACTACGCAGGCCAGGGTGCCACGGCACCAGGTTCCGCCCCGGTGTGACGATCAGGCCTCATGACCGGACCCCGTTTCTTGTTGCATCCCGGGGACCGCGCGGTAATCTGTTTTTTTACACCTAGTGCCCTGACGGCGGCCTGCAAACACCCGCGGGAGACCCCCATGACAAACGACGCGCCGCAACGAAATGACCCAGGCCCGGACGCCATCAGCAACGATGACCTTGAAATCGTCAAGCAGCTCAACGCCGCCTTCCAGCGGATCATGGACGAGGTCGGCCAGGTCATCGTTGGCCAGGCGGATGTCATTGAGCAGGTTCTGATCGCCATTGTCTGCCGCGGGCACGCCCTGTTGGTCGGCGTGCCGGGCCTCGCCAAGACCCTGTTGATCAGCACCCTGGCGCGGGTGCTGCAGCTCAGCTTCAAGCGCATCCAGTTCACCCCGGACCTGATGCCTTCGGATATCACCGGCACCGACGTGCTGGAAGAGGACCGGACCACGGGCAAGCGGGCATTCCGCTTCGTGCACGGCCCGGTCTTCGCCCACATGATCCTGGCCGACGAAATCAACCGCACGCCGCCCAAGACCCAGGCGGCCCTGCTGGAGGCCATGCAGGAGCGCATGGTCACCGTGGGCGGCAAAGCCTATCCC
>CAZVVD010000075.1:0-19091 GCA_964630555.1 uncultured Verrucomicrobiota bacterium | reverse complement strand
TCCGCCGCCAGCCGCTGGCGGATGCGCTGAACGCGCTGGCGCCGGAGCCGTTGGTGGCCTTGACCCAGTAATAATAGGCCTGGCCGCCCAAAGCGGAGGTATCGTTAAAGTTCGTCGCCGCGCAGTTGGTGAGCTGGCTGGCCGCGTTGGTGTTGTTGGCCGTGTGCCGCCAAACCTGGTAGCCGGCCGCGTTGCTCACCCCCTGCCAGGAGAGCGCCACCTTGTCGGCATAGTAGCCCTGGCTGGCGGCCAGCCCCGCGGGCACCGCCGGCGGGTTGGTCGGCGTCACCGCCCGGGTGTCGAGGGTGAATACCGGCGAGACCCCCCAGCCCGTGGCCGCCTGGGCCAAGGCGGCGGGCAGCAGAATCGAAATTGCCGTCATAACACCAAATCCGCAATTTACAGATCGCGCTGTTCTCATAACAGCCTCCTGTTGATTTAAAGCATTAAGCCTTACACTAATCTTCTTTTTTCCGGGTCGGTCACCTATAGCTCAAGCACTAGCGTTGGATGTAAACATTGGCTGCACCTCTGAATTTCGGATTCGTGCCGCGCGGATAACGGACTTGGATTTCATTGATGGCATTGCCCATGATTTCCGGCTTGCCAGCACTGTCAGCATTATCCATGTCTTGTCCAGAAAATGTTGTCCAATCTTCACCTTTGGGGCCTACGGTCTGGCCGCCATGCGTATGATAGGTCGCCACCGCCGTGGCGCCAGCGGGGATGAGCGGGTTGGGAAATGAATAGTTTGCCGCAAAACTTATTGGGGCATTATAGTAATAGAGGCCATTGACCATGTAAATCGTTCCGGCATATTCCTGGTCTTGCTGCTGGGAGGTCGGATTGATTGCGTTGATGGCGGCAATGCCGGCTTCCTCCATGGTGGCATAACCCTCGAAGGGGCCGAGAAAATATTCCGGTGTTTCGGCTGCGCTGTTGGCGATCCATAGTACCAGATCGGCTGCGGCCGCACCGCACCCGTTGCGATCGTTGAAATTAAGCGGGTCGTTATAACAATAGGCATACAGGTTGGGATCGCCGCCTGCAAAGCCGATGGGATCGCGCGTGGTCCACCGGCCGGTGTCGGCATCGTAATCCCGCGTGCCGAACCGGACCAGCCCTGTGTCACGATCATACAATCCGCCGGCAAAGCCGAAAGGCAGGGGGTGGAATCCGGCAGCAACCTGATCGCGCACGACCCGCCCCCATGGGTCATAATCCAAGCTTTGGACGATTTCGCCTGTATCCGCACGGACACACCGGCGCAGACTGCCTAGGGAATCATAGACAAGCAGGTAGCTGACACCGCTGCGAATCATATACAGCGGCGGGATGTCTGCGCTGGTATAGACGAACCGGCTGACCACATTACTTTGGTGGTCGATTTCGGCCAGCGGCAGTCGCCCGATGCCATGGATGAAGCCCTGGGTGAAGACACCGTTGACAAATTTGGCGGCGCAGCGGCCGTGGGCGTCCAGTTTATACGTGATTGACGTACTGCCGGGCAGTCCGGCAGCCAGCAGGTTGCCGCCCCCGTCATATGCGTAGGTCGTTACGGCTTCACCGCCCTGCAAAACGGTCTTGTTCGTGAGGTCGCCGGCGCCGTTATAGTAATAGAAGTTGGTCTTGCCGTAGGACTCCATCCGGGTCAGCCGGTCCTGCAAGTCATAAGCGGCCGAATAGGCGACGCCATTGGCCGTCCAGTTGGTCCGATTTCCATTCAGATCGTAGCTGTAGAAATTCGTGCCCGCTCCCGTCCCGTTGGTCGTCGCCATCACAAGCCGGCCGGCGAGATCATAGGCGTATCGATTTGAGACCGTGGCGCCGTCGGCGGTTTCGATAATGTTGGTTACGCGGCCAAGCGCGTCACGCGCCTGCGCGGCTTCGAGGATCACCGATCCCAGACAATAGGCGCGAGTGTTGGTGACTTCGCCGTATGCATTACATTGGATGCTGTTCGTGGCGCTGCCCAGCGCAATGCAAGTCAACTGGCCATTGTGCGGCGCGCGATCCAACCGGCAATCGCCAACACCGGTCAGCAGGCCATCGGCATCGGTGTATTGGCGAGACTCCGCACCGCCATCATTGACCGAAACGCCGGTTACGCGGAAATCGGCATCGTATGAGTAAGCCACCCTGCCGGTGATGACACCCGACATATCCAGGGCTTGGAAGAGGCTGCCATCGTAGGTGTAGGCGATGCCCTGCACGCCGACATTGCTCACGGATGCGAGCAGTCCATTCGTGAGATAAGTATACGCGATTTGCGCGCCGTCCAGATCAACCGTGGCAACGCGCCCGGCCGCATCGTAGCTGAAGGCCGTGGCCTTGCCGTCGCCGCGCGCGATCATGACCGGCTGGCGGTCGGCGTTGAATGTGGTTATGGCGGCGACGCCGCCCGGCGGCGTATACGTCGCTGGCAGGTCCACCTTGGAGTGGGTGAAAAGGTGCGCCGAACGGCCGGGCGGGGTTACGGACGTCTGGTTGCCATGCTCGTCAAAGGCGCAACCGATCGTCGTGCCGTCCGCCCGGATGGTTGCCGTCGGGCGGCCGGCCAGATCGTATTCCATGCGGTTGGTGCGACCGAGCACATCCACTGTGGTTTCGAGGAAACCGCTGGCAGCATAGGTATAGCGCGTCACTCGTTGGCCCTGCGTGATTTGCACAAGATGTCCGTGCTCGTCATATTCATTGGTTATCGGATGCACGCCGGGATTAAATACGGCAATGGGCTTCCCCTGGGCGTCGGAAATGACGCGGTTGACCCGGCCAGCCGGCGTCGCAATGGTCATGGTACGCGCGGCACGGTCATACACATTGGTGGCCGTGCGCCCGCTGGCGCTCACGATGCTGGTCATTGATGTCCACGAGCCGTCGTTGCCCAGGGACAAAGAACGGGTTACGAGGCAGGTGGAGGACAGGCCTGAAGGCAGGCGGACAATCCGCAGCGACTCATAAGGCGCCATCATGCCATACAAGGGATCGGGCGCCGTGGCGACGGTAATGACAGTGCCGAACGGTTCCGTGGTTCGATTGGTCCCGGAGTTGAACGTTTGGATGACGCGCCGGGTGGCGTCAGGCGAGGTAACGGTGCGTTTCTCGTAGCCCAGCTGACAGGTCTCGACCCGCGTCGTGGTGACGCGTCCCAAGGCGCTAGTGCTGGTCACTTCAAATCCGCCGCCGGATCGGCTGACCGCCAACAAACGCGCGCCGAGAGCATCTTGGCCGCCTTCCGGATCGACGGCGCATTGCACCCGGCCTTCACTGTCGTACGTCGTGGTATAAAGATACTCGGCGCCCTTGGCGCCGGTCACGGACGTCATCAGGCCGTTGGTGGTATATCCATACTTGGTGCTTTCCATTTTCGGATTGGCAATCGAGGTCAGCAACCCGCAGGCATCTGTCGCCAGCGTTGTGCGCTGGCCGTAGGGCGCCACGATGCCCGTCGGGCGACCGGTGGCATCGTATTCGATAGACGTCAGGTTGCCATACGCGTCGGTGATGGATGCCAGGCAGCCGTTGGCGGCATAGGCGAACACATAGATGTTGGATCCTGACATGGCGTTGCGGGTGCGCAGGTGCCGGCCGGCCGGATCGAAGTCAAAGAGCTGCCGGCCATCGCTCGATGCGATGGAAATATCGCTGGCGCCTGGCCCCCCCAGCACCGGCGCAATGCGCCGGATGCGCTTGTTGTCCCTGTCGGCGACATAAACGGAGCCGTCGGGCGCGAGTGCCAACGCGACCGGATAATTCATTGATGCCGTCTGGGCCGGGCCGCCATCACCGGCAAACAGCAAAGCGCCGTTGCCGGCCAGCGTGGCAACATTGCCGTCCGTGGTAACTTTGCGAATCCGGCCGGCATACCATTCCAGGATGAAGAGCGAGCCGTCGCTGGCTATCGCCACATCGTAAGCGCCGATTCCGGCGTTTGTCGCACTCCCCCCATCGCCGTCGGGATAGTCCTGGGTGCCATTTCCGGCCACCGTGTTAATAATACCGCCCGGATTGATTTTGCGGATCCGGTTGTTTTCCGAATCGGCGATATACAATGACCCGTCCTGGCCGAGGGCAATCCCGATCGGCCGGTTGAGCGCCGCATTTGTGGCCGGGCCGCCATCCCCGGAAAAGCCGCCGACAACCCCGGATGCGCCCTTGCCGGCAACGGTGCCAATGATGCCGTCGGGGGAGATGCGCCGGACTCGATTGTTGGCCTTGTCGGCAACATAGATGGAGCCGTCCGGCGCCACGGCCACGCCCGCCGGGTTGCGCAACGAGGCCGCCATGGCCGGCCCGCCGTCACCCGCATAGGTTTGGATACCGTTGCCGGCGACGATCGTAATCGTTCCATTGGTTGCCAGCCGCTTGACGCGGGAAACGCCGTCGGAAAACACCACCGTTCCGTCGGGGGCCAACGCCAGGTTTGCGGCCGCAACCGAGGCCACCGTCTGGATGATTCCGCCGGCATTTACTTTCCGGATGGATCCCATCGAGGTATCGCTGATGTAGAAAGATTTATCTGGCGCCACGGCCACGCCGCACGGTTGAATCAGGACTGCATTCGTTGCCGGGCCGCCGTCGCCGATGTCGGACCAGCTTGAGGCGCCGTTGCCCGCCACGGTTCTCATCACCGCATTGCCCGCCGGACTGTCATGCAGGCGCCGGACTTGGCCGTTGCCAAGGAACAGGCGCCCGGAAAGCGGGTCATATGTATGGTGGACGTTCAACGTCCATCCGCCCAACCCCGCGCTGGCCGCCGGTTGGCTCCGGAAAACTCCCACAGACGATTCAAGATACTGCTGGAACCCGGACAGTTTCTGGCGTGTTTTCAGTCCGCCGGGCACCTGCTCGCCGGTAACCCAGCTGAAACTGGACTGGAACTCTGGTGGAATCGCCACCACTGACGGGTATTGGTAGGTGATTTTGGCATACACCGGCTGATAGCCGTGCACTTGCCTTCCATAGGCGTCTTTGCCATCCCAGGTAAACCGGTAAACCAAGTTTGAAGCCGCCGCGTAATTGGTGACAACCAAGCTGCCGCCCGCCGCGGAGATAATCAGATCAATGCGCTCCAAATCATGCGGCACGACAGCGCCGCACAATGTCATGGTCAGCGAGGACATGCCCCCATAGCCCGACATGCGCTGGCTGCGATAATGCAAGCTGAAGGGGGTGCCGACCACCGGCGCCATTTCTTCAAACACCTGGTTTTCAACATCCACCTTGCCGTATGCGCCGGGTCCAATGGTATTGTCCGATTGCCCCACCGTGGCCGTAGCCACGATGACATCCGGCGGCTGGTCGTTGACAGGTTTATGCGGCACGTTCAAGTCGCACGGAGTGAAGTGAGCCATGGGCGTACGCCAAACGCATTGGGTCGCGCCCGGGTATACCTCGGCAAGCAACCGGCGTTCGGCATCCGTCAGGCTCAGCGCCGCCAGTTCCAGATCGGAAGCCGTCGCGCCGTTGGTGTTCAGGATGATCATCGCCAAGCCCGCGGCATTTGTGCCCGCCAGGCGCAATACCCGCCCGTCGGGTTCCGGCACCCAAGCGCCGACCGTGTCGCGGTAGGTGGCCAAGGGGATCCGCATGCCCTCGGGGTATGCCAGGAAATTATCCAAATACAAGAATACGTTGGTATTGAATATCACGCCGGCCCCATCCCGGCGTGTTTGTTCCTCTTCCGCCTGCACTTCCAGCGCGTAAGTGTAGGCCACCGTCGGCGGCAGGTCGCCCGGCATGGCGGCCGGCCCATTGGTTCCCACGGTAAATTCGCTGAAGCGGAGTGTCAGCTGGGAAACCTCCTGTGTGCCGCCCGCCGCCGGATAGACCCAGGCCCGCGTGCCCGGCGGAACCAGGAGCACCGGACGGCGGCTGCCATCGCTGTCCGTGACGATCGGGCCGGACGCCGCCTGCCAGCCGGCGGCGCCCATATCGACGGATACCGCGTTGGTGTCAGTCGCGCACATGTTGACATCTGAAACCTCGATATAATTCTGCCATGGCACGTTGAGCGTGCGCTGGACGGACAGGTATCCATTTTTGGCAAAATTCAGGTGCAGGATGCCGCCGCCGTTGACGGCCAAGTCATACTGGCCATTGGTGCGGGTAAGGGTCTGACCAAGTTCCGGATGATTGTTGATCGAGGCGGTGACCCCGGAAAGGGGGGCGCCGAGGCGATCCAACACCCGGCCCCTGAGCACCGCGACTTGCACAGCGCTGATTGTACCGGAGGCGACCCCCGTCTGAATCGGATTATCTCCCGTATAAAGGAAGGCCGTGCTCTGTCCAATCAAGGTCACCACCCCGTTCGAAACCGCCGTCGCCACCGTGGCGGGGTCCGGCGGCAGGGCCGGGTCGGCCGCCGTGGCCGTCACCTTGACCCGCATGGACTCCGAATAGTGACCGTCCCAGTCGGCCCCGGCGTCCCAGGCGATTGCCTTGCCGGTCCCGGGAACAACGCCCGAGCCGACGTCGCCGGTGAAGTGGGTGGCCGGCAGGTCGTAGGTCGCGCCGCTGTTGGTCGAGATGCTGACGACAACTGACAACGGACTACTGGCCGAGGACAGGTCGTAGGTGATATCCACCAGCTTGGTCCCCGCCCGCTGAACGGCCTGGACGTTGACAACCTGGGGGTCTGCCGCAACACCCAGGGCGGTCAAGTTTGTCAACAGAATGATTCCCAAACGGATCAGCGCGCTGCGATGGAATATGGTTTTCATAATAGAGCCCTCCCGCTATTTTGCCGAAAACATCACGAGTTGCGCCTATTCAAAATAAAAATCGCTCTGGCGGATGCTGGAAAAATGGACAATGTAATCGCCGCCCTTGGGCATGATCCGCGCCACGACATCCATGCCCTGGCCGTCGCCTGAGACCAGCAGGTGTTTTGCATATACCGACTCTCCGTCCGCGGCCGATTGCCGGTAGAGGGTGGCCAGGGTCCAGCCGGTTCCGGTGTTGCGGGCGGAGCGGATTTGTCCGACCACGGCCTGCTCCTCGCCGTTGACATGCGAAGACGCCAGGTCGGAGAAAACAATGTGCGCGCCGCCGGCGTTGTCCAAGGCCAGCTTCGGGTACAAGCCGGTGAAGTGGCCGCCGTCGGAGCCGAAATAATTATCGGCTGTTTCGGCCAGCGTCTCCCGTGCCCAGGAATCAGGCGCCGATCGACGGCAAAAAATCAGCTGGGAAAGCGCGTCGGACCCGGTCAGGACGTTGTATTTCAACCAGGCCGCGATCGCGGGCCGGCCCTGGGCGTCCACCGCCAGGCTGAGTTTTGGAAAAAAAGAATCCCAGGAACCGTGCGACTGCTGGGCCGCGATTTCGGCGAACCAGGCGCCGCCCCGGTTGCTGAGATAATAAATCCAGCCCGGCCAGGTGACATCGTCGCTGGGATGATGCTGAAAACTCAAGGCCAGGTGGGCGTTGCCATCGGCATCCGCGACCAGGTCTTTGCCCCACTGATACCACTTGGCCGGCGCGGCCGGGAGGGGAAGCGTCAAGTTTTCCTTCTGCCAGGCGCCGCCGCGGTTGGAGTAATAATGAATGCCCGCGGAATTGTTGTCCAGATCCAGGGAGGTCGTCACCACATGCAAGGCCCCCCGGGCATCCATGCAGGCCAGGATATCGGATTCCCCGGCCTCCCGTGTGCCGATGACTTCATTGGTCCAGCCGGCGCCGGAGCGATACAGCCGCAAGATGTTCCGGCTGTAGAAACCGGTCAAGATCTGCGGCTCGCCGGCGGCATCCACGGTCAGGACCGCCGCCGCCGCCGCGGGGAAGCGGGTGGAGTTATAAAACACCTCTTCATCGCGCAGCACGACGCCGGCGCGGCTGATGACCTGGAACCAGCAGGAACTGGAACTGGCCCCAGGCGGGCGTTTGCCATAGAGATAACCGACGTTTTGCGCGCCCGCCCGCGTCACCGACCCCAGGGTGGCGCCGACATGCAGCAAATTGGTTTCCTGGAACGAGCCAGGTACGTCATTGCCGCCGCTGAAATACACCGAAACCATCGCTTCCGGCTCGCGGTAAAACGCCGGGTCGCAGCAACGGTCGCCGTCGTAATCCGCGGCCGCCGGCGTATCGCCCTCCCCGCCGAATCCGGCCAGGGAGGCTTCGGCGTAGCCGCTGGCGGAAAGGCGGAAACGCCAGCTCCCGACGGCGGGATCGAACAGCGCCGGGTCGGCCAGGGTGTCCCCGTCGTAATCGGCCACCGCCGGTTGCCACCCGGCGCCGCCGAACCCGGAGAGAACCGCTACGGTATAGCCGCCGCCCGAGAGCAGCACCTGCCACTGGCCGGTCGTTTCCGAATACAGGGCCGGATCGCACCGGCCGTCCCCGTCGTAATCGGCGACCGCCGGCTGCCAGCCGGCACCGCCGAACATCGCCCGGGCGATGCCGTAGCCTGCGCCGGAGAGCATGACGTACCAGGCGCCCGCCGAGGCCTCGTACACGGCCGGATCGGCCATCCTGTCCCCGTCGAAATCCCCCGGCGCAGGGACGCAGTCCGCGCCGCCGAATCCGGGTGCGCGGGCGATGCCATAGCCGGCGGAGGAAAGCATCACCGCCCAGGCGCCGGCCTGCCCTGAGCCAGCCGAAGGGGCTCCGGTTTCATAGACCGCCGGATCGCACTTCCCGTCCCCGTCGTAATCCCGGGCCACCGCCACCCAGCCCGTTCCGCCGAAGGTCGTGCTGGCCTGGGCGTAGCCGCCGGCGGAGAACAGGACGCTCCAGGCGCCGGCGCTTTCAGCGTAAACGGCCGGGTCGGCCAGCCCGTCCCCGTCGAAGTCCGCCCCCCAGGCGACGGGAGCACCGCCGCTCCCGCCACCAGGGCCTGGTTCCCTCGGACTTATCAGTGCGCGCCGGGCGGCATGGATATTGGATACCTGCGGGTCCACAGCCACCGCGGACAGCACCGCAGCGAGCCAGACGGCCAACCCTACGCATGGCGGAATCTTCATGCCACCGACTTCTGTTCACTGCAAGCTGTCCAACTACTTATTAACAATAACAAAAGCCGGCATCGCTGTCTAGAATTATTTCTCGAAAAAAATTCTGTTCATCGTTTCCCTGCCCTGCCCCGCTCCCAGGCCCGCACCGGGCCTGGAATGATCCTGAAGAGCGGGTGCGGGCAGGGCCTCCGGAGCCCGGCCCAGGCGGCCAGGACGCGCGGAGAGCGCCGGTCCAGCTTGGCCTTGAGGCGTCGCCATTCGTACAGGAGCTGACCGCGGGTCTCGGTCATCCTGGCCCGGGCCCGGCGCCGGCCGATTTTCCGGGCATCGAACCGGTAGCCGCGCCGGACCGCTTCGGCGTGAACGCCCGCGAGATACGCCGCGATGGCCGCCAGCGGATCGGGGCACGCGCGGAAGCGCTGGAGCTGGGGATGGCGCCGGTAGCCGCGGGTCCGCCCGCGCAGAACCGCCTGCGCGAGCAGGGCTTCCCGCCAGCAGGCCAGCAGGCCCTGGCGGTCAAGATACCGCGGATGCAAGGTCCAGATCCTCATTGTGATTCTTACGACCGCAAACGGATCGTGCCCGCGCCGTTCGCATCTGCGCTTCATCCATTCAGCTAGGATGCACAATCCAGCCCGGTTGGATTGTCACGCCTGGGGCAAAGAGGCCCCTTGTTCGCCAGCGGGGCGCCGGGATGGCCGTAGGCTGCTGCAAATTCCTTGCCCCAAGGAATCTACCAATTCAAGATGGCGGGGGTATAACCAGAGCCGGACATCCAGGCGCAATATGCGTTCAATCCGGGGGCAACCACCGCCGGATCAGTCTTGCCGTCGCCATCATAATCGCCGGGGCGGGCCAGGAATGATGAGTCCGCAAATCCATTGAACAGGACCTGGGCATACCCCTGGCTGGACAGCGCCAGCAGCCACACGCCGGTCGCGGGCTGGAAGAGCGCAAGGTCAGCAACCCAATCCCCGTCATAGTCGCCGGGCGCTGGTGTCACCCCTGCCCCGCCGGCGGTCGTCAGCATGGCCGGGATGTAGGCGTTCGCGGACATCAAGCCTTGCCACGTGCCGCTGGCCGTTTCAACCACCGCTGGATCGGCCTTGCCGTCGCCATCGTAATCGTCACTAGCATTGAGGCAGCCCGGGCCGCCCAACGGAACAACCGCCGGCGCGTAGGCCGAACCCGACTGCCAGACCGCCATCAGCCCCGCCGCCGCGGAATACAGGGCCGGGTCGGACTTGCGATCTCCGTCGAAATCACCCGCCACCGGCCCGCAGCTCGCGTCACCGATCGGCATCGTGTTCAGGCCGTAGCCCTGCGAGGAAAAACGCACCAGCAACTGGCCGGCGACCGGATCATACACGGCCGGATCGGACTTGCCGTCCCGGTCATAGTCGCCGGGGATCGGCTGAACGCCGAGCGCCGCCGGCTGCACACTAAGGATCACCGTGGACAAGGCATAGCTGCTCCCGGACTGGAACACGCCAAAGAATCCGCTGGCGGAATCATAGACGACCGGATCGGCCTTGCCGTCCCCGTCGTAGTCATGGGCGGCGGGCGGTAACGGAGATCCGTATGGCGCGATTTTCACCTGCATGGCGGGGGTCAACATTTTGACCAGTTCCGCATTGTACGCATGCGATGACGTATCGGTGAGGGAAAGGTGGCCGAAGATGCGTTCGGCGCCGACGCCATACCCGAGCGACTTCCACGCGGGCGCATTGGACTCGACCTGGGGGTCGACATCGGTCGTCCGGATGGAGATGGTATTGTCGCTGTTGCGGAGGATCTGCCAGGTGCGGATCTGCTGGGGGAAATCCCGCAGCGAGGGGGTTTCGACCTCCCAGAAACCGTATTCCGGATGGGATGGGTCCGGTGACGGAAAGGGCGTCACCACATTCACATGCCGATGCCCGGCCATCACCAGGAGGAGATTCGGATACCGGTGAAGCGTGGCGATCAAGTTCGATTCGGACTGAGTATCGTGGAACATCGCAGATCGATTTGTATTGAAAAGGCCCTCTTGCGGAAGGATGGGGATATGGCACGCGAGGATCATGAGCTGATCCGCGTCCTGCCCCTTTTGCAGTTCGTTGGTGAGCCAAGCCAAGCGCGGCGCGTCAATCCACCCGCCGCCATAAAATGTTGGCGTTTGGCCAGGCGCATTCGACTTGCAGGTGTCGTCGAGCACGATGACCTTCATCGGCAGGTTCGTCAGCGGCTCGAACGCATAGCAGGCCGCCAGGCTGCCGCTGGTGGCGGCGGCCAGGTTGAATCCGTGTCCCCGCGGGGAGGACAGGGTGTTAAAGAACTCGTTGATGTAGTTCGTGGGCGAAGAGAGATCCACCGAGAGCGAGCGGCGGCGCGCGTCGGCGGCAACGGTCGGGGGCGTGGCGTAAAGGTTCGTCAGGCCCCATTTGATCACGGCGCCGTAGGGAGTGGCGCCGTCAACAACGCCCACATACATGCCGGTCCCCTCTGGGCCCGGCGGGATCAACGGGCCGTTGGTTGAAATGTCGAGGACGTTCGAGCCGACAAAGGCGGCTTGAAGCTTCGCGGACGCCGGGTAGCCGATGCCCATCCACATCTGGTCATGATTGCCGATGGCCTCATACCAGGGGATCGAGCGATCGAGCCCGGCGGCCTGGAAAGGCTTTTGATAACCGATGGTGTCGGCGCCGAGGTGAGCGCCGGAACTGGGCGTGATGTGCTGCCCATCCATGACATCGATAAACCAGCGAAGCTCGTTATATTGTGAGGCGTTGCAATTATCGCCGAGCACCACGCCAAAATCGAAAGGGGTCAGTCGATGCAAGGCGTTGATGGTCCTGACGGCGGCATCGAGGCGGTGGGTCGTGGCGAACATGACCGGCGAATAGGCCGCCTGATTCAATCCCCCCAGCCCATCGTCAAGAAAAGCAGCGCTCCAGCCCAGGTAGGGCACCTCGACCGGGGATTCCTTGTCGGTGATATGGATGTCGCTCATGGAAAAAAAGGACAAGAGCCGGGCCGTATTGGCGGCGCCCGCGTAGCCCGCCGGCATCAGGTCGAACTTCCGCCCCTCATTCGTGCCGGCCCCCACCTGCCACGCGCTGTAGCCGTAGACTGCATACAGGGGCACGTTGGACGGGGCCACCGGCGGGGTGCTGTCAGGGATGGCGACCGGCAAGATCGTCTGCTGGCGCGTCGTCGGCACGGCCCCGCTTCCGGGAAGCGGGAAACAGAGCAGGATCGAGAGGCCGATGCCGGGGATGAGCGCCCGTTTCATCACGTTGTTTCTTTAAGGAATATAACCGGAGTCCAGGGTCGCCTCGGCGTAGCCGCTGGCGGAGAGCTTCACGTGCCACAGCCCGATGGCATCCAGGAAAGCCGGATCGGCCTTGCCGTCCCCGTCGTAATCCGCCGCGGCCGCGTAGGCGGCCGGCCCGCCGAACCCGGCGAGCGAGGCGGTTGCGTAGCCGGCGCCCGACTGTTTCACCTGCCAGGCGCCGGTTGATTCCGCATAGATCGCCGGGTCCGCCAGGCCGTCCCCGTCGAAATCACCCATCACCGGCATGTACCCCGGGCCGCCGAAGGCCCACAAGGTAGCCGTGATGTAGTTGGCCGCCGAGAGCAGGACCGTCCAGTTGCCGTCCGTCGTGTGGTAGATCGCAGCATCGAACCGGCGGTCGGAATCATAGTTCTCCTCTACCGCAGCATAGCTCGCTCCCCCGAACCCGGGCGCAGACTGGATGGCGTAATCCAGGCTGGACATGGCCACCTGCCAGTCGCCGTTGGTGGTGTTGTAGATCGCCGGATCGGCCTTGCCGTCGCCGTCGTAATCGCCGGCCACGGCTTCGCGATCCGGCCCGCCGAAGCCCGTCATGGAAACATCCGCATACCCGCTTCCGGATAATTTCACATGCCAGTTGCCGGTGGATTCCTGGTAAACGGCGGGGTCGGCCCTGCCATCGCCATCGTAGTCGCCGACGCAGGCGCTGTAGCCGACCGCGCCGAAGCCGGCCAGGGTCGCCAGCCCGTAGCCCGAGGCCGAGAGTTTGACATACCACGTTCCTGACGCTTCGACGTACAGGGCGGGGTCGGCCTTGCCGTCGCCGTCGTAATCGCGTGGCACGGGGTTGATGCCGTCCAACGCCAGGCTCAGCGCGAAGTCAAATGCGCCGGTCGCGCACACGGCCATGGCGTAGGTTGCGTTTGAAACACAGGCCAACTCGGCTGTGCCGTCCATCCCGTCCGCCAGGGTGATTCCCTCCCGGTCGGTGATGCGCAGGAAGACCTCCCGGTCCGGCGCGGTGACGGAGGCCCGGTAGGTTTGTCCGGACCGGCCGCCGAACCAGTACCACTGGGTGCCGTTGGCGAAGGGAATCGAGCCGTTCGTCACGGCGGAAAGCGGCAGGGATAGAATCGCCGACTCGTCCATGAACCGGTAGCTCGAGTACTGGATGAACTCCACGCCATTGGACTGGCCGGCCTGCACGGCGCCGCCCTTGCGGAAGTGGGTGCCGCGCTGGAAGGCCAGGCTGTCGTTCGTGGGCTGGACCACGTAGTTTCCCAGCATCCAGTCGGTTATCAGGGCGCCGTCCTTGACCTTGAAGCGCAGGGTCTTGGGCATCTTCTGGTCCGGCACCCAGAAATACTCGACGGGATTCATGTCCACCGCGCGGTAGACGCGCTGGGTCCGCGCGGCCCAGGCCGCCGGCAGGGGGGCCGGCAGGTAGTGTTCGCCCAGGGGCTCGACCGACTCGAAGGCGCCATCCACGCCGTGATACACCAGCAAGGGATGCCCCGCCAGGTTGGTGAAGGCCAGTTGACGGTCCTGGGAATCCACCGGTGAAAACCAGCCGTTGGCCCGCGGGACGACATTGCTCAATACCCGCGGCGTGTCCTGGTCAGCATCAACGAACAACGTCAAGGTTCCCGCCGCCGCCTCGACCTTATGGTACCCCGAGCCGCCCACGTACAGCCCGGCCAGGGCATCGAGTTCCGCCTGGGGGCGGTTGGTCACCAGCGCGGGCGCCGGCACGAAGGCGTTGGTCGGCCAGGGCTGGGCCGTCTTGTCCAGGATCGCCCAGCGCAGGGCCTCGGCGCCGATCGCGTCGCACTGGCTGCCGGGGGTGTTCTGGATCACCGCCACGCCCAGCTTGAGATCGCGCGACAGGCCCAGGAAGGCGCAGTGGAACCAGGTGCCGCCGTCCTTCCAGAACACTTTCCCGGCGTAGCGGAACCGGCGATCGAAGGCGTCGTCCCAGCCCAGCCCCTGGGGAGAATCCGAGACGTTGAGCGGCAGGTTGGTGAGCTGCGGGGTCGTCATGACGTCAATGCCGTTCGAGCTGACGACCTGGCGCCCCTGCCAGGCGCCATCGGCCAGGAGCATCTGGATGAACCGGGCCTGGTCGCTGGCCGAGGAATACAGGCTGCCGGAGCCCATGGCGTTCAGGATTTCCGGGACCTGTCGCTCGCCGGACGCGTTGTAGGCGGCCGCCAGCCGGTTGGACACCGCCGCCTTGTAAGGGAGGAACGAGCTGGCCTCCATCCCCAGGGGCTGGAACAGCATGGCCTCCATGGCGTCCGGGAAATTCGTGCCCGTGATCCTGCGGATCGCGTCGCTCAGCAGGAGGAACCCGCTGTTGCAATAGTAGGACCGCTGGTTGACCGGCAGGAAGGCGTAGTCACCACGGAGGCAGGCGATCAGCCAGGGCGCGTAGTCGTCCAGCACCCGCGTGGTGATCATGCCGTTGAAGAAGTCGCCGGGGATGCCGCTGTGGTGGTTGAGGAGCGACCGGATCGTGACCGTCCCCGGATCGGCGAAGCGCGGGAGCAGCGCAAACTCGGCCAGGTAGTTCGTCAGCGGCGCCTCGATGTCCACCCGGCCCTGGTCGAGGAGCTGCATGTAGGCGGTCCCCAGGAAAGCTTTCGAGACCGAGCCGACGTGGTACACGGTGTCGGCATCCGCCGCCACCCCGCCCTCGCGGTCGGCCCAGCCGAAGCCCTGCGACCAGACCACGTCCTGCCCATCCACCAGGGCGATGGAGAGCCCCTGGACGTTGCCCGCGGCCATCTGGTTGGTGATATAGGCCGTGACCCGGGCCATGGTGTTCGTGTAGGTCGCCGCCGGCGCCGCGTCCGGCGCCAGGCCGATTGCGGCCAGTGTCCCTGCCGTCAGCAGAATCCAAGCTGTTTTCATTGTGTTCCTCTCGATGGGGTATTCCCCTGGCGCTAACTGCGGAAGGCGACGACGGCCAGGGCGGGTCCGTGAGGATGACGCGGCTTATCGAAGCCGATGCGCGCGTCGCGGAACCCGAAATGGGCAAGCCCCTTGAGCAGGTCGTCCCGTGAAAGCCACTGGCTGGTGGCCCGGGTCCCGCCGCAGAAGCCGGGCCGCTCCAGATCGGTCCGGTACTCCTGCCGGTGCAGGGTGCAGCGGAACCCGGCAAACTCGGTGGGCTCCGCCGCCGTGAAGCGGGAGGCCAGCTCGGGATTGAGCGCCACGAGGGCCTTGTCGTAATAATGCGTCCACAGCAGCAGGCAGCCGGCGCAGCGTTGGGCCAGGAGCGCCAGCAGCTCAGCCGGGTTCTGCACGTGGTAGAGCACGCCGGCGGCCAGGCAGACGTCGAACCGCGGCCCCTCCCGCCGCAAATACTCCATAAAGTCGCCGCAGAGCAAGCGGCACTTGCGGAGTTCCAGCAGTTCCTTGATGACCAGGCACTTCAGGAAGGCCCGCGTGTTGGCCTCGATGGCCGTGACCGATGCCGCCCCGGCCTGCTCCAGCATCCAGGTGTGCCCGCCCTCCAGGGGGCCCAGCTCCAGGACTGTTTTGCCGGCTACTCCGCCGATTTCCTTGAGAAACCATTTCAGGCGGTCGTCGTCGAACAGCGGGACGTTGCCGGCCCGGCAGGCGGAGAGGGGCTCCGGCAGGGACGAGGACCACTCGCCGCGGAAGATGTCGAGCGCGTTCTGCGGACTCGGGGCCGAATGGACATATTCATTGAGAATGCCACCGCCTGCGCCGGCGTTGGCCCGCCGCCCCAGCCACCGGCCGAGCCGTCCGATAATTCCCGTGGATTCCTTCGTTGGCATGGCCCCGATGGTGGGCAAGGCAAGTCTGCGTGTCAAGCCCGCGCTTGACCTGTGTCTTGACCTGCATGGGATCGGGCATGAATTGAATGAGGCTAAAGCATGCGCTTTGCTTCAGGTCAACTTTGTCCCAAGGTGGGGCGAACCGTCCCGGTGAGCCGTTTTGTCTGCTCCCCGTCATCCCCTGCACCGGAACGCAATTGAAAGCATGTCACTCCGCGCCCGGATCACGCCCGTTAGGGGAACCGCCTCATTTTGGGTGAGTGATGACCGCCTGGCCTTTGAACACGGTCCGGAAGCGCTCCGCGCCTTCATCCCACCAGGTATCGGCCTTGAACTCTTCGACGTCCTGCCCGGTGGGCATCCGGGGAAACTCCCTTTCACCGATGATCCACATCTCTCCCCGGTCAAAGATCGCGCTGATTTCCGTCCTATGCCAGCGGCCGCTGCCGCCCACGGGGTGCCGGTAGGCGGACACCAGCACGATGTTCGTCCCGCGGGATCCGAGGAGCACCACCTTGTCCACCACCAGGGGACGATCGTCCTGTTGCTGTTTCCAGCAGAGCGCCTGGATGGGGACGATATTAGTCAGGCCCGACTGCCCAAGAATTTCCTGCAGATCATACGGACAGGCCGCCTGGTGTGCCCGGGGGGTTGTGCAGGATACCCCTGCCCCCGCCACCAGCAACAAGCAGATCGCCCACTGAACGGTTGTCACGAGTATCGCCAAGGTCGTCCAGCGAGGCTTACAAACCCCAGCGGCGGGCCCGCCCCATATCAGCTTCATGACCTCCACCTGCCCCTTTTCCACATTTCAACAATTGTTGAAATGCTAAAACCGTCAGCCGCGCTTCCGGCACATGGCCTGGACCCAGGCCTCGATCGTGTCGAGGATCGCCAGCACTCGGCGGTCCTTGACCCAGTAGACTTTGCCCTTTCCCCCGGTCAAGTAGCGGACAAGATCCATCTGTCTGAGGTGGCGCAGGGTCATTGAGATCGTGGGCAACGGCACCTGCAAGGCCCGGCTCAACTCGCCGGGCGTCTTCCGGCGCGTGCCCAGGCAGCGCACGACAAGGTAGGCCGTCGGATTCCCCAAAACCCGGCAGCAGCGCGAAGCCCGGTACATCGTTTCCGGCATGGTGGCTTTGGTCATACTCATGGCAGCACCCTCCGCGTGTCGTTTTTGCATTTCAACAATTGTTGAAATGCAAAATATGCCGTTTGGACCATGTTCATACCCAAGAGGTTCACCGAACGGGCGCTAAACCATCACTCACAGACCCGGAGTCGGTGTCCGGGCGGCTACCCGGCGAGGACTGTCGCCGATTCCCAGTCGGAGTAGATCCCGGCGGCGACCCCGGCGGCCAGGGCGGCGCCCGCGGCGGCTTCCTCGGTGCGCGGCGGCAGGCGCAGCTCCAGGCCCAGCCGCCGCTCGAACTCCCGGCGCACGACCGCGTTTTTCCGCACGGCGTTGCCGGAGCCGGCCAGGTATTGCGCGGCCGCACCCGACACCCGGGCCAGGTCGTGGAACCCGGCCAGCTCGTCTACCATTCCCCGGATGACCGCCCGGGCGACGTTGGCGGGCGTGAAGTTGGCGGCGGTCAGGCCCTCCAGCGCGCCGCGGGACGCGGGGTCCTGGCGGGAGCCGGCAAACAGCGTGCGGGCGCCGACCCCCCCGCAATCCTCGGCCGCGCCCGCCGCCAGCCGGTTGATGGCCTCGTAGAGGTCCGGTCCGGGCACGGCGGAAAACAACCCCCGCCCGGCCTGCTCGAAAAAGTTCTTCAAAATCTCATACGCCCGCCCGCCGCAGAGGCTGGCGCCGACCAGCAGCCAGCTGCCCTTGACGAGCGGACGCGTCTCCAGGCCTTCGACGCGGACAAACCGCGGCACGGGAACCGACATCTGCCCGCCGGTCCCGAGGTTCATGAGCAGGGTGTCGGCCGGACGCGCGACGCTGCCGAGGAACGAGGCCTGGTTGTCGCCCAGCGAAACCGCCACGGGCAATCCCGCGGGCAGGCCGGTGGCGGCGGCCATGTCCGGAACCAGCTTGCCGGCCAGGCTGCCGGTCGGCGCGACCTCGGGCAGGAGCGATTCCGGCAGTCCCAGGGCCCGCGCGAGCCCCGTCAGCCAGCGCGCGCCGTCCCGGACGTCGAACAATCCCCACGAGGCGGCATCCGTCGGATCCAGCACAGCCCGTCCGCACAGCCGCCGGACCGCCAGGGCCTGGATCGTGAGGGCCGAAGCCCTGGCCGGCAACTTGCCCTCCCCCGCCAGGCGCAGAAGCGTCACGCCGCCATACCCGCTGGCTGGAAAACAGCCGCCGGCTTCCAGTGCGGACGAACCCGCCCGGCGCTCGAACTCGGCGACCCACGACCGCCCCGCGGATTTTCCCACGCGGTTTCCGCGTCCGTCCTGCCAGGTGATGAGGGGGGCAAGAATCCGGCCGCGGTCATCCGCGAGCGTCAGCCCGTGCATCTGGCCGGTGATCCCGAGGGCCGCCGGCGTGGCTTGGGCCAACTCCGGGCGCCGGGCCAGGGACCGGAGGAGCGCAGTCGACGCGGCGACCAGCGCCTCCGCGTCCTGCTCGGCCGCATCCGGCTCCGCCGCCGGAAGCAAAGTCCGGTTGGCCGCCTGCTCCGTCGCCAGCGTCTTGCCGGTGCCGGCCTCCAGGGCCACGGCCGCCAGCTTCGACGTGCCGATATCAAGGCCGATCAGGAAATCACGCATAAGAGGTGAGAGGGTTCAGGGTTTCCCGTCGCCCGCAATGGGCAAGGGACCACTTGTCCCGCATGCGGGGCAAGTGGCAGGGCCTGCCGCGCCGAAGTCCGTCAGCCGGCGGCCGAAGACGGGTGCAAGGGCAATCCATAATACACCTGACGATTTGGGCTATGGCGTCACGCGCGCACATCGGCCCTGCTTCCCGTTGATGATGGCTTTCTGTTTTTTTCGACCTGCATATTGCACGATCATCGTGCAATATTCTCTTTCGCTTAAGCGGGCAGTGCCCGCTGGCGAAAGACGTGAAGTTTTGCAGATAACCCATCTGGTTATCTGCAA
>CAZVVD010000074.1:0-19231 GCA_964630555.1 uncultured Verrucomicrobiota bacterium | reverse complement strand
CCAACTCGGGGACGAGCTGGGCCACGGCCTGGAGCAACGTGCAAACGGCGGTCAGGACGGCCACCAACGCCGGGGACGAGATCTACCTCCGCTGGGGCGTCTATTCCAACGCCGGCCAGGTCGCGATCTTGAACGCCGGCGGCGTGACGATCGTCAACTGCACCTTCGCCCACAACGTGGGCTGGGGCGTCGCCCGGCTGACCTCGGCCGGACTGACCGTGAAGAACTCGATCTTCTGGGGCAACGCCCTCGGAGGCATCGGGCACAACGCCAACCTGGAGCTGTCCTACACCGACGCGCAGGACTTCTGGGCGCCGGCCATGGGCGTGGGCAACTCCTCCGCCGACCCGCTCTTCGTCAATCCCGCCGCCGGGGATTACCACCTCCAGAGCCCGGCCGGGTCCTGGCACGGCGGCGCGTGGGAGGACGACGCGCGCCTGAGCCCCTGCATCGACGCCGGGGACCCGGCCTCGGAGTGGCGGCAGGAGGCGAAACCCAGCGGCGGGCGGGTCAACCTGGGGGCCTATGGCAACACCGCCCAGTCCTCGCGCTCCCTCCGCGGCACGGTCTTCCGGGCGAGGTGAGATTTTTCACCGGGTGAAAAATAGAGAACAGGCGTTTTCTATGAGATCTTTGCGATCTCTGCGGTCAATTCCTTTAATGGTTCGCGAGGGCGGCCGCTGATCCCGCGGGGGTCACTTGGAGGGCTTTTCCACGGCCTCCAGCTCTGACTTGCGCCCGCCGCTCAAGTCCGCCCCGCCGAACCCGTCTTCCGGCAGTTGCATCGCGAATCCCGGCGTCAGGTCCAGCCGGACCTTGCCCTCCCGCAGGCAACAGTTGAGCACGTGTCCGCCGCTGCGGCGGTCCTCCGACAGGAAATGCAGGTGAAAGCCGGGCACGTTGAGCGCCTGGGCAAAATCCGGACACCAGAAGCCAAGCAGCGTGCCCTGGACGTCCTTGAGATCGAAAACCGACTGGGCCTTGACGGCTTCGGCCAGCGTGGGGTAGGGCCGGGCCTGTTTCGGCACACTGCGAACCTTGACGCTCTCGAAGGCGCCGTCAACGCGGATGGCGTAAAAGGCGTTGCGGTTGACGAGGCGCTTGCCGATGGCCTGCTGGAGTTGTTCCAGGCTGGCCACGTCGCTCAGTTCAAAGGCCTGGTCGGCCTCGAAGAACGTCACGTTGGCGAAGGGGGTCATGGTTTTCGGGCCCACGGGGACAACGGATCCGTCGTGGCGGACCTGGTAGACGACGCCGCCGAGGACCGCCATTTCGCCGTCCAGCGCGTGGAAGGTGCCCAGTCCGAGGTCGCCGTGGCGGAGCAGTTCTTCGCAGGCGACCAGGCCGTCGAAGTGCCCGGCCAGCAGGGCGTTGATGGTCGCGACCTGGTAGAGCACCTCCCGCTCCGGCGCCGCGGGTTCCGCGGCGCCGCAGGCGCCCGCCGCCGCCAGGATCGCCAGTCCCAGTGTCCAGGATATTTTCATGACGTCAGCCTCCGAATGAGCGGCGCGTGCCGCGGGAATCCGGCCAACAGTCTCCGCCGGCCGGCCAGCTCGAAGTCGGCGAAATCGAACCCGGGCGCCACCGTGCAGCCGACCAGGGTGTAGGAGCGGGGGCGGAGGGGGTGGGCGCCGCACCAGGTACCGGCCGGGACGACCGCCTGGAGCGTCTCGCCCCGGCCCGGCCCCAGCCGGAGGGTCCGGCGCTGACCGGCCGGCGACAGCAGGTGCAGGAGCAGGGGGCCGCCGGCGTGGTAGTGCCAGAGTTCGTCGGAACGGATGCGGTGGAGGCGCGACACGTCGCGGCCTTCCAGCAGGAAGAAAATGGCGGTCGCGAAACAGCGGCGGCCCGCAAAGCGCCGGGGTAGGGCGCGGACGGCGATCGTTTCCCGCGACCGGTAGGTTTCGCGGTAGTAGCCGCCTTCCGGGTGCCTTTTCAGGCCCAGGCGGCGGATCCAGCGCGCGGCGCCGGGGTTCATCGAAGGGAGTGATAGCATTGCAGTTGCATTGGCGCGGCCCCGGAGCTATGATGCCTGCCATTGGAGTCTGCGGATTTGCCCAGGGAGAGTCAAGCCATGAAAATTTATCTCAATAACCGGCTGGTGCCGGAGCAGGCGGCGAAGGTATCCGTTTTCGACCACGGCCTGCTTTACGGGGACGGCGTGTTCGAGGGCATCCGGGCCTACAATGGGCGCGTCTTCATGCTCGAGGCCCATATTGACCGGCTGTTCCGTTCCGCCCAGGCGATCGTGCTGGCGATCCCCA
This sequence comes from uncultured Verrucomicrobiota bacterium, assembly GCA_964630555.1. Taxonomy (GTDB): domain Bacteria; phylum Verrucomicrobiota; class Kiritimatiellia; order JAAZAB01; family JAAZAB01; genus JAHIJO01. The sequence goes on along the minus strand of CAZVVD010000074.1, from coordinate 16,967 downwards.
TGAGCAAGGCCGCCCTGGTCCGGGCGGTGGTGGCGACCTGCAAGGCCAATCGGGTGGTCAATGGCTACATCCGCCTGGTGGTCACCCGGGGGGTCGGCACCCTCGGCCTGAACCCGTATTCCTGCCGCAAGCCGCAGGTGATCATCATCGCGGGCGCCATCCAGCTCTACGCCCAGGAGCTCTACGAGCAGGGCCTGCGGGTAGTGACGGCGGGATCGCTCCGCAACCACACGGAATCACTCTCCCCCTGCATCAAGAGCCTGAATTACCTCAACAATATCCTGGCCAAGATCGAGGCCATCAACGCCGGCGTCGAGGAGGTCGTGATGCTCAATCCCCAGGGCAACGTCGCCGAGGCCTCCGGGGACAACATCTTCATCTTCAAGGGCAACCGGCTCCTGACGCCCCCCATCAGCGCCGGCGCGCTCGAGGGCATCACCCGGGATGTGGTCATGGACCTGGCCCGCCAGGCGGGCTACGAGGTGCGCGAGGCCACCCTGACCCGCTACGATCTCTACACCTCCGACGAGATGTTCATGACCGGCACGGCCGCGGAAATCATCAGCGTGGTGGACATGGACCGGCGCGTGATCGGCGCGGGCAAGCCCGGCCGGCGCACGCTCGACCTGACCGCCCGTTACCGCGACCTGGCGGCCAGGACCGGCACGCCGATTGCCTGAAAAATGTTCTCAGCATGGATCTTCGATGGCTCTGCTTTCCTTGGCATTTGGCGCTTGGGATTTGTAAGCAGTGGGGTGTCGGATGATGTGTGAAATGTGCGGTCACAAGCAGGCGACGACCTTCCTGACCCTGATGGTCAACGACAAGGTCAAGAAAATGCACCTGTGCGAAGCCTGCGCCGCCGCGAGCGGTCTGGACGGCGCCCAGCCCATCTCCATTTCCGAGGTGCTCCTGGGCCTGGGCGGCAAGAAGCCGCCGGCGGAGACCGTCCGCAAGGTGTGCCCGCGCTGCCACATGCATTTCACGGATTTCAAAAAGACCTCCCGCCTGGGCTGCCAGTCCTGCTATGACGCCTTCGCCGAGGAGTTGGCTCCCCTGCTGGAGTCCATCCAGAAGGGGAGCCAGCACGTCGGCAAGAAGCCGGTCCACTCGCCGCCGGCGCCGCCGCCGCCGCCGGCGGACCGGATCGCGGCGCTCCAGGAGGCGCTGGCCGCGGCCGTCAAGTCCGAGAACTACGAGGAAGCCGCCCGGATCCGCGACCGCATCCGGGAGGGTTCCGGCAAAACCGCGTCCGCGCCTCCGAAAAAAAGCCCATGAAAGAGCTGGACGATTTATTGAAACAGCCCGGCGCCTGGCTGGAAGTCGGGGGCAATGCCGGGGTCATGGTCAGCAGCCGGGTGCGCCTGGCGCGCAACCTCGCGGGCGAGGCCTTTCCCGGCTGGGCCGGGGAGGAGGAGTCCGTCCGCACCTGGAACCGCCTGCGCCCGGTGATCGAGGCGCTGCCCATGCTGGATCCTCCCCTGGCGGTTGCGGTGGACGAGCTGAGCCGGGTGGACCGCGAGGTCCTGGTCGAGCGCCATCTCATCAGCCGCGATCTGGCCGGGAAAGGGCGCGGCAGCGGGCTGGTCCTCAAGCGCGACGAGTCCCTGGCCGTCATGCTGAACGAGGAGGACCACCTGCGGCTGCAGGCCATGTCGCCCGGCCTCAATCTCGCCAGCTGCTGGCAGCGGATCGACGCCATGGATACCGAGATCGAGCGCCAGATCGCCTACGCGTTTTCGCCGCGCCTGGGTTACCTGACCGCCTGCCCGACCAACGTCGGCACCGGCATGCGCGCCAGCGTCATGCTCCACCTGCCGGGCCTGGTGCTCTTGAACGAAATCGGGGGCATCATCAACGGGGTGGGCAAGATCGGCCTGGCGGTGCGGGGGCTCTGGGGCGAGGGCACGGACGCCTCCGGCAACATGTTCCAGGTGTCCAACCAGGTGACCCTGGGGGAACAGGAGGCGGCCATCATCGGGCGGCTGGAGCGGATTGTGCTGGAGATCGCCGATCACGAGAAGAACGCCCGCCTGCGCCTGGTCCAGCAGAAGGAGGCCTCGATCCGGGACCACATCGGGCGCGCCTATGGCATCCTCTCGCAGGCCCACCTGCTGAATTCGAAGGAAACCCTGGATTTGCTGTCCGCCCTGCGGCTGGGCATCGACCTGGGGTTGGTGACCGAGTGGAACCAGGCCGTCATTGACGAGCTGTTCATCCTGATCCAGCCGGGGCATCTCCAGAAACGGGAAGGCAAGGCCATCGGCGCCGAGAAGCGGGATATGGCCCGCGCCCGGCTGGTGCGGGAGTGCCTGGTCGAGCGGCGGCAGAAGCCGGGGCGGGGGTGAAGGGCAGCCGGCGGGCCGGGTCGGATGCATGGGAATTTGGTGCGTTGTCTAAGTTTGTGATGCGGGGGAGGGCGGGCCTGCTGCCCGCCGCGGCCGGCAGCATGCCGGCCCTCCCATCGGCACAGCGGACCCCGTTGCGGCGGTCTGATTTGAGGAGTTGCACACGATGAGCGATTTCACGCCGCGCGCGCAGCAGGTGGTCCGGGTCCTGGCCCAGAAGGAAGCGGAGCGCTTCAACCATCCCTACGTCGGCACCGAGCACCTGTTGCTGGGGCTCATCGCGCTCAACGAGGGCGTCGCCGTGACCGTCCTCGAGCGCCTGGGAGTGGACCTGGAGGCCCTGCGCCTGGAAGTGGAAAAGTCGGTGGGCCAGGGCCCGGAAACCCAGACCGCGGGGGTCCTGCCCATGACCCCGCGGGCCAAGAAGGTGCTGGCGCTGTCCGCCGCCGAGGCCCAGGCCCTCAATCACAGCTATATCGGCACCGAGCACATTCTCCTGGGCCTGCTCCGGGAGGAGGAGGGCGTGGCCGCGCGGGTGCTGAAAAACCTGAACGTGGATTTGGACCGGGCGCGGACCGAGGTGCTCAAGGAACTGGATCCCAACTTCGAGCCCGGGGAGGCCGCGCCGTCCCCGTCGCCGGCGGCCGGCGGCGGCAAGCCCCAGGACGTCAAAACCCCGGCCCTGAACGCCTTCGGGCGCAATCTGACCGAGCTTGCGCGCAAGGGCGGCCTGGACCCGGTCATCGGGCGCGCCAAGGAAATCGAGCGCGTGATCCAGATCCTCTGCCGGCGCACGAAAAACAACCCGGTGCTGCTCGGTGAGGCCGGCGTCGGCAAGACCGCCATCGTCGAGGGGCTGGCCCAGAAGATCGCGGATGGCGAGGTGCCGGAGCCCCTGGCCGGCAGGAAGGTCATCAACCTGGACATGGCCCTGATGGTGGCCGGCACCAAGTACCGCGGCCAGTTCGAGGAACGCATCAAGGCGGTCATGGACGAAATGCGCCGCGCCAAGAACGTGATCCTGTTCATGGACGAACTCCACACCATCATCGGGGCGGGCGGGGCCGAGGGCGCCATGGACGCCTCCAACATCATCAAGCCGGCGCTCTCCCGCGGCGAGTTCCAGTGCATCGGGGCCACCACCCTGAACGAGTACCGCAAGTCCATCGAGAAGGACGCCGCCCTCGAACGCCGGTTCCAGTCGGTGATGGTGGACGAGCCCACCCTCGACGAAACCATCGAAATTCTCAAGGGCCTGCGGAAACGCTACGAGGAACACCACCAGGTGAAGTTCACCGACGCCGCCCTCGAAGCCGCGGCGCGCCTGTCCCAGCGCTACATCACCGGCCGCTTCCTGCCCGACAAGGCCATTGATCTCATGGACGAGGCCGGCGCCCATTCCCGCCTGTCCCAGATGACCCGCCCGGCGGGCCTCCGGCGGATGGAAAAGAAAATCGAGGACTTGAAAACCCGCAAGGAGGAAGCCATCCGCGCCCAGCAGTTCGAGGAGGCCGCCAAGTGGCGCGACCAGGAGCGCGTGGACCGCGAAAAGTTCGACAAGGCCCGGGAGAAATGGCGCAAAAGCCAGGCGGGCAAAAAGCGCTCGATCACGGAAGCCGAGATCATGGCGGTCACGGCCCGCTGGACCGGCGTGCCGCTTGCCAGCCTGGACCGGGGCGAGATGGCCCGCCTGCTGGCCATGGAACAGGAGCTGGAGAAAATTGTCATTGGCCAGCGGGAGGCGGTGACGGCCCTGGCCAAGGCCCTGCGGCGCTCGCGCGCCGACCTCAAGGATCCCCGCCGACCCATCGGGTCCTTTATCTTCCTCGGCCCCACCGGGGTCGGCAAGACCCTGCTGGCCAAGGCCCTGGCCGAGTACATGTTCCATGACCGGGACGCCCTGATCCAATTGGATATGTCCGAGTACATGGACAAGTACATGGTCTCGCGCCTGGTCGGTTCCCCGCCCGGCTACGTCGGCCACGAGGAGGGCGGCCAATTGACCGAAAAGGTCCGCCGCAAACCCTACTCGGTCGTGCTGTTCGACGAGGTGGACAAGGCCCATCCCGACGTCATGCACGTCCTGCTCCAGATCCTGGAGGAGGGCATGCTGACCGACAGCCTCGGCCGGCGCGTCAATTTCCGCAATACGGTGGTCATCTTGACCACCAACCTGGGCGCCCAGGTCCTTAAGCAGGGCGGGTTGGGCTTCGGCCAGTCCTCGGCCGACGCCAACTTCGAGCGCCTGAAGACGCGGATGCTGGACGAGGCCAAGCGCGTGTTCCGCCCGGAACTGCTCAACCGGGTGGATGACGTGATCGTGTTCCGGAGTCTGACCCGGGACGACGTGGCGCGCATCCTGGAGCTCGAACTCGCCCAGGTGACGGAGCGGATCGCGGCCAAGAACATCCGGGTCAAGCTGACCGCGGAGGCCAGGGCCTTCCTGATCGACCGGGGGTTCGACGAGCAATACGGCGCCCGCCCTCTGCGCCGCGCAGTCGAGAAGTATCTCCAGGATCCGCTGGCCGAAGCCATCCTCGGGGGGCAGGTCAGCGAGTCGGCCGCGGTGGAGGTGACGCTGGACCAGGACCATTTCGTGTTTGTCCAGAAGCCCCCGGCGCCGGCCTGAACTCCGCGCCGCCTTCCACGCCCGGCCGGCCGGACTGCCCGCGCCCCGCCGGACCCCGTGGGAAAACTGGCTGGGTGCCTTATCTTCCCGAAATCGCTAATGCTAAAAGAGTGACACCCGTCGTTGGCGGGCGCTGCCGGCGCAAGGGAACACATTGGGTTGCCACGTCTGAAACAAAGTGGCCCCTTAGCCCCGCATACGGGGCTGACGTGGCGGCCCTGGCGCCGGGTGAGGACGCATGAAACTCATCATCAGCCTCTTGGTTGCCCTGGCCCTGCGGCTGTCCCCGGAGCGGGCGGACGCCTGGGGGCGGCGCCTGGGCTGGCTCATCGGGTCCGCGCTCCGCTACCGCCGCGCCGAGGTCCTCGCAACCCTGCGCCGCTGCTTTCCCGAAAAAAGCGCGGGCGAATGCCGGGCGGTCGCCGCGGGCATGTACGCGCATCTCGGCCACACCCTCGTCGAGACCCTGCGGATGGACGCGATTGACCGCGAGTGGATTGACCGGGCGATCGATCTGCAGGGGCTGGACATCATCCGCCGGGCGCTGGCGGGAGGCCGGGGCGCCATCATGCTGACGGCCCATATCGGCCATTTCCAGCTGCCGTCCATGATCGCCGGGTTCTTCGGCCTTCCCCTCACCAGCATCACCAAGGAGGTCAAGCCCGCCGCCCTGAACGAGCACTGGCGCAGGGTGCGCGCGCGTTTCGGGGTCGCCACCCTGAACCGCCGGGGGAGTTTTCGCGCCTGCCTGGCGGTCTTGAAGGCCAACGGCCTCCTGGGGTTTGTGTTGGACCAGAACATGAAGCGCCACGAGGGCATTTTCGTCGATTTCTTCGGCCGCCCGGCCTGCACCAGCCCGGGCCTGGCCCTGCTGAGCGTGATGGCCGGCAGTCCCGTGATTCCCGTGTTCTGCTGGCGTCTCCCGGAGGGCCGCTACCGGATCGAGGTTTGGCCGGCCATGGCCCCGCCGCCGAACCGGGACCCCGCCACCGTTCGCCAGGCGACCCAGGACTACACTGCGCTCATCGAGTCCGCGATCCGCCGGCGCCCGGAGCAGTGGATCTGGATTCACCGCCGCTGGCGCACCCGGCCTGCGCCCGACGGCGGCTTGACAACGGACGACAACTGATCTTTAATCGCTTTCAATGGGTTGCGTTTTTTTCCGGTGAACCAGGCGCTGACCGGCGCGGGGTCGCCGGCGGGAGGGTGGCATGCCGTCATTCAAGTATGTCGCGTCCGATGCCCAAGGCCGGGAGCGGTCCGGGACCCTGGACGCCGTCAACCGGGTCGCGGTCCTGGCCAAGCTCAAGGACCAGGGCTTGTTTCCCTCCGAGGTCCAGGAACTGGCGGCCAGGCCGTCGGTCCGCCGCGCCGCCGGGGGGGTGCCCGCGGCGGCCGTGCAGCGGGGCGGCGGGCTCAAGAAAAACATTTCCATCCCCCTGCCGAAGTTTCTCGTCGGCCGCGTCAAGAAAAAGCAGCTGATGATTTTCACCCGCCAGTTGTCCACCCTGATCGACGCCGGCGTCAACCTGCTCAAGTCCCTGCAGATTCTACAGAAACAGGAAAAGGACGCCGGGATCAAGCGGATCCTGGGGGAACTCTGCGACGCCGTCGAGAGCGGCGGGACCTTCGCCGACGCGCTCAGCCAGCATCCCCGGGCGTTCGACAAGCTGTTTGTCAACATGGTCCGCGCCGGCGAGGTCGGCGGCGTGCTCGAGATCTCCCTCAGCCGCCTGGCGGAGTTCATCGAGAAAGCCGAGAAGATCAAGACCACCGTCCGCGGCGCCATGGTCTACCCGATCGTGGTCATGCTGACCGCCGTGGGCATCATGACCTTCCTGATGATCAAGATCATCCCCTCCTTCACCGAGATCTTCGAGAGCCTGCTGAAGGGGCAGGAGCTGCCGGCGGTGACCCAGTTCGTGGTCGCCGTGAGCGACATGTTCATCCACCGCACGCCGATGATGGTTCTCTTCCTGGCGCTGTTCATCGTGGCCGTCTTCCTGATCGGCAAAACCGCCGTGGGCCGGCATTACCTCGACCTGCTGAAGCTGAAGCTGCCCATCCTCGGCAAGCTGGTCTCCAAGGTCAGCGTGTCGCGTTTTGCGCGCACCCTCGGAACCCTGATGACCTCCGGGGTGCCGATTCTCCAGGCGCTCACCATCGTGCGCGACACCGCCGGCAACGAGGTCATCGCGCGCGCGATCCAGGCGGTCCACGACAGCGTCAAGGAGGGCGAGACCGTGGCCGCGCCCATGGAGGCTTCCGGGGTGTTCCCCGGGATGGTGGTCAGCATGATCACGGTGGGCGAGGAAACCGGGCGCCTGCCGGAGATGCTGGTCAAGATCGCCGACAACTACGACACCGAGGTGGACGCCGCCGTCGCCGGCCTGACCTCGATCATCGAGCCGGTCCTGATCATTTTCCTGGCCGTGGTCGTCGGCACGATCGTGGTGGCCATGTTCATGCCGCTGATCAGCATCATGCAGAACCTCAAGGTCTGATCCGCCGTGGGCCGCAAGCTGCCGGAATCCTTTTTTCTGAGACCGGACGTGGTCCGGGTTGCCCGCGGCCTGCTGGGCTGCGCGCTCATGGTCCGCGCCGGGCCCGGCGGACCCTGCGGCGGCATCATCGCGGAAACCGAGGCCTACGGCGGCGTCGGCGACCGCGCCTCCCATGCCTACGGCAATCGCCGCACCCGCCGCACCGAGGTCATGTTCCGGCGCGGCGGCGTGGCCTACGTCTACCTCTGCTACGGGCTCCACGCCCTCTTCAACATCGTCACCAACCGGGAGGGGGTTCCCGACGCCGTGCTCATCCGCGCCCTGATCCCCGTGCGGGGGATTGAGCGCCTCCGCCGGCGGCGGGGCCGGGCGTGCCGGGGCCAGGTTCTGCTCTCCGGGCCCGGGGTGCTCACCCGGGCCCTGGGCATCGGCCTGCGGCACAACGGGATCAGCCTGCTGGGCGATGTCATCTGGCTGGAGGAAGGCGTCGCCGTCCGGCCCTCGCGGATCGTCGCCGGCCCGCGCATCGGCGTGGAGTACGCCGGCGCCGACGCCCGCCGCCCCTGGCGATTCCGGCTCCGGGAGGAGGCCGCCCTTGGACAGGCATGATGGCACAAGGCCATCAGATGCCATCCCCACGAATTCGGGACATCCACGAAGGGAACAACGGCTAGCGTCAGAGCGGTATACCGGTCTGAACAAAAAGCGGCGTGGGCGCCGCTTTTACTGGAGCAAGACATTGGGTGGCAATTATTATCGCCTGCCTGCCGTGCCTGATTCGTGGTTGCCCCGAATTCGTGGGGGGCATGGGCTTGGTCTGGAAGTTATCGCTCCGGGTCCGCGCCAGGTCCAGAGGGCGATGGCGGCCGCGGCGGCCGCGTTGAGCGATTCCACCCCGTTGGCCAGGGGGATGGCGAGCAGCGCGGCGCTTTTTCGGATGGCGACAGGCAGGCCCTGGCCTTCCGCGCCGACCACCAGGCCGTAGCGCGCCGGCCGCCGGACCCGGTCCAGGGGTGTGCCGCCCGCGTCCAGCGCGTAGAGCGGCGCGGCGTCCCCGACGTCCAGGTCTTTCAGGAAGGGCCCGGATTCCAGCCGGACGCTCCAGAGCGCGCCGGCGGAGGCGCGCAGGGCCTTGGGCAGGAACGGGCAGGCCGCGTCGCGGAGCAAAACCACCCGGGCGGCGCCGAGTCCCGCGGCCGCCCGGATCACGGCGCCGACGTTCTCGGGATCGCCGAAGGGGACGAAGAGCGTGCCGCCCTCCGGCCAGGGCGCCCGCGGGTCGAACTCCGGCATCGACGGCAAGCGCAGGGCCGCCAGGGGCCCCTGGGTGCCCATGCTGTTGAGCTCGTGGAAGCGCTGGCCGGAGAGCACGATCCAGCGGCAGTCCGCGGCGGCCGGCGGCGGGGACATCTCGGGGGTGGTGATCCAGGCGGTGAGGTCGCCCGGCCGGTCGCGGACGATTTCCGCCAGCAGCTTGGCGCCGCCGACGAGAAACTCGCCCTGCTTCCGGATGCCCCGGGAGCCGTGCAGGGCGAGGAGTTCCCTGAAGACTTCGTTTTCCGCGCTGGTGATGGGCGCCGGCCGGGAGCGCCGGTTGGGCGGGGAGTTGCGCTCGAATACCAGCAGCAGCCGATCGTCCCCGAGGCGCGGCAGCCGGTAGGACTTGCGGTCCAGGAGACGATAATCGGGATGCCGCCGGAGGGCCGGCTCGATTTCGCGCTCGCCTTCCGGCCCCTTCATGAAGATCGCCCGGCCGCCGGCCGCCAGGCAGCCCGCGACGCGGGCGAGGGTGTCGCCGGCCGTTTCCACCGCCCGGGTGATGACGGCCCGGACGGGGGGATCCAGGCAGGTGTCGGGGTAAATCCGGCCGGAATGAATCGCGATGCCTTCCAGGCCCAGGAGTTCGACGGCTTCGCCCAGGAAAGCGACCCGGTTCTTGCGGCCCTCGGCCAGGATCACTTGCAGGTCCGGGCGCATGATTTTGAGGGGAAGGCCCGGAAAACCCGCCCCGGAACCGAGGTCCATCAGGGGGGACGGCAACTCCGCGAGGGTGGGCACCAGGGCGCAGTCGAGGTAGTGCTTGACCACCATGGTCTCAAAGGCATGCAGGCGCGTGAGGTTGAGCTCCTCGTTTCGCCGGCGAAGCAACTGGTGAAAGGCCCAGAACCGGTCGAGCTGTTCGCCGGAAAGGGTCAGGCCGGCGCCGGCGAAATAGTCGGCCAGCGCGGCGCGGGAGGGCGGGGGTTCGCGGTCGGGCTTCATATCCGGGCGATGGTCTCGTTTTCCGCGCGCACCAGGCAGGCCAGCATGGCGTCCGTGTCCGGCGCCGTCCGCGTTTCCTCGAGGACCTTGGTCTCCCGGCACATCAGGCAGAGCCGCGCCAGGATGTGCAGGTGGATGCGGTCGTCCTGGCAGCAGATGAGGAAGAAGAGGTCCGTGGTCTTGCCGTCGGGCGCGCCGAAGGGCAAAGGATGCGCGGCCCGGCCCAGGACAATGAAGGAATCCTCGAACATGTAGGGCTGGTGGTGGCGGGGGTGGAGCAGGGCGATGCCGTCCGGCAACGCCGTGGAGCACAGGCGCTCGCGCTCCTGCAGGCTGGCCAGGAGATCCTCCGGCGCCATGAGCAGCCCGGTGCCATCGGCCAGGGCCACCATCTCGCGCAGCAGCGCCGGCTTGGTGCGCGCCTCGATCTCGGAGCGGATGAACTCCGCCTTCACCAGTTCGGCGATGATGGCGTGCTTCTTGGAAAGATCGTGGGTCTTGGCCGAGGAGGTCTTATGGTAGGCGGCCAGGCGTTTGGCGTTGAAGCCCAGGATGCGCTGGGAGGCCCAGAGATCGACGTCCTTCTTGCGGAAAACCGTGCCGCTGCTCCCCTTTTTCTCAAACGGGATTTCCTGCCTGCGGACCAGGGTCTCCACGTCTAGCTGCGGCAGGTGCAGGTAGGCGCAGACTTCTGCCAGGTTGAAGGTGCGGTAGGGCAAGGTGGCCTCCCGGCGAACTCGTCGTCGCCGGACCCGAAGGATGCCCCAGGCCGGCGCGGGTTTCAATGCTAAAATTGATACCTGTGTAACCTCAGAAGCCGTGAAAAAATCGACGGCCACGATGAAACGTGGCCCTCCACTCGATATTTCTTCGGAAAATGGAGGGTCGCGCTCCGTCGCGACCGTCTTCAGATAATTTTTTCACACCTTCTCAGTCACGCAGGGGCGGAAGTGGAGCCGGCCTGCCCTCAGGCCGGTCTTTTCTGAGGCCGGGGTGCCAGGCACCCCGGCTCCATTCCCCGAATAGCTGAGGCCATGCATACGTATTCAAGTTGTCATCCTGCCTTCCCGCCATAGCCTGGCAAGGGGGGCGCAGCGAAGGGTCTCATCTTTGTTGGCAGATCGAAGAAATTTCTCTCCGCCGGCTGGCGGATCGAAATGCCAATTTCAGCTCATGGCCACTGAGACCCCACCGGCCGCCTGGCGGCCGCCTGGCGGCTTGTCTCCCGGCGGGAATTTCTGTAGGCTGAACGCAATGCATGCCAACCTCCATGGCGGAAGCCGCCTGTCTCCGTGGGAGGCGGGCGCCCTGGTCCTGCTGTTCCTGACCGCCGGGGTCTGGGGCGCCGCCGCAACCGCCGTGGGGCTCGTGTGGGTCGCCGGCCAGCCGGGGTGTCCGCTGGGGGAACTCCTGCTGGCGGCCGGGCCGGACCGCATCATGCGGCGCTGCCTGATGGGCTTTGCGGCGCTGTTCATCGCCGTGCTCCTCTGGCGGGCGGGCTGGCGCAGCTGGCGCGACACCGGGTTTTTCCCCGGGCCCGACGGCCCGTCCCGCTCCCCGGGCAGGCAGGCGCTCCTGGGCATCGGCCTGGGCCTGGTGACCCTGGGCAGCCTGAGCCTGCTGACGCTCCTCCTGGACTTGCGCATAGTGACGCCCGTGGCGGACTCCGCGGAAGGCCTGCGGCGGGGGGTGTCCTTCATCGGGTCCGGCATCGCCGTGGCCCTGATCGAGGAAACCGTTTGCCGCGGCCTGCTCTTCCGCGTCCTGGCGCGCGCCTGGACGCTTTGGCCTGCCGCCGCGGGGACCAGCCTGCTTTTTGCGCTGGCGCATTTCCTGACGCCGGACCCCCGCGCGTTCCAGGCGGAGGGGGTTTTCAAAACCACCCTGGCCGTGGCGCTCTCCACCTTCACCCCGCTGGCCGCGACGCCCCTGGCCTGGCTGGTCTTCGCCAACCTGACCCTGCTCGGGATGACGCTCTGCGGATTCGTGAACAGGACCGGGACCCTCTGGCTGGCCATCGGGGCCCATGCGGCCTGGGTCTGGGTGATAAAATTCTTTCATCTCTGGACCGATCTGGCCCCCGGGGTCCGGCCCTCGCCCTGGCTGGGAACGCGGAGCGATTTCATGGATTCCTTCGCCGTCACCCTCTTGCTGCTGGCCCTGGTCGCCTGGGGGTTCAGACGGCCGCCGCCCTGGATCACGGTGCGGCGCCGGGGGCTCCGCTGGCGGGTCGCGCCCGGGGATCGCGACGCGTTCCTGGAATGGCTGGAGCGGCACGGCGCCTCCGGCGGTGAGCGCCGGGAGGCCCGGCAGGCCCCGCTGGGCGGCGGGTTCACGGGCGGCAGGCTCCTCAAGGATCACCATGGCAGCCGGGTCCTGGCCCTGGACGGGTGGGTGGTGAAAACCTATGGCCCGAAAGCGGGTTGGACCCGGTTCCGGTTCGCGTTGCGGGCGTCCCGCACGCGCCGGGCGTTCCTGCTGGCGCGCGATCTGCTGGCGGCGGGCATCGCCACCCCCCGGCCCCTGGCCTGGACGATCCGGCGCCGGTTCGGTCTGCTCCGCGGGGAATGCCTGGTGGTCGAGGAAGCCGCGGGGTGCGAACGGCTGACGGACAGCCTGGCGCAACATGCGCGCGACCCCGCGGTGCGCGCCCGGATCCTGGCCGCCTACGGGCGCCTGGCGGCCCGGTTTCACCTGGCGGGGTATTCCAATAGGGACATGAAGCACGACAACATCATGGGGTCCATCCGCGAGCCGTGGGAACTGCAGGTCGTGGATCTCGACGGCGTGCGGCGCGTGTTCCGGGTCAGCCGCCGGCGGGCGGGCCGGGACCTGATGCGGGTGGGGCAATCCCTGGCGTCGCGCGGCTGGGCCGACCCCGCCGATGCGCGCGCCTTTTTCGAAGCCTACAACATGCTCCTGCCGCCGCGCCTGCGCCGGCCGGCGTTTCCGGCGGAAACCAGGCGGGGATGACGCCGGGGTGCAAGCCGGCTTCGCGTCCGGCATCGCAGCGGAGGGCAGCGGGCGCACGGCCTGGAGAACTCGCCGGGCAAGACGCCGCCTTAGCCTGACGGCGGCTCGCGCTGCGCCAAACGTTTTTCCAGCGCCTCGATCCGGGCCTTGAGTTCCGGCAGGGCGGCTATGAGGGCGAAAAGCTTGGCCGTCTTCTCGCGGGGGTAGGCCGGAGAGCCAAGGACAAACGCGCCCGCGGGGATGTCCTTGGTGATCCCGGACTGGGCGCCGACGACGACATCGGATCCGATGACCAGGTGCCCGGCGATGCCGACCTGCCCGGCCAGGATCGTCCGTTCCCCGATGCTGGTGCTGCCCGAGATGCCGACCTGGGCCACCACCACGCTGTGGTCGCCGATGACGACGTTATGGGCGATCTGGACCAGGTTGTCGATCTTGACGCCGTTCCCGATCCGCGTCTGGCCGAAACGGGCGCGGTCAATGGTCGTGTTGGCCCCGATCTCGACGTCGTCGCCGACGACCACGATGCCGGTCTGGGGGATTTTCCGGCGGGCGGCGCCGTCCTGGACGTAGCCGAACCCGTCGCTGCCGATGACGACCCCGTTGTGGAAGATGGCGCGGGCGCCGATCCGGACGTATTCGCGCAGGGACACGTGGGGATAGAGCCGGCTGTCGTTCCCGAGACTGGCGCCGGGGCCGACGTAGCAGGCGGCCACCAGCACGCACCGGTCCCCGATGACCGCGCCGGACTCCACCACGCAGTGGGGGCCGATGTGCGCGTCCCGGCCCAGCCGGGCGTCGGCGGCGATGACCGCGGTCGGGTGAATGCCGGGGGGAAACGTGATCTCCGGCGGAGCGAACCAGGCCGCGGCCTCGGCGAACGCCTGCTCCGGATTCTTGACCCGGATCAGCGCGGCCGGGCAGGGCCGGCGCCAGTCCGCGCCCACGATGACGGCCCCCGCCCGGGTGGCGGCGGCGGCGGCGGTGTAGCGGGGTGCGGCCAGGAAGGTCAACTGCCCCGGCTGGGCTTCGCGGATGCCGGCCAGGCCGGTGATTTCTACGGCGCCGTTGCCCTCCAGGCTTCCCTTGAGCCGCCGGGCGATCTCTGCGACGGTGAGCGTCATGGCTTCGCCTGCTTGGCCGGGGCGGCGGTTGGGACCGGCGCCGGGGCGTCCTTGTTGATGATCGCCAGGATGGCCTCGGTGATGTCGTAGGAGGGGTCCGCGATCAGCACGGCTTCCACGTTGTTCAGGGTCTTGCCGGAACGGTCCAGGACCAGGGTGATGCCGCGATCCTTGATGTACGCCTGGATGACGGCGCGCAATTCGCCGACGATCTGCTGCTGCAGCTGGCGCATCTGGTCGCCGATCTGCTGCTTGGAGGCCTTGTCGAACTCCAGGAGTTTTTCCTCGGCCTCGCGGGTCTGGGTGTATTTGTCCTCGGCTTGGGCCCGTTTCCGGTCGCGCTCGGCCTCGTTGAGGGACTTGTCGCGCGCCTCGGCCGCGAGCGCCTCCAGCTCGCTTTTCAGGGCCTTGACGTCGGCCAGCAGGGCCTTGCGCTTGATGTCCATCTCGTCGGCGCGCGCCTTGAAGCGGGTGTTGGCCTCGCGGGTCTTGTGATACTCGTCGAACAGCCGCTCCATGTTGACGACCGCGATTTTCAGGTCCGCCGCCGGGGCCGCGGGCTGGAGCCCGGGCAGGAAGCAACACGCGGCACATAGCCATCCGATGGTCCTTCTTGACATCATGGCGGCTCCTTGTGCTTGAACTGTTGAAGCCTGAACCGCTGCGAGCACCGCGGCCCGCCCGGCGTTAGAACCCGTACCCGATCCAGAAATTGAACCGCGGCGACGTGCGCGAAACGCCCCCGCTGACCTCCAGCGGCCAGGCGTAGTCCACCCGGATCGGGAACGAGGAAATGTCCAGGCGCAGGCCGATGCCGGCGTCCGAGCAGTACTCTGACAAATCGAAGTCGAAGGCGTCAAGCCAAACATTGCCGATGTCGTAGAACGCGGCGAAACGGAAGATTTTCTTGTAGAGCGGGATGGTGTATTCCAGCGTGCCCATGGCGCCGGTCTTGCCGCCGATCGGCTCGCCGTCCTCGTAGGGCGACACGTAGCGGTACTTGAAGCCGCGCAGGGTCCGGCCGCCGCCGAGGAACAGCCGGTCGAAGATGTGAACGTCGTCGTCGTTGCCGTATTCCTGGACCGTTTCCGCCCACAGCCGCAGGCTGAGGACGTGGTCGAACAGCGCCGGGACGTAGTGCAGCAGCTCGGCTTCCAGGTCGTAAACGTCCACGTCGCAGCCCAGCGGGCCGCCGCTGCCGCGGGCGGAGAGGGTGGTCTTGTTGCCGCGCTGGGGGATGAAGACGTTGTCGCGCGTGTCGTGGACCAGGGACAGCTTGAGCGAGCTGTCCAGGTAATCGCCCTTCTCGCTGGCGATGCGGGGAATGGCGTTGGAGGCCAGGCTGTAAATGGAAATCTCCTCCAGCCGGTAGGCGAGGTTGGCGCGCTGGAAAAAGCCCGGCAGGGGCTGGCCCAGGGTCACGGCCCCGCCCAGCCGCTGCTCGGTGTAATAGTCGCTCAGGTTGCGGCGGACGGTGTCGTAGAGGTCCACTCCCAGCGAGAGCTTCCGGTCCAGGAACCAGGGCTCGACGAACGAAAGCTGGTAGTCTTTGGTCTCGCTGCCAAACTGGGTCCGCAGGCGGAGCTTCTGCCCGTCGCCGGTGAAGGTGGGCCAGTGGAACAGGTCGAAGTTGGCCTGGGAGAGCTCGATGAACCCGATGATTTCGTCAATGCTGGAGTAGCCGGCGCCGACCATGAAGTTGCCGGTTTTGCCCTCTTCCATCTCGAAGACGAGGTCGTCCTGGTGCGGCTCCAGGGTCTCGCGGGGATAGCTGCGCACCGAGTTCTCCGCGAAAAACCCGAGGTTCTGGAGAATGCGCTCGCTCTGGCGGACGCGCATCTGGTTGTAGACCTCGCCCGGGAACACCGTCAGCTCCCGCCGGATGACCTCGTCCTTGGTCCGGGTGTTGCCGCGGATGTCGATGTGGCGGATGAACACCCGCTCGCCCTCGACGATCTCGAACTGGATGTTGACCACGGCCTTGGAGGGCTGGGCGCTCAGGAGCGGCCGGACCGTCGCGCGCATGTAGCCCCGGCTCTGGTAGTAGTCGCGCAGGTCGGCGGCCGAGCGGGAGACGGCGTCCATGGCGGCGATGTCCCCGGTCTTGAGCCTGACCAGGGGCCACAGGTTCGAGGACGGGAACAGGGTGTTGCCGCGGAGCCCGAGGTCGCCGAGGCGGTACTGGAGGCCTTCCCGGATGGCGTAGGTGGCCATCAGTTTCCGGGGACGGTATTCGCTGACCGCCGGGGGCTCGATCTGGACGTCCAGGTAGCCCCGGTTCTGGTAAATCGCCCGCAGGAGGTCGCGGTCCGATTCCAGGTCGTCCGGGTTGTAGACCCCGCGCTTGGTGATGAACGAAAAGAGATGCCAGAGGCGGGGTTTCAAGGCGGATTCCAGGACGGCCGGCGGCACCGATTCCTCGGAGAGCGCCGGCCGGTGCCGCAGGTTGCCCCACAGGCGCCGCCACCAGGACGGGGGCTGGTAGGTGTTGCCCGTGAACTCCACCTTGCGCAGGCTGGCGCGCTCGCCTTCCTTGACCGTCACCTGGGCCGTGGCGAAGCCGTTGCTGGGATGAACCTCCAGGCTCCAGCTGATGGCGGCGTCAAAGTAGTAGCGGTTGCGGTATTCCTCCAGGGCCTTGCGGGTTTTCTGGCTGAGGATGGCGTCGCTGACCGGGTCGCCCGGCTCCAGCCCGATCCACTTGCGCACTTTGGAGGCGCCGACGGCGTCGGCCCCGGAGACGCCGAGGGGTTTTTCCAGCCGGGGCACGATCGTGACGATGTAGGTGAGGAGGTAATCGTCGCCGGCTTGGGTCAGCTCGGTGTCGACAAAGGAAAACCGCCCGGTGCCCAGCAGGGTTTTGACGTCCCGCGAGATCGCGCGCTGGTCCAGCGCGTCGCCGACCCGGACGGTGGTGTAGTCCAGGACGAAGCCGGGGTCGGGGAGGGCGATGCCCCGGGAGTCGATCCGGATGTCCTTGATCGCGGCGGCGGACAGGACGACCGGCGCCAGCGCCAGGGCGGCCAGGGCCAGGCGGACGGATCGCGCTTGGAGGGTGTGTGGTTTCATCCTGCCTCGTCCGCCGGCCGGCGGAGCGCCGGACGGCAAACGGCAGGAGGATAACAGG
>CAZVVD010000073.1:0-19662 GCA_964630555.1 uncultured Verrucomicrobiota bacterium | reverse complement strand
TATCTGGCGAAACACGAACTTCGCCTCACGGCGGAAGCTCTTGGAGTGCGTCAGTTCGAACCTGGCTTTGACCGACGCAACTCTCGTCGTGTCAAAGAGATCGCCGTTCGACTGGCTCGCCGAACGGCCGTTTCTGAAAGATGGTCGGGGCGGTGGGATTTGAACCCACGACTTCTTGGACCCGAACCAAGCGCGCTACCAGTCTGCGCTACACCCCGAAAAAAAAGCAGATCAAGACTATAGCCACATCCGGCCGAAAGTCAACCACCTTCAACCGGAAATGTCTCGGATCGGCTTAAGCGATGCCCCGGATCAGGTCGGCGAGCCCGGCGATCTTGAATACCTTCAGCACGTCCGGGTGGACATTGGCAAGGGTCAGGCGCTCCCCGGTTTCCTTGAAAACGCTGAGGCATATGCGCAGGAAGGCGGAGGCGACGAAATCCACGTCGGCCAGGTCGAAGACCACCGGCAGCTTGTCGGAGCCGATGCGCCCGTAAAGCTCCTTTTCCATCTCCAGGCATTTTAAGGTGTTCAGGGAACCCGCGAAGGCGCAGCGCAACATTCCGTTTTCGACGAAGAATCGAACCATGGGTCATTCCTTTCCGCAAGGATTGTTACCGGCAGTCCCCGGCATTCGGATGGCGATCGTGAGTACGTTGCGCCCGTCCTCCCGCCGGTAGGCCATGGCGTCCGCCGTCCGGCGGACCAGGTGGATACCGAGCCCGCCGATCCGGCGCTGTTCCAGCGGCACGGTGATGTCGGGCGGCGCCAAGTCCAGGGGGTTGAACGGGTGGCCGTCGTCCTCGATCCGGATCGCCAGGCGGCCGGGTTCAAGGGTCAAAACGACCTCGATGCGGTGGGCCCCGGCGTCATCATACCCGTACTTGATGATGTTGGTGACCATTTCCTCGGCCACCAGGTGGGCGGCGAACACGACGGACTCGGGTGCGCCGCGGGCGGTCAGGAACTGCTGGATCGCCGTGGTCAGGCGCGCAAGTTCCTCCAGGCGGTTGCCCAGGGTGAGCCGCAGGGGCATGGTCTCTGCCGTGGCCGTGTTCATGGCGGGGAGGCCCTTCCTTGCGCACCGGTTATTCGTTTGCCAGCCTGGCGATCGCCTGCAAGGCGTCCGGGACCACCGCGACCAGCCGGGTGACGCCGGCCAGCTCAAGGGCGTTCAGCACCAGGGGCTGGGGATGGACCAGCACCAGCTTGGCGCCGGCGAGCCCCATCCCCTGGGCAGCCCGGATCAGCATGCGAATGCCCATCGAGGCGACAAAATCCACCTGGCTTGCATCTACCAGGGCGTGCCGGCGGCGGCCGACGGTGTGGGCGATGAAGTCGGATTCCAAGGACTCCGCGCCCACGGCGTCCAGCCGGCCTTCGATGGCGAGGTGGATGTAATCCTCGGTTTCGCGAATAACTTTCAGGCGCATAAGACCCTGTCTGGCAAACTCTTCGTCCGGCTGAGCGCGGCCCCAGCCGCGCAACGACTTCAAGTACCATACCCGACCGTTCGTTCCTGGTCGAGTCAAATCGATGCCTCAAAATAAGCTGGCTTTCCGGATGGCGCTCGCTATGATGCTGCCTGCGATCGGACCACCAAGGGCGAGAGGAGGACCCCATGGAAATTCATTTGGAAAAAAAGGGCAGCGCGGCGATTCTGCGGCTGAAGGGGCGGATGGATGTAGCCACCACCGCTGATTTTGACCAAGCCTGCGACGCCGTCATCCGGGAGGGCGGCAAGCAGCTGGTGCTTGACCTGTCGGGCCTGGAGTACATCAGCAGCGCAGGCCTACGCAGCATCCTCGGGGTGGACAAGCGTATCAAGGCCCAGGCCGGGCGGCTGGCCCTGTGCGGCCTGAAGGGTATGGTCAAGGAGGTCTTTCACATCTCCGGCTTCACCGTCATGTTCTCCATCCATGATACGGCGGAGGCGGCGCTTGGCGCTTCCTGCTGACAGCGATCCCGCCCGCCTCAGGCTGCCGGCGGGCCTGGAATCGCTCGAGCCGTTCCAGGATTTCGTCCGCACCCGTCTCCAGGCTGTCGCCTGCACCCCGGAAGCTCAGTTCCGGATCCAGCTGGCCGTGGAAGAAATCCTGGTCAATATCTTCCATTACGCGTATCCCGCCGGAAGCGGCGGCTGGGCCGAGCTGGCCTGCCGGGTGGAAGACGGGGGGCGGCGGCTGCAGGTGGAAATGCGCGACGCGGGCCGGGCCTTCGATCCCTTGGCCCAAGGCCGGCCGGACACCTTGGGCACGCTCGAGCAGCGCCGGATCGGAGGGTTGGGGATTTTTCTGGCGCGGCAGATGGCGCAAACGACGGCCTACCGTCGGGACGGCGAGCAGAACGTGCTGATCATGGAGTTCGCCCTGGACGCAGCGCTCTGAAGCCGGGCGGCGACCCCGGCTAGAAAATCGCCTCCTTCCAGGACTTGCAGATGGGGATAACCGCCGCCAGGTTGGCGCAACGGAAAATCTCCTCCACCAGCCCGTGGACGTTGCAGAAGCGGATCTGTCCGTTGCCGGACTGGATCTTCTTGGCCACCGACAGGATGCTGCGCAGGCCTGCACTGCTGACGTACTCCAGCTCCTCCATGTCCACGACGACGATCAGGTCCGTCGCTTCCATGGGGCGGAGTTTCTGCTCGAACGCCTGGGCGGAGAGCGCGTCCATGCGGCCCTTGAGACGAACCACGATGATGGTCTTGATGTCCATGGCAAGGCTCCTTTCCGGCCGAAAACATACACCCGGCCGCCCCAAGATGCCAGCCCAAATGCGTCCCGCCGGGCGCGGGTTGATCCGCGGTTGACACCGGGCGGGGCGCGGGACATAGTAGCGCGCTGACGTTTCGACGCGGGGGCGAACGGGGCGGACATGTCGCGCTATTCGATCCAGTACGGTGCCGGGGGCCTGGAGCTGGAGGTGCCCGTCGGGCGCGTGGCCGGGGTCATGGCCCCGCGGCCCTCGAGGGCGGTCCCCGACGTCGGCGCCGCCGTCCGCGCCGCCCTCGCCGCGCCCGTCGCCTCCCCGCCGCTGGCCGGCCTCCTGGCGGGCAAGCGCACGGCCCTGCTGGTCACGGTGGACAACACGCGCCCGTCGCCGGCCCCGCTCTTGCTGCCGGTCATCGACCTCTGCCGGCGGCAGGGGGTGCGGCCCGCTGTGATCATCGCCACCGGGCGGCACCGGCAGATGACGAAGCCCGAGCTGCGCGCCCACCTGGGCGCCGTCATGGACGCCTGCCCGGTGACGCAGCACGATCCCTTCGATGCCGCGGTGATGGTGTCCCGGGGCGCGACGCGGCGCGGCACCCCGATCCGCGTTAACAAGGCGATCTTTGACCACGAGATCGTGATCGGTGCGGGGATCATCGAGCCCTCCTACCTCTGCGGATGGTCCGGCGGGCGCAAACTGCTGATGCCCGGCCTGGCCTGGCACGAGGCGATCGATCACAACCACTTTTTCCTCACCCAGCCCGACGCCCGCATCGGGCGGCTCCACGGCAACCCGGTCAGCGACGACGCCGCCGATTTCGCCGCCGGCCTGCCCCTGCACTTCATCGTCTACGCGGTGAGCGGCCCCAACGATGAAGTCACCGGTGTCGTCGCGGGCCACCCGGTGACCGCGCACGCGCAGGCCTGCGCGGCTTCGGAAGCGATCTACCGGGTGGGCCGGCGGGAGGCGGATATCGTGATTTCCTCGGCCGGTGGCGCGCCCTACGATCGCGACCTCGTCCAGGGCAAAAAGGCTGTCATCCCCGCCGCGCAGGCCGTGCGGCGCGACGGGGTGATCCTCCTCTGCGCCGAGTGCCCGGAGGGGGTGGGGGCGGAAAAGACCTTCACGGATTGGCTGCTCGGCAAAACGCCGCAGGAGGTCGCGCGGGATGTGCGGGACCGCGCCCAGTTCAGCCTGGGAGCCCACGGCGCCAATATCCTTGCCCGGCCCATTGTCGAAAAAAACGCCCGGGTGATCCTCGTCGCCTGCCCGGAGGTGGCGCGCCGGCTCCGGGGCGGATACCTGGAATGCCGGACGTCCCTGGCGGAAGCCTGGGACATGGCGAACGGCCTGGCGCGGCCCGAGGCCAGCGTCCTGTTCATCGAGAAGGCGCGGCGGCTGATCGTGGAGGATGGCCCATGACGCTCAAGCCGACGCTGAGCCTGTTCCCGAAATTCTTCCGGCACCTGAGCCCGCCGCAGCTGGCCGGCCTGGTCCGGATGGTCGGCCTGGACACGACCAACGCCATCGTGCGCACGGGCTACTGGGTCAGCCCGGAGGGCCTAGCCGCCGAATTGCCGGCCTTCCTGCGCGCCCTGCGCGCGGAGGGGCTCCGGGTCACATTTGCCTCCACCGGCTACCCGGCCTCCGGCCTGGTGGCCGATCCGACGCCCCTGGCCGTGATGGCCGCGAACGGCATCACCGAATTCCGGCTCGGCTACTTCGACGGCGCCCCGGCGGATCCCCGCTCCGCGCTGAAACAGGCCCGGTCGGAGCTGGAGCGCCTGGCGCCCGTCTGCGAGCGGCACGGGATCCGCGCGGTCTGCCAGCTGCACCACGGCACCCTCGTGCCCAGCGCCTCGGCCGCCTGGCACCTGGTCCAGGGACTGCCTGCGCGCTGGATCGGGATTGAGCTGGATCCCGGCAACCAGGGCTTCGAGGGGTTTGAAAACTGGGAACGCTCCGCCCGCCTGCTGGGCGGGCACCTGGCGGCGGCGGGCATCAAGGATACCCGGGTTTTCCGGGACGCCGCGGCGGCCGGGGCCGGCGACAAGGGCTGGCGGCGCGAATTCGCGCCGATCGACGAGGGCGTGACCTGCTGGCACGACTTCATCCGGGCCCTGGCGGCGGTCGGCTTTGAAGGCCCGCTGGTGTTCATGCCCTTCTACCATTCCGCCGAACCCGAGTTGCTCACGGCCGTCCTCGCGCGGGAGGTGGCTTGGCTGCGGCGGGTGATCGCCTCGGTCGCCGCCGCGCCCGCCGCGGGCGGAAAGGAGTGATGCCATGCCGGTGATCGCCTTGCTGGCCAATCGGCGCAGGTCCGACGGCGTGTTCGCACCGCGGCACATCGAGCGGGTCCGGTCCCTCGGCGCGTTCGTCGATGCCCGGTATGACGGCGACGCCGGGGAAGTCCTCGGCCGCCTGGCGGAGACCGAGTGCCTCCTGTCCACCTGGAGCATGCCGCGGCTGGACGAATCGCTCCTGGACCGCCTGCCCCGCCTCCGGGCCGTGTTCTACGGGGCGGGATCGGTCAAGGGGTTCGTCACGCCGGCGATGTGGGAGCGCGGCATCGTCGTCAGCTCCAGCGCCCCGGCCAACGCGGTCTGCGTGGCCGAATACACGGTGGCGGTCATCCTGCTGTCCAACAAGCGGTTCTGGACGTTCCTGCGCGCCCGGGGGCCGGCGGCCGTGCCCGGGAACTTTCGGCGCACGGTGGGCATCATCGGCGCCAGCCACGTCGGGCGGGAGGTGCTCCGCCGCCTGAAGGGGATGGACTTCAGCCTTATGCTCTATGATCCCTACGTGGACGCCCGGGAGGCGGAGCGGCTGGGGGCGCGCAAGGCGGACCTGCCCGAGCTGATGTCCGCTTCCGACGTCGTCAGCCTGCACGCCCCGAATCTCCCGGAGCTGCGCCACATGATCAGCGCCGGCCTGCTGGCCCGCCTGCCGGACGGCGCCACCTTCATCAACACCGCGCGCGGCGCCCTGGTGGACGAGGCGGCCCTGGTGGCCGAGCTGCAGAAGGGGCGGCTGTTCGCGGTGCTGGACGTCTCGGATCCCGAACCGCCGGCGGCCGGCAGCCCGCTGTTGTCCCTGCCCAACGCCGTGTTCACCCCGCACATCGCCGGGGCCATGGGCCGGGAATGCGAGCGCCTGGCGGATTTCGCCATCGACGAGCTCGAACGGTTCCTGGCGGGCCGCCCGCTGGTCAACCCCGTGACCCGTGTAGCCCTGGCGCGGACGGCTTGACGCTAATTCGAAACCAGAGTTTTCACCGCGGATCACGCAGATGGTCGCGGATACAGGGGGACAATCATAGAGAACTTTCAATCGGCCTGTCCGGTTTTATCCGCGGCCATCCGCGCTATCCGCGGTCAATGAGGAACATAGAAATGATATCGCGTGAGAGAGTCTGCAAGGCGCTCCGCTTCGAGGAGCTGGACCGGATTCCCATCGAAAACGGTTTCGGCGGCGAGCTCCAGGCGAAATACCCCAGCGACGTGGCCAACCCGCCCTACCGGTATCCGCCCGGGAAAAGCTGGGGCGAGGACGGCAGGGCCGGCCGGCGCATGGATATCTGGGGCTGCCTCTGGGAAATGGGCGAGGACGGCGTCTGCGGCGAGGTCAAGGGGTCGCCGCTGGGCGGCGGCTGGGACGGGCTCAAGACTTTCCAGCCGCCCTGGGAGATCCTGCGCGGCGCGGATTTGTCGGGCATCAACGCCTACTGTGCCGCGCACCCCAAGTTCATGATCGAGATGTGGGGCACCAGCGCCAATCCCTTCGAACGCATGCAGCACCTGCGGGGCACGGAACAGCTTTTCCTGGATCTGGCCTGCCTGGAGCCGGAGGTCTACCGCCTGCGCGACAGGGTCCACGAGTATTTCATGAAGCAGATGGAACTCTGGGTAAAGACCGACGTGGACGGCATCCATATCGCCGACGACTGGGGCGCGCAGCGGTCCCTGCTGATTGCCCCGGAGTTGTGGCGCTCGTTTTTCAAGCCGCTTTACAAGGACTACTGCGACTTGGCCCATGCCCACGGCAAGTTCGTCCTGATGCACTCCGACGGCTACATCCTGGACATCATCCCGGACCTGATCGAGATCGGGGTCAACGCGGTCAACGCCCAGATCTTCTGCATGCCCATCGAGGAGCTGGGGGCGTGCTTTGCCGGCCGGATCTGTTTTTGGGGCGAGATCGACCGCCAGCGCCTGCTGACGTCCGGCACGACCGGCGAGGTCCGCCAGGCCGTGCGGCGGGTGGCGCGGGCGTTCCTGAAGCACAAGCGGACGGGCGTCGTGGGCCAGTGCTTCGGGGGCAAGGGCCACCTGCTGGAAAACTGCGCCGCCGTCTACGACGAGTGGAGCAGGGTGTAAGCGCCCATCCCGCGGCATGATGGAATGGCGGGATGATACTGATTTCACCCCGGACCGCCGGGAGCGGGTGCGGACCACGCACCGGCCATGGCGGCGCGGGGAACCGGACCGGCCGCTGATCTCGGTGGCCTTGCGCGACCGGCATTGAAGAAGGGGGTCAGGCGGCCGCCCGGCGCAGGTCCCGGAACTTCCGCGCCGCGATCACCAGCACGCCGGTGGCCAGGACGAGGAGCAGGAGGGCGGCGCCGGCCAGGGGCGCCTGGCCCTCCGCCACCCATCGCCCGCTGTCCGGCGGCGCCAGGTAGCGCCGCAGCGAGAGCAGCAGGGTGACGTAGGTCGTCACCAGCATGAACAGCGCCGGCAGAAGCGTGAACCAGATCGTCTTGCCCCGCTGCAGCAGCCACACGGTCACCACCGTCAGGGTCAGGGCGGCGATGAGCTGGTTGCCGGCCCCGAAAATTTTCCAGGCCGACATGATGGTGGAGTTCAGGGCGAAGAACAGCATCAGTCCCACCGCCACCGCGGTGTTGAAAAACGGGTTTTTCAGGAGCGGGGCGGGGTGGCCGCGAAAAACAAACGCCCAGAGCTCCTCGAGCATATAGCGGCAGAGGCGGATGAAGGTATCGAAGGTCGTGATGACGAAGCCCTCCAGGACCAGGATGCCCAGCACCGCCCCCAGGCTGACGCGCATGCCGGTCATGTCGTGCAGCAGGTAGCCCATGGCGATTGAAAAGGCCAGGATCGGGTTGCTGTCGCCCCGTGCGGGAAACACGATCCCGCGGTATTCTGCCAGCGGCAGGGCGGTGGCGACCAGCAGCAGGGCCATCAGCGCCATGCCGCCCTCCAGCAGCATGGCGTTGTAGCCCACGCGCCGGACGTCCGCCTCGCTGGTGATCTGCTTGGCCGTGGTGCCGGTGGTGGCCAGGGCGTGGGCGCCGCTGATCGCGCCGCAGGCGATCGTGATCAGCAGGAACGGCCAGACCGGACCACCCGCCAGGCGCGCGCCGTCCGCGAGGTCGAACCCGGGGGACTGAACGCCGTGGCCGGTGAACCCGTAAAAGAACATCCCGGCCACCATGAGCAGCAGCCCGCCGTAGAGGATCTGGACGTTGACGAAATCCCGCGGCTGGAGAATCAGCCAGACCGGCACCCAGCAGGCGATGAACACGTAGACCGAGAGCGCGAACTTCCAGGTCGTGACGTCCAGCGCGACCGGGAAATAAAAACCCGCGACCACGCTGAGCACGCAGATGATCTCGGCGATGAGGTAGAGGGGGATCGTCAGGGTGTATTTCCGGAAAAACAGCCAGCCCAGGACCGGGGCGCAGGCCGTGATAATCAGCATCGAGGTGGTGGCGATCCCGCCGATGCGCGCCATGGTCACGCCCTCGGGGCTCACGAAGGTGCGCAGCAGGGTGTCGCCGGGCGCCATTTTCAACAACGCGACCGGGTAGGCCGCCGTCAGCGCCTGGCAGGAGAGGTTGAGGAATATGGCGTTGATCAGGGTCAGCATGATGATCAAGAACAGCACGAACAGGAGATAGCCGGGTCCGCCCAGGGCGCGCCGGCACATGTCGGCGATTGAGCGCCCGTCCTCGCGCAGGGAGACGAACATGGAGGTCATGTCGTGCACGGCCCCGAACAGGATGCAGCCGATGACGATCCAGAACCAGGCCGGAGCCCAGCCGTAGGCCAGGGCCAGGATCGGACCGACCACCGGTCCGGCGCCGGCGATGACGCTGAAATGGTGGGCAAAGACCACATGCGTCCGGGTGGGGACGTAGTCGCGGCCGTCGCGCAGGCGCTCTGCGGGAGTGACGTTGCCCGTCGCAAGGCCCAGGCGTTTTCCGAGGTACAGGGAATACAGCCGGCCGGCGACGGCCAGCAAGCCTGCGCCTGCCAGGAATGGAATCAGGACGTTCATGCACGGACCTCACGGGGAAAAACAGACGGGGATACCCTAACGCCGCGCGGCCGCGGGCGCAAGCGCGGAATGTGGCCGGGTCCAGCCCTTTTCAGCCCCGGGAATCCCGACGCCAGCGCGAAAAGGCGGCGGGACAGGAAAAGCCAAGCTCCGCGGAGATCGCCTTAAATGCAAGTCCGCGGGCGCGCAGGGCCGCCACTTTGCGCCGGCGGGCCTGGTTGACATATTCATGAACGGTCCGGCCCGTGTGCTGCCGGAACATCCTCAGAAAATGGAACTTGCTGTAGCCGGCAACCTGGGCCAGGTGATCCAGGCTGGCATCCGCTCCGCCCATGGCGAGGATCTGTCGGCAGATCGCGTCGATTGTCCCGCGCTGCATGGCGCCGAGTGAGGCGTTCAGCGTCGGGCGGTAGCCCTCGGCCGCCAGGGCGGCCACGATCCCGGCCAGCGCGCCCATCCAGCGGAGGCGCAGCAGCCGCCGCGGCCAAGCCGGCGCGTCGGCCGGTCCGTCCTCGCACGGCCAGGGGGTGGCCGCCGATCCATCGGGCAGGCAATGCATGTTTCCCCGGCAGTGAATACGCCCGCCGCGCACCACCAGGAGGCGCGCCATGATCGTGTCCTGGATGAACGACATCCAGAGGTGCCGGACCGGCGGGGTCCATGGCGGATACCCCAGGTCGTGCGGATACCCCGGTTCAAACACGAACACCGATCCGGGCCGGCACGGCTGCACGCCGTTACCGATGCCGTAGACCGCGTCGCCGGCCAGCGCGAGCAGGACCTCGGGGTAGGGATGGGCGTGCTGGTGGGCACGCATCCAGCGGCGCCGCCGCACATGGGGAGGCCGCCCCGCCTCCGGGAACGGCGTTCCCGCCAGGCGCCAGCGCTGCGGGGCCTCCAGGATCTTCAGGTCCCCCGGGCTGAAATACCGGTTGTCCATGGCAATGAAGGTTAACTCATTCGCAACAATTATCCTGAAAACGCTCCGGTATGGTGATATAACTTTCCGGCAAGCGCAAGAAATAACCACCGGGAACCGGCGCAGGGAAACCGCGATGACGCAGGCACCCGCCAGGGTCTTCGACACCGACCGGCGCATCCGCCTGGGCATATGGGGCCTGGGCCGCGGCGTACATTCGCTGGCCTCTTGCAAGGCCCTGAATGTCGACGTGGTGGCCGGCTGCGATTTCAACGAGCACATGCGCCGGCAGTTCCAGGACATCAATCCCGGCGCTTTCGTCACGGGCGATGACGCGGACTTCCTGGCGCAGGACTTCGACGCCGTCCTCCTGGCCACTTATTTTCTGAACCACGCCCGCGACGCCATCCGCTGCCTGCGGGCCGGCAAGCATGTCCTCTCCGAGGTGACGTCGTTCTTCACCCTGGCCGAGGGCGTGGAGCTGGTGGAGGAGGTCGAGCGCAGCGGGTTGGTCTACAACCAGGCCGAAAACTGCCCCTTCTCGGCCGCCAACATGTACCTGGCGCGACGGTGGCGGGAGGGACTGTTCGGCGAGCTGATGTACGCGGAATCCGAATACCTGCTGGAATTCCGGAATTTGTTTTACAGCTACATTGACGGCGTTCCCATTCAGCCCGGGAACACCGTCCATTCCTGGCGAAGCTGGCTTCATTTTCACTACTACTGCACCCATTCCCTGGGCCCGATCCTTTTCATCACCGGCGCGCGCCCGACGCGGGTCGTGGCCCTGCCCGGCAAACAGAGCCTGCCGGGATGCATCGCGCCCGGCAGGGACGGGATTGCGCCGTCGCTGGTCAACCTGGACAACGGGGCCGTCGTGCGCAACCTGATGGGCATGACCACCAACAACGCCTTCGTCCAGCGCCTCTGGGGCACGCTGGGCTCGGCCGAAATGAACATCGGCAAGCCGCTCCAGCTCCGGCTGGGCGGCGGCGGCGGCTCGCCCAAGTTCGAGGTCGTTCCCCGCTGGGACCGCCTGGGGGAACTGGCGGCGCCCACCGGCCATGGCGGCGGCGATTTCTGGACGTTGTATTATTTCGCCCGCCAGATCCTGACCGGCGAGAAAGCTCCCTTCGACCTGTACGGCGCCTGCGACGTGACCCTCCCCGGCATCCTGGCGTACCGCTCGGCCCTGGAAGGCGGAGCCCCCCATGACGTCCCGGATTTCCGCGATCCGGCCGAGCGCGACAAGGTCCGGGCCGATGACTGGCGCCCGCCAACCTATGATCACAAGAACGGCGTGTTTCCCGCCGGCGCCGACTTCCGCCTGACCGGGCAGTTTACCCGGATCATCTCGGATCTCATCTGGAAAGCCCAGCTTTACCGTCAGTACGCGGACTGGCGGCGAGTCCGCCGCGACCTGGCCTTTCCCGTGGATGCCCTCAACCTGCTGGGCATGGTCATCGCGCATTTCGAGCCCCTGCGCGCCGCCTATGCCGCCGCGCGTAAAATGGCCGACGCCTGCCCGCGCAGCGACGGCGCGCGCGCGCTGAACGCATGGCTGGAACTGGGCCGGGAGCGGGAGGCCATGGCGCCGGGCTGCCTGGCCAGACTCAAGCGGGAAATGGCGCAGGGGCTGCGAAACGCTCCACGCGTACTGGCGGTGCGCGCCAGCGGGCTGCGGCCCGCCGGCGGACCGATCGACGCCGCCCGCTTGCCGGTCGGGACCATCGCCTGGCGCCCGCTGTCGCCGGTCCCGGACCGCGACGGCTCCTGCCTCGATATCCGGCCGATTCATGAAAAGCGGGCCGGGCGGGTTTACGTGAAGTGCGCCGTCGGGGTGCCGCCGGGGCTCAAGTCCGGCCCGGTGGAGTATCGCGCGTCCGGCACGGGGCGCGTGAAGGTGTGGTTGAACCGCCGGGTGGTGGATTGCGAAAGCACCCCCGCGGGGTTCGATGAGCCGCGGCCGCGCCGCCAGATCGCGGCGGCGTGGCGGCGGGGCCGCAACGAATTCGTGTTTGCCATCGACACCCACGGTGGCAGGGCCTGGGGCGTCGTGCTCTGCCTGCCGGCGGCCTTCTTGATATAGTCCGCGCGTTATGGGATAGTCAACGCATCGACAGACAAAGGAGTGCGCCATGAAGCGGATCGTCGGAAGCGCGTGCCGGGTGAACCGTTTGAACCGGCTGGCCCTGGACGGCGGGAAGCCCGCCGTGACCATGAAATGCCCGCCCTGGCCGGTCACGGGCCGGCAGGAGCTCGCCTGGATGGCCGAGGTCGTGCGCAGCGGCAAGTGGAGCTGGCTGGGCAAGCACGAGACGGCCTTCTGCAGGGAGTACGCAAAATTCATCGGCAGCCGCTACTGCATCGGCCTGGCCAACGGCACCGTGACCCTGCAGTGCGCCCTGCAGGCGGTGGGCGTGAAGCCGGGCGACGAGGTCATCGTGCCGGGTCTGACCTGGGTGGCGACCGCCCAGGCCGCGCTGGACATCGGGGCCAACGTGGTGCTTGTCGATATCGACCCGGAAACGCTCGCCATCGATCCGGCCGCGTTTGAACGGGCGATCACCCGCAAAACGAAAGCCGTCGTCCCCGTGCATCTCTACGGCTGCATGTGCGACATGGATGCGATCACGAGCATCGCGCGCCGGCACAAGCTCAAGGTGGTCGAGGACGTGGCCCACCAGCACGGCAGCCGCTGGCGCGGCAAAGGAGCCGGCGCGATCGGCGACGCCGGCAGCTTCTCTTTCCAGCAGAGCAAGGTCCTGACCTGCGGGGAGGGTGGCGCGGTGACCTGCAACGACCAGGCGGTCTACGAGACCGTTTTCGCGCTCAAGCAGGTCGGGTGGGGCCCGGACGGCAAGCCCGCCAGGCGCTACGGGCACAACTACCGGATTACCGAAATGCAGGCGGTGCTCCTGCGGGGCGGCCTGCGGCGGCTGACAAGCCAGACTGAGCTGCGGGACGGCAACGCGCAGTACCTGGCCGCCGGCCTGGCCCGGATCGGCGGTCCGCTCCGCGCCGCCCGGCGCGACCCGCGCGTCACCCGGCAGGCCTACTACGCCATGACCCTGGTCTTCGACCCCGCGCAGGCGGGGGGGCTGAAGAAAAACGACTACGCCCGGGCGCTGGCGGCGGAGGGGTGTCCGCTCGGCGGCACCTACTGGCCGGTCTACGCCAGCCCCCTGCTGAACCTCTACGATGCGACCAGTCCCGTGCCCTTCCGGGGACGGAAGGGGATTCAGGATTACAGGGCGCTGAAGCTGCCGAACGTCGAGAAGGCGGTCAACGAAACGGCGCTGGTCATGATGCACCAGCACCTGCTGGGCAGCCGTGCTTACATGGACCAGCTCCTGGCGGCAGTCCGCAAGGTCAACGACCGCCTCGGCCAGGTCAAGGCGCTGTGCCGGAAAAAGGCGGCGCGCTAGCCGCATTCATCCGGGGAAAGGACAGGTTGATGAAACCGGCGATTTGCACGGGATTCGATTATGCCATTCCCTTCGACCGCGTGATTCCCATGATCCGCGCGGCCGGGTTTGAACGGATCTCCCTGGGCGCCAACCCGGCCCATTCCGGTTATGACACCGAAGCCGGCCGGGCCGCCATCCGGGACCTGTTGGGGGCGAGCGGTCTCGCGCTCAACTCCGTGCACGCACCCTGCCCGGAAGGCGACCAGCTTTTTGCCCTCGACGGGGCGCGGCGCCAGGAATCGCTCCGCTTGTGCCAAATGACCGTGGATGCCGCGGCCGGCCTGGGCGCCCCGATCGCCGTGATCCACCTGATCCAGCCCTATGACCTCCCGCATGACGAGGCGCGGCAAAAAATGATTGCCTTCGGGCGCGACAGCGTGGCGCGCCTGGCGGAGCGCGCGGCGGCGAAGGGCATCCGCCTGGCCCTGGAAAACGGGTGGCGGCAGGACTACGACGACGTGCTGGCCGATTTCCTGGACTTTTTCGATCCCGCCCGGGTCGGGTTCTGCTACGACTCCGGACATGAAAACATCCGCGGGAGCGGCTTTAGCATGCTGGAGCGTTTCGGCCGCCGACTCCTGACCGTCCACCTGCACGACAACACGGGCACGGACAGCCATGTCCTGCCGTTCGAGGGCAACATCGACTGGGACCGGTTCCGGAAAGTCTTTCACGGCCTCGGCTATTCCGGGGACCTGCTGCTCGAAGTGGATATCGCCCATTCCCGGTTCAAGGATCCAAACACGTTTCTGGCGGAAGCCTTCCACCGCGCGGAACGGCTCCTGGCGCGGACTTGAACGGCCGCCCCGGGCGGCGCCCACATCGAGGAGGTCATGGACCCATGAAAGCGGGATTTGCGAAAACAGAGATCACCCCGCGGGTGGGGGTGGAGCTGGCCGGGTTCGGGCCGTTTCTCAACCGTCATTCGATCGGTGTGCGCGACCGGCTCTGGGCCCGGGCAATGGCTTTGGAATGCGGCGGGACAAAGATGGTCCTGGTCAGTTGCGATCTGATCAGCGTCACGGGAGCCATCACGAAAGAGGTCCGCCGCCTCGTGGGCGAAGCCACGGGGCTCCCTCCGGAAGCCGTCATGCTCCACACCACCCATACCCATAGCGGACCCAACGTCGCCGCGTATCGGGGGTGGGGCGAAATGGATATGCCCTATCGCGAAATTCTGCCCCGGCGCATTGCGGATGCCGCCATCCGAGCCGCCGGCAGCGCGCGGGAAGCGACCTTGTTCCACACCGAAGTTCCCTGCGAGGGCATTGGCCTGAACCGCGAATACGACCGCGACGCCCCGCCGCTCGAAGAGGTGCTCCCGGAATCCTGGCGGCCGGCCAAGCCGGAACTGACGGATACCACCTGCCACGTGGTCCGCTGTGACGCGGGGGGGAAGGGCATCGGTTTTTTCAGCTATTTCGGCTGCCATCCCGTCGTCTGCTGTGAGAGCACCCGCTATATCCACGGCGATTACTGCGGCGTGGCCACGAATATGCTGGAGCGGGAGCAGCCGGGATCGGTGGGGCTATTTCTCCAGGGCGCGCAGGGCGACGTCAACACCTGCGTGGTTCACAAGCCCGAGCAGGATTCCCTCCTGGCCCTGGATGTCATTGCCGCGCGCTACGCCCGCGCCGTGCGGCGCGGGCTGGCGGAAGCCAGCCCCGTGTGCGTGGACTCGTTGGCCTGCGTGTGGAAGGCGGTCACGTTCAGCCGCAAACCGCTCGACCTCGCCAAACTGCGCGCCATGTTGGCGGAGCAGGAGGCGCGCCTGCATTCGCCCGCCGCCCATGATGGCGACTACCATGTCCGCATGGCCGCGGTCAATGCGTTGGCCCTGCGCGAGTGGATCGCGGCCGCCGAGTCCGGCCGGGCCGAGGCGCCGCCGGTGGAAATCCAGGGGTTCCGCGTCGGCCCGATCCTCCTGCTGGCCTCGCCCTTCGAGACCTTCCAGGCGATCAAGAACGACGTCCGGGCGCGCACCGGTATCCCCCTGACGCTGGTCATGGGCTGCACCAACGACACCCTGGGCTACGCGCCGGACCGCGCAGCCGCGGCCCGCGGGGGCTATGCCGCCGACGTCGTGCCCCTGATCGTCGGCACGCGCCCCTTCGCCCGCATCCACGACGAGCTGGTGGAACAGTTTGTGGCGCTGGCCGGCGCGCTCCGGGCGCCAGAGCGGAGCTAAGCACACGAATCGGAATCTCGTCGGCCGGCGCTGGCCTGGGAGGCCTGCGTCGCCAGACTTTCCCACTCGGCGAGAAGGGCGGCCAGGGATTCAACCACCCGGGTCAGTTCCCGGTGGATGGCCATGGGCTTGCCGGACTTGTCTTCGTAGGTGGCCGGGTTTTCCAGCTCGGCGGTCAGCGCCACCTGCTGCGTTTCCAGGGCCGCGATCTCCGCTTCCAGCCTGGCCAGCTTGCGCCGGTGCTCCCGCGCCGCCAGGCTGCGGGCCTGCCGGGTTTCGGCCTCCGCCCGCCGCTGCGCCTTGCGGGAGACGGGCGCCGCCGCTTGCGGGCGCCCGTCGGTCAGCTTCCGGTCGGCGGCCGGCACGGCGTACGCTCCCGTCGCCCGGGTGCGTTCAAGGTAATAATCGTAGCCACCGGCATAGGGAGTGAGTTTCCCGCCCTGGATGTGCAGGACCGTCGTGGCGACGGCGCGGATGAAATAGACGTCGTGGCTGATGAAGATCAGCGTGCCCCGGTACGGCTTCAGGGCGGCGATCAGGGCGTCAATGCTGGGCAGGTCCAGGTGGGTCGTGGGCTCGTCCATGAGCAGGCAGTTGGGCGGATTGAGCAGCAGCTTGACCAGAGCCAGCCGGCTCTTTTCCCCGCCGCTCAGGACGCTGACGCGCTTGAACACATCGTCCCCGGGAAAAAGGAACGCGCCCAGCACCGTGCGCGCTTTCTGCTCCGTGAGGGGGTGGGGGGTGTCGAGGGCCTCCTCCAGCAGGGTGCGCTCGGGGTTGAGCATGGCGATCCGGTGCTGGGCGTAATACCCCAGCTGGACATGCAGGCCGAGTTCCCGCCGCCCGGCTTGGAACGGGATCACGCCGGCCAGCAGCTTCAGGAGCGTGGATTTTCCCGACCCATTGGGGCCGACCAGCACGGTGCGCTGTTCACGCTCGACGGTAACGTTCAAGCCGCGGTAGACCGGCAGATCTCCGTAGGACTGGTCGATAGCCGACAGCTCGATGACTTTATGTCCGCTTGCCGGCGGCTGGGGCCAGTGAAAGTGAATCGCGCGGGCCGCGGCGGCCGGGGCCTCGACCAGGTCCATGCGCGCGATTTGCCTGAGCTTGCTCTGCGCCTGCGCGGCCTTGCTGGCCTTGGCGCCAAATCGGGAGGCAAAACGCTGCAGGGCCTGGATTTGCCTCTGCTGGTTCTTATAGGCCGCCAATTGCTGTTCCTCGCGGGCCGCGCGTTGGGCCAGGTAACTGTCGTAATTGCCGCGGTAATGGACCAGGCGGCCCCGGCTGATGTCGAGGATCGAGCCGGCCAGCTGGTTGAGGAACTCGCGATCGTGGGAGATCAGGAGGATGGCTCCCGCGTAATCGCGCAGGTACTCCTGGAGCCAGATCAGCGATTCGATGTCCAGGTGATTGGTCGGTTCGTCCAGCATGAGCAGGTCCGGGGCCTGTACCAGCAGGCGCGCCAGGTGCGCGCGCATGATCCAGCCGCCGCTGAGCGCGCGGGTGGGCCGGGTGAAATCGGTTTGGCGAAAGGCCAGGCCCGCCAGGGTCCGCCGGGCTTTCGGTTCCAGCTCGTAGAGCCGTAGGGACTCCAGCCGCTCCTGGGCGGCATGCCATTCCTCGGAATCCCGCGCCTCGGTCCGCAAGGCGCGGCGGAGTTCCGCGATTTCGGGGGTGACGGAGGTGGCCAGTTCCAGCACGGTTTCGTCGCCGGCAGGCGCGATCTCCTGGGGCAAATGCCCGACGACGCTTCCCTGGCGCACGACGATCTGCCCGGCGTCCGGCGTCAGTTCGCCCAGGAGGAGCCGGAAGAGGGTGGTTTTCCCCGAGCCGTTGGGGCCCACCAGCCCGATCCGCGCGCCGCGGTTGACGTGGAATGACGCCGCCTGGAACAGCACCCGGCCGGCAAACGATTTGCTGACATTGGAAACCGTAAGCATGGCAATCCGAGCGGCATCATAGACGGTTAGGACGGAGAAGCAAAAGAATAAGCAGATCGTCTGGAAACTCCCTGGGGGCTATCCTGGGTGCGCCAAAAATGCCATGCCTTGGTAGGCGGTGGCCGTCGCGCTCCATCGCGACGGATCCCTGATCGGGAACTCATGGATAACGCGCCCGGGCCGAAGGGCGAGGACGAAAGGCGCTCTGCGGCAGTGCCCGCCCGCGGAGCAGCCGGGCCACGGTTGCCTCTTAAAGCCGATTGCAGAATCACAGACAGGGTCATTGACAACCCCATTGTTATTTGGTCAGATCAAGGTCTTTCGATATGTTTAGGGGCAGCCCATGTTCGAAATCAGCGTCAAATCCAATTTTTCGAGCGCACACCATCTGCGCGGATACCGGGGGGCCTGCCAGGAAGTTCACGGCCATAACTGGGAGGTGGAGGTGTTTCTGCGGGGTGCCCGGACCAACCCCATCGGGATGCTAGTGGATTTCGGAAAGATCAAGGTCGCGGTGCGGGAGACCTTGCGCGAGCTCGACCACAAGGACTTGAACCGCCTGCCGGTTTTTGTCCGAAATAATCCCACCTCGGAAAACCTGGCCAAGCACATTTTTGCCGTTCTGAAGGATGGGTTCCGGGATGAGCCTTTCCGGGTGCAGCGGGTCGTGGTCAGCGAGTCGCCGGGCACCTCGGCCGGCTACTGGGAGGAGGGCGAAGCCGGCGCCAGGACGGCGAAGCGAGACTGGCGGCAAAGATCGTCTCGCAGCCGGCCTATCCGAAAAGCCGGAGCGCGTGAGCGTTAACACGCTGATGGCAGACTTGGGCCGGCCGCAAACAAGTGAACGCGTCATGAGGACCCGCCGCGCCGCCTGCGCTGTGGTCACGTCCGCCGTCGAGGTGTCATGAATTCGCATGTGCAGCTTTGCGAAACCTTTGTCTCCATTCAGGGCGAGTCAACCTGGGCCGGGACGCCGTGCTTTTTCATCCGCCTGGCGGGCTGTAACCTGGATTGCGCCTATTGCGATGCCGCCTATGCGCGGGCGGGCGGGCGGGCGGCGCCGGTCGCGGACCTGGTGGCGGAGTTCAGGGCGTCGGGGCTGGCCCTGGCGGAGGTCACCGGCGGGGAGCCGTTGATCCAGAACGGGACGGCGCCCTTGGTGGAGGGGCTGCTGGCTTTTGGAACGGTCCTCGTGGAGACCAACGGCAGCCGGGACATCTCCGCGATCCCCGCGGGCGCGGCGGCAATCATGGACCTCAAGTGCCCGTCCAGCGGCGCCGGCGGGAGCATGGATTGGACGAACGTGGAGCGCCTGCGTCCGCGGGACGAGGTCAAGTTCGTGGTTGGAGACCGTGCCGATTACGAGTGGGCTCGGCAAGTGATCCGGGAAAAGCGGCTGGACCGGAAATGCCATGCCGTGCTCATGGGAGGGGTGTCCGGCCGGGTGGACCCGGCCGAGCTGGCCGGCTGGATCCTCCGGGACCGCTTGCCGGTGCGCCTGAACCTGCAATGGCACAAAGTCCTCTGGCCCGGCAAGGAGCGCGGGCGATGAGTGCAGGCATGGTTTTTCTTGATTCCGATTTCGTTCTGAAAAAGCATGTGAGAGGGCAGACCTCTTTCCTGCGGTTTTCCATGTTCAACCGCGGGCTACATGCGGGGTTGTCCTGTCCGTCAGTCGACGGATCGTGGGGGGGTATTCTTGACCGGGTTGCGGGCCTAACGCGCTTTGGCGAGGTATAACATCATGAGTATTTCCATTGATTGGGCCAAGGTGGACTTGACCCGGGTGCCGCAGATCGTGACGGCCGAGGTGCCGGGCCCGAAATCCAGGGGCCTGCACGCCCGCGCCGAAAAGATCATGAAGGGCTACTCCGGGCAGGTCAAGCTGTTCCCGGTCGCGTTCGAGAAGGGCAAAGGGGTGATCCTGACCGACGCGGACGGCAACACCTACCTCGACTTTTCTTCCGGGATCTACGTCACCACCCTCGGCCATTGCCATCCCAAGGTGACGGAGGCCGTCCAGCGTTATGCCGGCCAGCTCATGAACTGCCATGACTTCACGACGCCCGTCAAGGTGCGGCTTTTGGAAAAGTTGCAGGAGATCCTGCCGGGCGATCTCTCGGTGGTCGC
>CAZVVD010000072.1:0-20495 GCA_964630555.1 uncultured Verrucomicrobiota bacterium | reverse complement strand
AAGGGGACATTTCTAATGAGTCGAGAATGGGGACATTTCTAATAAGCTTTGACAGTCGCGTTTCGGTTATTGACGCCACCGCAGGGCTGTGGTAATGAACGTCAAATTCCCAATGACGAATAACTTTTGGGGGGCGGTATGTACCTGACGGGATTCGCGGATGAGGCCGGGGCGGACCTGGAGGTCCAGATCCGGGTGACCAAAGAACTCGGGTGGCGGGATATCGAGATGCGGTCGGTGTCCGTCGGCGGCGCGCCCTCCGGCATGTTCCACGACATCCCGGACAAGGAGTTCCAGGCCGCGGCCGACCGGCTGGACGCCGCCGGCGTGCGGGTCAACTGCTTCGGGTCGGCCATCGCCAACTGGGGCCACAAGATCGAGGACCCCTTCGAGATCACCCTGGAAAAAGTCCGGCGCACGATTCCGCGCATGCGACGGACCCAAACGCCGCTCATCCGGATCATGAGCTACGCGGTGCGCGAGGGCGAGGACCAGATGGAGCCGGAGCGCTTCCGGCGCCTGCGCGAGATCCAAAAAATGTTCGCGGCCGCCGGGATCACGCCGGTCCACGAGAACTGCATGAACTACGGGGGCATGGGCTGGCCCTTCACCCTCAAGCTGCTGGAGAACGTGCCGGGCCTGAAGCTCGTCTTCGACACCGGCAACCCGGTCTTCAGCGATGACCGCAGCAAGCCCCAGCCCTGGCCCAAGCAGTCGTCGTGGGAATTCTACGAGCACGTCCGCGAGTACATCGCCTACGTCCACATCAAGGACGGCACCTGGGACGCGGCGAGCAAGAAATCCGTGTTCACGTTTCCGGGGGAAGGGCAGGGCGATACGCGGCGGATCGTGAAGGACCTGCTGGCCCGCGGCTACGACGGCGGCATTTCCATCGAGCCGCACCTGGGCGCCGTGTTCCACGAACCGGGGTCCGGGCGGAGCTTGGATGCCCCGGGGATTTACGTGGAATACGGCCGGCGGATGATGAAAATGATCGGCGAGCTCCGCGCGGAGCTGAAGCTGGGGTAGACCACAGGTATCCAAGGAAGGAAGGCTCTTCGGACGCCCCGGCTGAGCGGGGCGGCTTTCCGGCGGCTGCCGGATAGCCGCCCCGCTCAGCCGCCGTGGGTTTGCCCTTCCGAGACAGCGGGTCTGTTCCCATGACCATCCTGGGGCGCATCGGACAAAGGACGCTGGCGCAGGGGCGCAGAACGATCCGGCTCTTCGCCGTGGCCTGGACCGTGCTCCTGCTGGCCGCGCGCCCGCGCACTTGGCCGCGCACGGTCCGCGCGGTCTTCGCGCGCCAGATCCTCTTCACCGGGGTGGAGGCCCTGAAATTCGTCTCGCTGGTCGCCCTGATCACGGGGGTCTCGGTGGTCGTCCAGGCCCAGCTCTGGCTGGGCAAGACCGGGCAGAGCGCCCTGCTCGGCCCGATCCTGGTCATGGTGATCATCCGCGAGGCGGCGCCGCTGCTGGTCAATTTCATCGTCATCGGCCGGAGCGGCAACGCCATCGCCACCGAGCTGGCCAGCATGAAGATCAACGGCGAAATCCGCGTCCTCGAGGCCCAGGGGCTGGATACCCTGGCCTACCTCGCCGTGCCGCGGGTGCTGGGCATGGCGGTCTCGGTCTTCTGCCTGACGATCGCCTTCATCGCCGTCTCCTTCGCCAGCGGCTTTTGCTGCGGGCTGCTCATGGGGGTGGGCTCGGGCGATCCCCGCCTGTTCGTCGACAGCATTCTCAAGGACGTGCACCTGCCGGATGTCTTCAGCCTGCTGGCCAAGACGCTGATCCCGGGAATGCTCACGAGCACGATCTGCATCCTGGAGGGGCTGAGCGTCCAGCGGGCGATCACGGAGGTGCCGCAGGCGGCCACGCGGGCGGTGGTGCGCTCGATCGCGGCGTTGTTCCTCGTGTCCGTGATCGTGTCCCTC
Organism: uncultured Verrucomicrobiota bacterium; assembly: GCA_964630555.1. Classification (GTDB taxonomy): domain Bacteria; phylum Verrucomicrobiota; class Kiritimatiellia; order JAAZAB01; family JAAZAB01; genus JAHIJO01. The sequence continues at coordinate 18,561 of CAZVVD010000072.1, read as the reverse complement.
CTCAGCTATATGTAAGCTGAATCGGCTGGGGAGATAAGGGTTCGGGATTCAGGGTTCAGGGTTCAGGAGGAAGCTTCAGGATCAGGGCAAGAAGGCATGGATGGGAGTATTCCACCTGGAAAATTGGATAGCGTCCCCAAAACTGTAACCGAGTAAACAATTCACCAATGGGAAAAGCGATACTACTCCGAACAAAGTCTGGCAGCCTGCAGGCGACCTGAACCCCGAACCCTGATATGACCTCCGCAGTTCCCATCCTTAAATTTGACCGCGTCACCCTGCGCCCTGCGGCGGCCGGCCAGGCCGCGATGCGCGGGGTCGGCTTCCGGCTGATGCCGGGGGAGCTGGCGCGGGTCCGGCTCGAGCCGGGCAACGAGCAATTGCCGCTGGCGGACGCCGCCGAGGGGCTGGTCCGGCCGGACGAGGGAAGCGTCGCGTTCCTGGGCGAGCGCTGGGCCGGGCTGGCGCCGGACCGCGAGCTGGCCCTGCGCGCCCGGATCGGCCGCGTCTTCGACGGCCAAGGCTGGATCAGCAACCTCAACGTCCTGGAAAACCTGACCCTGGCCCAGCGGCACCACACGGCGCGCCCGCTCGCGGACATCGTAGCCGAGGCCCGCGGGCTGGCGCAAGCGTTCGGCCTCGCGGACGTGCCCGCCGGGCGGCCCGCGGTGGTGCCGCGGCGCGACCTGCGGCGGGCGGAATGGGTGCGCGCGTTCCTGGGCCGGCCGGCGCTGGTCCTGCTGGAGCGTCCGACGGCCGGCGTGGCCGAGGAGCACGCGGCCCTGCTGGCCAGGGCGGTGGACGCCGCGCTGGCCGGGGGCGCCGCCGTGCTCTGGATCCACGACCGGGACGACGGGGGCGGGAAGCTCCTGCCCCAAAACTGTTTGCGGTTTTGGATGCAGGGGGATACACTCCGGGTCGAAACCAGACAATAAATTCCTTGCTGACGTGTTATTTCGAGCGAAACGGGAAATCTCTGTATCCTTGGATGAAGGACGGTGGAACGCGTTGTCCCTAACGCGCGCCGTGCGGAGCCTGAGAATAGAGAGCGTCTTGTGGACAAGCCGCTCCACCTGTAAAACACCAACCAGAGACCGCAAGGCAGGATGGTGTTCGGTGACGGCCGCGTCGTTAGCGCAGGGTTCGCTGGAGGTGGCGGAAGAGAGTTTGCCATGGATGCAACCTTCAAGTTCCGGTTCGTGAACGAGATCACCGGGCTGTTCGTGCTGCTGGCGGTGGCGCTGCTGGCGGCCGGCATTTTCATGGCCGGGCGCGCCCAGGGGCTGTTCGAGGAAAAGTTCCGGCTGCACGTCCTGTTCACCACCCCCGAGGGGTCGTTCGGTCTGAAGAAGGGGTCCGAGATCAAGATCCTGAACAACACGGCCGGCGCGGTCAGCGAGATCGAGCCGACCCCCGACGGCGCCATCCGGGCGGTTTTCGAAATGAAGGAGCGCTTCCACGGTTTCGTGCGCACCAGTTCCCGGGCGCTGGTCAAGAAAACCCTGGTGGTCACCGGCGACGCCTTTGTCGAGATCGGCGTCGGCAACCGCGAGGACCCCCTGCTGCCGGACGGCGCCGCCATCGAGTGCGGCAAGGACACCGAGATCATCGAGCAGGTCTCCGCCATGCTGGAAGAGGTCCGCGCCAAGGCGGTGCCGGCCCTGGACAAGCTCCAGCTCGTCCTCAACGAGCTGCCGGCTCTGACGGTCCAGGCCCGCCAGACCCTGAAGCAGGGCGAGGCGCTGATGAAGGACCAGGTGCCGGCGCTGACCGACCAGGCCCTGGACACCCTGCGGGACACGCAGATCCTGATCCGCGGCCTGCAGCGACACTGGCTGCTGCGGAAATACGTCGAGCCGCTGGATGGCGGCCCCCTGATCGATCCCGCCCAGACCGGGCCGTTGGTGGAGGGCGCGCCATGAGGACCCCCGCGCAGCAACAGGGTGCCGCGGTTGCAGGCACAGCGCGGGGCGCCGGCCTGCTGCTGCTGGCGGCGGGGATGATGGTGTCGGCCGGCTGTGGGACGCCGCCCAAACCTGTCCGCCAGGATCCCGAGCTGGAGCGCCACACGTCCCTGGCCCAGCGCGCGTTCGCGGCGGGATCGCCCGAGAAGGCCTCCGCCTATTACCGCAAAGCCCTCGACCGCGCCCGGCTGATGGACGCTCCCGCCGCGATCGGGCGGAACGCCTACAACCTGGCCGCCTGCCTGGTCCTCCTGCGGCAGGACCTGGCGGCCGGCGCGCTGCTGGACGAGGCCGACACGGAGTTCCAGCGGGCCGGCGTGAGCGCCCCCGAGATTCCGCTCCTCAAGGCCCGGATCGCGCGGCGCGCGGGCAGGCCGGACGACGCCCTCGCGCTGCTGCAAGAGCCCTTGAAGATATTTAAAGCCGGGCAGCCGTTTTTCATCCAGTACCAGGTCTTGCAGGCCGACCTGCTCTGCGCCAAGGGCGAAGCCACGAACGCGGCGGCCGCGCTGGCCCGGGTCAGACCCGGCGACCTGGCCGCGGCCGAGCCGGCGGTCCAGGCGGAAGCTGACCAGGTCCGGGCGCGCCTGGCGCTCCTCGACCGCCAGCCCCGCGACGCGGCCGGGTTCCAGGACGCGGCCGCCGGGCATTTCCAGCAGGCGGGCCGTTACCTCGAGATGGCGCAGGCGCTGGAGGAGGCCGGGAAAGGCTACGAGGCAGCCGGCGCTTGGGACGTCGCCCTGAACCGCTACTACCGCGCCATCCGCAGCCTGTATCTTGCCGGGCGGACGGCGGCGGCCGATGGTCTCATGGCCCGCGCGCTCGTGCTGGCCGATCAGGCCGGAACCCCCGCCATGCGGACCAAGCTCAAGCAGCTCCAGGCGGACCTGCGCCCGGCGCCTGCGGCGGCGGACGCGCCCTAGCGGCGGGTCATTCTTCAATCCAGGCGACGCGCTGGGGAGCGCGGTGGGCGGCGGCGCCTTCCTTCAGGAAGAGGATCGCGAAGGCGGTGTCGAGCTCGGCGCTGAAGCGGCCCTGTTTCTGCCCGCCCCAGCTGCCGTCCGCATGCTGACGGGCGCAGATCGCCGGCGCCCCCTCGGCGAACCAGTCGTGTTCCCCGAACTGCTTCCGCTTAATCAGGATGCCGGCCCGTTCCAGGGAATACATGTAATAGTAGTAGTTCGCCCCGCCGGGATTTTGGGCAACCGAGAAATGGTCCCGCATCCACTGCGCGCCCTTGGCCACGTTGTCCTTCCGGATCTTGCGGCGGTCGAAATACCCGCCGGCTTTGAAGACGTCGTCCAGGATGCAGAGACTGGCCAGGGCCGCGCAGGTCATGGAGCCGGTGGGCCGGACGCCGCGATCCTTGTAGCCCCAGCCGCCGTCGGCCTGCTGGGTCATCATGAAATGGCTCTGGGTTTTCCGGATAACGCCCAAGTCCACATCCAGTCCGGCCCAGCGTGCCGCTCTCAAGCCCAGCAGGGCGAACTGGGTGTTGGAGTTATCGCCCGGCTGCGGTTGGGATTTCTCGGTCGGGTCGGCGGCCTTCGACTGTCCGCCCTCCGCCGGCGCCTCGGCCGAGCGGGCTGCCATCCGGACCGCCGCGGCCTGGGCCTGCTCAGCGCCGGGCTTGCCGTAGGTCCACATGCCGTGCGGGAGCTGGGCGCCCTCGAGAAAGTCCCGGCACTTGCTGATGGCCTCCCGGTAGGTGGTTGGGTCCAGGTCTTGCAGGGCCATGGCCAGCAGGGCGGTTTCGTAGACCCGGTTGTAACGGGCATGGGCCAGCAGATAGTCCGCCGCCCGCGCGACCGCCTCCTCGTATCCCGCCGGCGCCCCTTCGCAAACGATGGCTTTCAGGGCCAGGGCGGTGGTGCCGGAGCAGTCGCGCCAGGAGCCGTCGGCCTGCTGACTGCTTTTCAGGAAGGCCAGGCCGCGGCGGATCGCGGCGTCCACGCGGCTGGGATCGTCGGCCGGCTTCCCGGTCTCGGGCTGGCCGGAATCGGCGGCGGCCGGGGCGGGCGCCGATCCCGCCCCGGCGCACGCCAGCGCCAGGGCCGCCGCCAGCAGGAACGCCCGGCGGCCGGAACCCGCCCCATGCATTTTGTGCATGCCGATCTCCGCCATGTCCGGTATGATAACCGGGTGGACAAAAACAAGCAAGCGTCAATTTTCACGTCTCGGGCGGACGCCCCGGCCGGGCGCGTCCGGGCCCGCCGCCGGCTGAAGGCCGGGCTCGCCATCCTGGCCGGGCTGCTGGTCGTCGGGCTGGCCGGCGTGGCGGTCCTGCGGGGGATGATGACGCGAGCCGGGCGGGTCGCGCTCGAGAGCGCCGTGCAGGCGCTGGCGCCGCGGGCCGCCTTCACCTTCCAACGCATGGCCTTGAGCCGGCTGGGCCGGCGCGTGGTCCTGGAGCGCTGTGTCATCCAGCCGGCCGGCGGCGGGCCCGCCGCGACCCTCGAGCGCCTGGTGTTGGAAGGCCTGGAACCGGGCTGCGCCTTCCCGCGCCGGCTGCGCCTGGAAGCCCGGGGCCTGGACGCGCCCGCGGCGGCCCTGGCCGGGCTGCGCCGGACGCTGAAGCGGATGGGCTACGAGCGGCTCTCAGGCGACATTGTCCTGGAGTGCGCCTACGACCGCGGCGCGGCGACCCTGGCCATCGGGCGCCTGGACATCCGCCTCCGGGACGCGGGCCGCCTTTGGGGCTCCGGCGTGATTGCGGGGTTCGGCGAACGGGACCTGGCGGCCCTGCTGTCCCAACCCGGCGCCGTGGACTTCGGGTCCTGGTCGCTCGTCCGGGGGGAACTCGTCTACCAGGACGACGGGCTGGCCAAGCGCTTTCTGACCTACCAGGCCAGGGAGATAGGGGAAACCCTGGCCCAGCTCCGTTACGGCATGAGTTCGGACCTCGAGGAAACCATCCGGACCGAGCCGGACGATTTTACCCGCGCCTCCCTCCGGCAATTCAGGGGCTTCATCGCCAACCTGACTTACCTCGAAATGAAAGCCGCCCCGGGCCAACCCGCATCCCTTGCCGCCCTGGAAAAAGCCTACGGCCGTGACGGGCTCAAGGGGCTCATCACCCCGCTTGGGCTGACCTTCTCCTCGCACCGGCCCGCGGGGCGGGATGCGCCCGCCCGCTGAATCCCTCCGTGGACGAGGCCCCCGGCACGGGGGCTCCTTTCTATCCCGGCCGATCTCGACCGGCGGTTTTGCCGCTATGGGACGCGCGGCCCTGCCTGCCGCGTTTCAACCTTGATAAACAGGCCGCAAGCGGGTATCATATAAATATGCTTAAGCGCGTTTGTCCTATCAAAGGATCGAGACAAGGGTTTGGCAGCTTGGTTCACCGGGCAGGCGCCGCGGCCTGCCTGGCGCTGGCGCTGGCCACAGCCGGACTTGCCGGAGGCGGTTATGTGGCCGGCGATTTTCACCATCATACTTGTTACACCGATGGCCGCTACAGCTTGGGAGGCATGGCATCCCATGGCCTCAACTACGGCTTGGACTGGTGGGCGCATTCCGAGCACGGCGGCGTGTTTTCCCGCCACGGAGGACTGTCGGGGCTGGACCTCGGTCAGACGGTCTATTGGGACCAATATCCCGGGGCGACCATCCTCGGCGAGGCTAGCGTCAACGCGAACGGTCACACCAACATGTGGCGCTGGCAAAGCCTGCGCGATTTCCAGTTTGACGATGTGCTGGCGGCCCGCGCCGCGCACCCGGGATATGTGCTTGCCTTGGGGTTGGAATGGAATATGCCCGGGTATTCGCATTGCTCCGTGGGCATGATCTCCAACCAGTTCAACGCGAGTCCGAGCGCCGCCGGCATCGCTGAATTCGAGTACCGGTACGATGCGGGCGATACGGACCTGGCGGGCGGCGCGGCGCAGGGCTGGGTCAAAAGCACAGCCGCCGGGCGTGCCAAGAGCCTGGAAGCAGTCGCCTGGCTGCAAGCCAACCACCCGGGGACCAGCTGGGCCATCGCGGCGCACCCGGAACGCCGGGACGTCTTCGACGTGGCAGCGTTCCGCGACCTGAACAATGCCGCGCCCGATGTGTGCTTCGGCTTTGAGTCCATGCCCGGGCACCAGGCCAGCGCCCAGCGCGGCGGGTATGACGAACGCTCGGTCGGCGGGTGCACCTACGGCGGGTGCGGCATCTACGCCGCCGAGGTGGGGGGAGTCTGGGACGCCCTGCTCGGCGAAGGCCGGCGCTGGTGGCTGTTTGCCAATTCGGATTTCCACAACGCCTCCAGCTGCTTTTGGCCTGGCCAATATCTCAAGACCTGGACCTTCGCGGAGGATCCGTCCGATATGCAATCCATCGTGGACGGCCTGCGTTCAGGCAACGGCTGGGTGGTCCAAGGCGACCTGATCGACACCCTCAATTTCAGCATCCACGGGGCCGCAATGGGCCAGACGCTGCACAGCCTGGGTTCCGTGGTTACGCTCGAAATCACGGTCCGCGATCCGCCGGGCGCCAACTACGGCCCGGCAGGTCACAATACGCCTAGCCTGGCGCGCGTGGACGTGATCGCCGGCGAGGTGTCCGGCCGCATCGATCCGGGCGACGCAGCCTACACGAACGGCGGCAATGCTTCCGCGCGGGTTATTGCCCGCTTCGATGCCGAGGGCGGCGAGGAGGACGGGAACGGCGTGATCAGCGTGCGCTGGACTGACTTGGGCGACGGTTGGAAGCAGATGAGCCTGGCCTGGAACACGCGCGGGCGCCCCATGTATTTTCGCCTGCGCGGCTCAAACCGCGGGCTGGACGCGGCCGGCGAGACCGATGCCGCCGGCAACCCGCTGCCCGACAGCCTGGCGGGCGACAACACCGAGGCCAAGGCGTTTGATGATCTCTGGTTCTACTCGAATCCGCTATTCGTCCAGCCTGCCGACAGCCCGACCCTGGACCTCAAGGCCAACGGCGCCAATGGCCTGCTGGCACTGCCGGCGGGGGACCCGCTCTGCGTGACGGTGGCCGTGGAGAGCGGGGCTTATGCCGGAACGCCCGTGGACTGCTGGCTCGCGGCCCAAACCGCGGATGGCTGGCGCCATTACCGCGCAGAGACCGGCGAATGGCTTTTGGGCGTGGCCGTCAGCGCTCAGGGTCCGCTGGTTGATATCCCGGCGACGCCCGTTTTTATCGGCGGCGCCCCGTCGGGTCTCTGCGTTCTTTATTTCGGCGTTGACTCCCCCATGGATGGAAGCCTGGATACCTACCCGCTGCTCCTCGACACTGTTGCCGTCATCGGGCTGGAGGAAGGGGAAGGGGGATCCGCAGGATCGCCGCGCAAGCGCGCCAGGCCCTGCTGGCCTATCGAATGAGCCGGACCGCGCCGGACCCTTTTTCCAGCCGGCCGATCTCGAGCGGGCGCTCCCCGGCCTGCCGCAGGACCGCCAGGGCGGCCGGGCCGTCGGCCGGCCGGACCGCGATGACCAGGCCGATCCCCATGTTGAAGACGCGGTACATCTCATCCCGGTCCACCCGGCCCCGCTCCTGGAGAAACCGGAACAACGGCGGCACGGGCCAGGCCGAGCGGTCAATGACGGCGTCGACGGATTTCGGCAGCACCCGGACCAGGTTGTCGGGAAACCCGCCGCCGGTGATGTGGGCCAGGCCGCGGATCGCGACCCGCCGGCGCAACCGGCTGACCGGCCGGAGGTAGCTGCGGTGCACGGCCAGGAGCGCGTCGGCCACGCGCCGCCCGGTCCCCGGCAGGGGATCGTCCAGGCCGAGTTTTTCCTGGTCGAAGATGATCTTCCGGGCCAGCGAGTAGCCGTTGGTGTGCAGGCCGGAGGAGGCAAGGCCGAGGAGGACGTCCCCCGGCCGGAGGGTCCGGCCGGTGATGATTTGTTTCCGGTCCACGGCGCCGACGATCGTGCCCACCAGGTCGTATTCACCCGGCGGGTAGAGGCCGGGCATTTCGGCGGTTTCCCCCCCGATGAGCGCGCAGCCGTTGTCGCGGCAAGCCCGGCACAGGCCGGCCACGACCTGCCGGAACACGGCCGGCTGGAAGCGGGCGGCGCCGAAATAGTCCAGGAAAAACAGCGGCTCGGCGCCGTGGACCAGGATGTCGTTGACGCAGTGATTGACGAGGTCCTGGCCGACAGTGTCGTGTTTCCCGGCCATGACCGCCACCTTGAGCTTGGTCCCCACGCCGTCGGTGCTGGCAATAAGGGCCTGGTCCCGGCCGGGCGCGGCGAACATGCCGCCGAAGGCGCCGATCTCGCTGAGCAACCCGGGGACCGCGGTGGACTTGACCATGCGTTTCACGGCCCGGAGGGCGGCCATCTTGTTGTCGATGTCAACGCCGGCGGCGGCGTAGGCGGCGGCGGGTTTGTGCATCGCAGGGCTCTCCCGGGGTGCCGGGCCGTTCTCCCGGCGTTTCGCTTCCTTGGCGGCGGTTTCCTATGCTAGCGCCACGGGCGGAATTGTCAATGGGCGGACGGCGCGTCGCCGCCGAGATCAAGGGCCGCGAGGTCGCCCTTGTCGTTGCGGCAGTAGACCAGGCCGCGGCAGAAGACCGGCACGGTCCAGCAAGTGGCGCCGATCCCGCTGGGGCCGGCGGCGACTTCCCTGTAGCCGGCGGGGGAGGCGTCGGCGACGAACAGGCGCCCGCCCTCGTTGAGCACGAGGAGCTTGTCGCCCACGGCCATGAGCGAGCCGAACCCCAGGTTCTTGCGCCACTTCTCGGCGCCGGTCTTGAACTCCAGGCAGACGAGGTCCCCTTTGCCGGTGTTGCCGTCGATGCCGTAGAGGTGCCCGCCGATGAGGACCGGGCTGCTGAAGTGGCTCTGGAGGGTCTTGTTCTCGTAGACCACTCTCGGCGCCGCGCCGGAGAGGTCCAGCAGGGCGCAGCCGCGGCGGTAGCCGGAGGTGATGAACACCTCGCTGTCCGCGACGATCGGGTCGGCGGCGTTGACGTCGTAGCTGGTGGTCCAGGGGTGCGACCACAGCCGTTCGCCGGTCTGGAGGTCCACGCCGCAGGCGGCTTTCTCCACGAAGAGCGCCAGGCGCCGCTTGCCGCCCAGGGTGTAGGCGACCGGGGTGGAATAGCCGCCGACGCCGGGGCCGCTCGACCAGACCTTGGCGCCCGTCTTCTTGTCCAGCGCCAGGCCGCCGGGGCCGGCGTTGAAGAAAACCAGGCGGTCCTCGACAAACGCCGAGCCGGAGAATCCCCACTTGACGTTCCGGGCCTCGAAGTCCGCCAGGGCGTTCTTCTGCCAGGCGATGGAGCCGTCGGCCTCCTTCAGGCAGAGGATGTGCCCCTGGCAGCTGATGGTATAGACCAGGCCGTTGTCCAGGGTCGGCGTGGCGCGGGGGCCGGGGTGGTCCACGCTGCCGCAGGCATAGGACCGCTTCCAGATCCCGGCGCCGGTCCTGGCGTCCAGGCAGTGCACCGTGTCCTGGCCGTCCTGGAATCCCATGGTGAACAGGCGCTGGCCCTTGACCGTCACCGACGAGTAGCCCTTGCCGACATTCACCTTCCACAGCGGCTTGGCGGCGGCCAGCGCCGCGGGGTTCCAGCGGGTGTCTCTGGAGATGCCATCGGCGTCGGGCCCGCGCCAGCGCGGCCAGTCGGCCCCGGCGGTGGATGCCTTGGCCGGCGCCTGGGCCGCGGCCGCGCCGGCGCTCAACACCAACGCGATGATGCCGATCGTTCCCGCGAAAACGAATGTCCTCTTCATGCTGGCGCCCTCCGGTATGTGCTGACAATATCAATAAGGCATTGAAACGTATTCCGGCCATGAAAACTTGTCAAGCGCACTTGCATGGTTGCACTTGCATGGTTCCATGGCTGCGGAGTGATCCACCCGGGACGCGACGTCCGGCGCCCGGGGGTGCGGCTGCGCCATCTTCCCACATCCGGGCGTTGGGCGTCAGGCGCCGGGCGTCCTCACCGGCTGGAAGCGGATGCGCGCGGGGCGGTCGGCGGCCTCGCCCAGCAGTTTGCGGCGCTGTTCGTGGTAGGCCTCGTAGTTGCCCTCGAACCACGCCACCCGGCTGTCGCCCTCGAAGGCCAGGATGTGGGTCGCCACGCGGTCCAGGAACCAGCGGTCGTGGCTGACCACGACCGCGCAGCCGCCGAACTCGGAGAGCCCTTCCTCCAGCGCGCGCAGGGTGTTGACGTCGAGGTCGTTGGTGGGCTCGTCCAGCAGGAGCAGGTTGCCGCCGCCCCGCAGGAGCTTGGCCAGGTGCACCCGGTTGCGCTCGCCGCCCGAGAGCCGGCCGACGAGTTTCTGCTGGTCCGTGCCCTTGAAGTTGAACCGCCCGCAGTAGGCGCGCCCGTTCATCGGCCGTCCGCCCAGGTCGAGGAACTCCTGCCCGCCGGTGATCTCCTCGTAGATCGTGCGCCGGGGGTCCAGGGCGTCGCGGCTCTGGTCCACGTAGGCCGGCATGACCGACGGCCCCACCGTCAGGCGCCCGGCGGTCACCGGCTCCTGCCCGAGGATCATGCGGAAGAGGGTGGTCTTGCCGGCGCCGTTGGCGCCGATGACCCCGACGATCCCGCCGCGGGGCAGGTCGAAATTGACGTTCTCCATCAGCAGGCGGTCGCCGAACGCCTTGCTCACGGACTCCGCGCGGACGACCAGGTCGCCCAGGCGGGGGCCGGGTGGGATCCGGATTTCGAGGGTGTCTTCGCGCGTGTCCGCCGCCTGGGCCGCCAGCTCCTCGTAGCGCCGGAGGCGGGCCTTGCCCTTCGCGCGCCGGCCGGAGGGGTTCAGCCGGACCCAGCTCAGCTCCTGCTCCAGCAGTTTCCGGCGCGAGGCGGCCTGGCGGCTGTCGCGCGCGAGCTGGGCCTGCTTCTGCTCCAGCCAGCTCGCGTAGTTGCCCTGGTAGGGATGGGCGCGCCCGCCCTCGAGCTCCAGGATCCAGCCGGTGACATTGTTCAGGAAATAGCGGTCGTGGGTCACCACGACCACCGTGCCCTTGAACTTCCGCAGGTAGGTTTCGAGCCAGGCGACCGACTCGGCGTCGAGGTGGTTGGTGGGCTCGTCGAGCAGGAGGGCGTCGGGATTGGAGATCAGCAGGCGGCAGAGCGCCACCCGGCGCTTCTCGCCGCCGGAGAGCGTCGCCGCCTTGGACTCGCCCGGCGGCAGGCGCAGGGCGTCCATGGCCATCTCCACGTTATGGTCGAGTTCCCAGAGGTCGTGCCGGTCGATCTCGTCCTGGAGCCGGCCGAGCTCGGCGTTGAGTTTTTCTGCTTCCGCCGGCGCCGGCTTTTCGCCCAGCCGGTCGCAGACGGCGTCGTAGCGCGCGAGAATCGCGCGCTCGGCGGCGACGCCCTCCGCGACGATCCCGGCCACCGTTTTGGCGGGGTCCAGCTGCGGCTCCTGGGGGAGGTGGCCCAGCCGGACGCCCCGGGCCACGCGGACCTCGCCCAGAACCTCCGGGTCCAGCCCGCCGAGGATTTTCAGCAGGGACGACTTGCCGGCGCCGTTGGCGCCGATGACGCCGATCTTGGCGCCGAAGAAGAATGCCAAGGTGATGTCGTTGAGGACAGTGACCCCGGCAGTTTGCTTCGTCACCCGTTCGAGGGTAAAAATGTATTCGCCGGCCATGGGAATGAGGTTTCAGGACGGGTTGGACGAGGATCCGGGGGCCGCGCGGGGCCGGCCCGCGGACGGAGGGAAATGGATCCCCGCCGCCCGGTGGCCACCCCTATACCACAAGGCCGGGACGAGGCAAGCCGTAAGCGTAGAAAAGGAAAAATGGGTTTCCACCATTGACAGGCCGGGCGCCTATGCTAAAGTGCCCGGCTTTCGCACCCACGCTGCCCCGCGCCGGTTTTTGACGGCGCGGCGAAACCGGGATCGGCACGACGCGTCTGCACCAGGAGGAATCGCATCATGGCATTCAGGAAACAGGCCAAGGCCAGGAAATCCGTCAAGTTCGTGTATCTGTTCGGCGCCGGCAAGTCCACCGAGGGGCGGGCGGAGATGAAAAACCTGCTGGGCGGCAAGGGCGCCAACTTGGCCGAGATGTGCCGTCTGGGTCTGCCGGTGCCCGCCGGGTTCACGATTTCCACGGAATGTTGCAACGCGTTTTTCCAGAACAAGATGAAGTTTCCGGCCAGCGTGAAACAGGAGGTCGCCGCGGCCCTGGCCAAGGTCGAGGCCCAGATGGGCATGCGCTTTGGCGATGCCCGGAATCCGCTGCTGGTGTCCTGCCGTTCCGGCGCGCGCAAGTCCATGCCGGGCATGATGGAAACGGTGCTGAACGTCGGTCTGTGCTCGCGCACGATTCCCGGCCTGGTGGCCAAGACGCAGAACGGGCGCTTCGTCTACGACGCCTACCGCCGCCTGATCATGATGTATTCCGACGTGGTCATGGAAAAGGCCGAGGGGATTGAGCCGACCGAAGGCAAGGGCATCCGCAAGCAGCTTGACGACATGCTGGGCGAGCTCAAGAAGTCCCGCGGCTACCAGAAGGACACCGACCTGACCCTGGACGAGTTGAAAGCCCTGTGCGAGGAGTTCAAGGCGCGGGTCAAGGTGGTGCTCGGCCGGGACTTCCCCGACGACCCGATGGAGCAGCTCTGGGGCGGGATCGGCGCGGTGTTCAAGAGCTGGAACGGCAAGCGCGCCATTTCCTACCGCCGCATCGAGGGCATTCCCGACGCCTGGGGCACCGCCGTCAACGTCCAGGCCATGGTGTTCGGCAACATGGGGGACACCTCCGCCACCGGCGTGGCCTTCAGCCGCAACCCGGCTAACGGCGAGCACAAGTTTTACGGCGAGTGGCTGGTCAACGCCCAGGGCGAGGACGTCGTGGCCGGCATCCGTACCCCGAACCCGCTGAACGAGTCCACCAAGAGCGAGCACAACGCGCTCCTGCCGTCGCTGGAGACCGCCATGCCGGCGGTCTACCGCGAGCTGGACGGGATCCAGAAGAAGCTGGAAAAGCACTACCACGACATGCAGGACATCGAGTTCACGATCCAGGAGGGCAAGCTCTACATGCTCCAGTGCCGCGTCGGCAAGCGCACCGGCACCGCCGCCCTGAACATGGCCATGGACATGGTCGAGGAGAAGCTCATCACCCCGCGCGAGGCGGTCTTGCGGATCACCCCGGCCCAGCTGGATGAGCTCCTGCATCCGATCGTCGATCCGAAGGCCGAAAAGGACACCGCTGTGCTGGTCAAGGGCCTGCCGGCCGGCCCCGGCGGCGCCTTCGGGCAGGTCGTGTTCACCGCGGCGACGGCCGTGGAATGGGTCAAGGCCGGGCGCCAGGTCATCCTCGTCCGCGAGGAAACCAACCCGGAGGACGTGGAGGGCATGCGCGCCGCCGAGGGCATCCTGACGGCCCGGGGCGGCATGACCAGCCACGCTGCCCTGGTGGCCCGCGGCTGGGGCAAGTGCTGCATCGTCGGGGCCAGCGCCCTGCACGTGGATGCCGGGGCCAAGACGATGGCCGTCGGCGGTTTGGCGTTCAAGGAAGGCGACTTCGTGACCCTGAACGGCACCCGCGGCTACGTCTACGCCGGCCAGCTGGCGATGATCGACGCCACCGAGAACCCGCGCTTCCAGAAGTTCATGAAACTCGTGGACGCCCACCGCCGGCTGGGGGTGCGCGCCAATGCGGATACCCCGGCGGACGCCGTCAACGCCCGGCAGTTCGGCGCCGAGGGCATCGGGCTCTTCCGCACCGAGCACATGTTCTACGGCAAGGGCAGCGACCAGCCGCTCTTCCTGCTGCGCAAGATGATCCTCAGCAAGACCGTCGACGACCGCCGCCGGGCGCTGGACGAGCTCTATCCCTTCGTCAAGGCGTCCATCAAGGAGACGCTCGAGGCCATGGAAGGGCTGCCGGTGACCATCCGCCTGCTCGATCCGCCGTTGCACGAGTTCGTGCCCAAGGGCGCCGAGAAACAAAAGGAGTTGGCCGCCAGCCTGGGCATTTCAGCGGAGGAGGTGCGGAGGCGCGGCGAGCAGCTCCACGAATCCAATCCCATGATGGGGCATCGCGGCGTCCGCCTGGGCATCACCTATCCGGAAGTGACCGTGATGCAGGTGCGGGCTATTTTCGAGGCCGCCGGGGAGCTGATCAAGTCCGGCAAGAAATGCCATCCCGAGATCATGGTCCCCGTGACCTGCGACGCCCGGGAGCTGCGCGACCAGAAGGCGCTCTGCGTCAAGGAGTACGCGGAGACCCTCCAGCGCCTGGGGCTGCGCGCCATTCCTCACGCCTACGGCACGATGATCGAAATCCCGCGGGCCTGCCTGCTGGCCGACGAAATGGCCGCGGAAGCCGAGTTCTTCTCGTTCGGCACCAACGACCTGAGCCAGATGGGCTTCGGGTTCAGCCGGGACGACATCGGCGGGTTCATGACCGATTACCTGGACAAGAAAATCCTGGCGGCCGATCCGTTCCAGACCATTGACCAGGCCGGCATCGGCCAGCTGATTGAAATGGCGGTCCGCAAGGGCCGCAAGACCCGCAAGGACCTGAAGATCGGCATCTGCGGCGAGCAGGGCGGCGACCCGGCTTCCGTGGAATTCTGCTTCAAGACCGGACTGAATTACGTCAGCTGCAGTCCGTTCCGTGTGCCGATCGCCAGATTGGCGGCGGCCCAGGCGTCGATCGCCGCCGGCAAGAAATAGGCGGAAAGAACTCCCGCTGTGTGTTGTCCGAGCCACGGAAGCGTCAAAGCTTCCGTGGCTCTTTTTCTCTGCCCCCCCCAACGCGGGCTATGCCTGCAACCCAAACCAAGCAGTGTGTCGAATTCGGTTCGAATAATGCGGCGGCGATCCCGCGCCACGCGCGGGGGTGTTCCTTGTCGGATATCGGATATTCACGGCTGCGTCGGCCAATACGCGCCCAGCGGGCGGAGGATATCCAGGTGAACCAGGACCGCGATGACGGCGGTATAAACGAGAGAAATCGCCAGCCACCAGAGCGTGCCGGAGCGGCTCAAGGAGGGGATCTTATCCGTCGCCGCGCCGCGAATTCCCACGTGCATCAGGATCAGTCCGAGAATGTTGCTGGCCCAATACGTCGCGATAAAGGTTCCCAGGAAAAACCGGGTATTCACGGCTTGCACCAGGCTGGCGGCGGCGTAAGCGATGGGCATATTCACCCATAGATCGTTCCACCACGACAGGGGCGACAAGATATATCCCAGGATGGCTAATGTTCCCCAGGATACCCGGTGTATTGGCAAGCGATTCATGATAAATTTATCCTGTCATCATACGTTGCCAATCACTATACTGCCGTACATCCATGAATCAACCTCAAGAACTGGGCTTGATCGCCGGCCGCGGCAGTTATCCTTTGTTGCTGGCGGCATCCGCGAAAAAACAGGGCGTCCAGCGCCTGGTGGCGGTGGCGTTCCGGGGCGAGACGGACCGCGCCATAGAGCGCCTGGCAGACGAGGTTCATTGGCTGCATGTCGGGCAGTTGACCGCCTTGCTGGAGACGTTCCGCGGGAGCGGGGTGACGCAGGCAGTCATGGCCGGCCAGATCACGCCCACCAGTTTGTTCCGGGTGCGGCTTGACCGCCGCGCCCTGACGCTGCTGACTCAATTGCGCATCCGCAACGCGGAGACCATTTTCGGCACGATCGGCAACGAGTTGAAAACCGTGGGCGTGGAACTGCTGCCCGCCTCGCGTTTCATGGAATCGGCCATGCCGGCGCCCGGCCTGCTGGGCCGGCGCGCGCCGACGCCGCCGGAGCAGGCGGACATTGAGCTAGGCTGCCGGGCCGCGAAAGCGGTCAGCGGCTTGGACATCGGCCAGACCGTGGTTGTCAAGCAGGGCACGATCCTGGCGGTCGAGGCCTTCGAGGGCACCGACGAAACCCTCCTGCGGGCCGGGCGGCTGGGGGGCGCCGGCGCCGTGGTCGTCAAGGTCGCCAAGCGCGGACACGACATGCGCTTCGACATTCCCGTGGTCGGCCTGCGGACCCTCAAGGTCTTGCGCAAAATCCGCGCCGCGGTCCTGGCGCTGGAGGCCGGCCGGACCATCCTGCTGGAGCGCGAGCGGGTGGTGGCGGAAGCCGACCGGCTGGGACTCGCCTTCCTGGCGGTGGAGATGGAGCTTCTAGAAAATTCCCCCGTCGTCCCGATTGAGAATCGGGGCAAGGGGCCACTTAGCCAAAATGGCTGACGTGGCAAATTCCAAACTCCAAATTCCAAGGAAATGCAATCAAATACTGAATAATGCAGATCAGTTCTGCAATCAATTGGAAACATGCCGTCAATGAAACAGATCGAAGTTCGTCTTTAGTTGTTCAATCTTTTGAGTAACACACCGACAATGGAAAACAAGGATAAGCCCCAACCTTTGGATGAACGCACGTTTCTGTTCGCCCAAAATGTGCGGCAATTTATCAAGAGATTGCCGCGATCGTTGAGTAATGACGAAGACATCAGGCAACTCGTACGCGCGTCGGGTTCGGTTGCCGGGAATTATATCGAGGCCAACGAGGCCTTAAGTAAAAAAGACTTTGCCATGCGCATAAAAATCTGCCGCAAGGAGTCCAAGGAAAGCCGCCTGTGGCTTCGCCTGCTCGATTGCGGCGGGCAGGACGATCTTGAACACACGCGAAACGATCTAATCCGGGAAGCGGGAGAACTGATGCTCATTTTCAACGCCATCGTCAGCAAAGGCGAGTTCCGTTGATTGGATGTTTGTTGAATTTGGAATTTAATAATCGGCTTTCTGTTCTGGCCTTTGATGTGTTTCTTTCGGTTTGAATTTTGGTCTGCATTCCTTGGAATTTGGATTTTGGAATTTGGAATTTATATCGGGGGGGGTATGGTTTCTTCCAAAGTCAGGGTCGGCGTTGTCGGGGTCGGCAGTTTGGGCCAGTGGCACGCGCGGATCTATTCCGAGCTGCCGGAAGCTGACCTGGTCGGGGTCTACGACCTCAACCTGGCGCGGGCGGAGGAGATCGCCGCCCGCTACCGGACGCGCGTCTTCCGGGACATGGCCGAGCTGGCCGGCGCGGTGGAGGCCGCCAGCATCGTCGTGCCGGCAGACAAGCATTTCGAGGCGGCCGCGCCGTTCCTGGAGCGCGGGGTGCATCTGCTGGTCGAGAAACCGATCGCCGTCCGGACCGCCGAGGCCGAGCGGATGGTGGCGGCGGCCCAGGCCGCCAAGCTGATCCTGCAGGTGGGGCATGTCGAGCGTTTCAACCCGGTGCTGGCGGCTCTGGAGGAGATTCTCGTGCGGCCGCGGTTCATCGAGGCCCACCGCCTGTCCCCGTATCCGCCGGCGCGCCGGGGCCAGCCGCCGCGGGGCACGGAAGTCAGCGTGGTTTTGGACCTGATGATCCACGATCTCGAGGTCATTTTGCACCTCGTGCGTTCGCCGGTGCGCGAGATCCACGCCGTGGGCGTGCCGGTCCTGAGCCCCAGCGAGGACATCGCCAACGTGCGGCTGGCCTTCGAGAACGGCTGCGTGGCCAACGTGACCACCAGCCGGATCAGCCCGGAAAGCATGCGCAAGATCCGCGTTTTCCAGGAGGACACCTACATTTCGCTCGATTACCAGAACCAGGCCGGCGAGCTCTACCGCCGGAGCGAGGGCCGGATCGAGCGCAGCCGGGTGCCGATCGAGAAGGGCGAGCCGCTCCGCAAGGAATTGGCGAGCTTTATCGCCTGCGTCCGCGCGCGGTCCGAGCCGCTGGTCAGCGGCCGGCAGGCCGCCGAGGCCCTGGCCCTGGCCGTCGATATTTGCCGGCATATCCGCGAGCAGAGCTCGTGATCCGGCGGGGGCGTTCGTCGTGCGGGAAGGCCGTCAAAACCGCGCACCGACCAATGGGCAGGCCGGCAGGCGACTTTCGGCCACGATGTTGACCAGCCCGAGTTGCAGCCCCGAGAGGGACCTGCAATAGTTGACCAGGCCGAGCTGGAGGCCCCGCACCCGCCGGGCCAGGTTGCAGGTCGCGGCGAGCTGGACGCCGTCCACGTCGTCGGCCAGGTTGCCCACGAGCCCCGCGTTGAGCTGCAGGCCGCTGACGGACTCGGCCCTGTTCATCGAGAGCGCGCCGACGCTGACCTGCGCACCCCGCACCTCCCGGGCGACATTCAAGGCGGCGACCAAGGCGACGGCCAACTGGGCGCCGCGGGCGTCGCCGCCGGTCACGTTGGCCAGGCCCGCCTGCAGGCCGCGGGTGTCGCCCTGGGCGATGTTGACCCACCAGGCGAGCTGGACGCCGTCCAGGTCGCCGCGCGCGAGGTTCAGCACCGGGCTGGCCTGGAAGCCGGCCACCGCGCCCGCGCTGTTGATCAGGAGTCCGAGCTGGGCCCCCGCCAGCCGGCCCGGCGCCGCCGGGTCATGAAAATATCCAGCGTCGTTCAAGCCCACGCCAAGCTGGAGGCCGACCACATCCCGGCTGGCGGTGTTGACGAGCCCCAGGTCCAGCCCAACGACGTCCCGGTTGTGTCCGTAAGGCAGGTTGATCCTGAGGCCCTTCACGTCCGTGTCCTCGGCGACCAGCTGGACGGGAGGCCACAGGGCCAGCTGGAGGGGGGCGGCGCGGACCGGGCCGGCGGCGGCCGAGAGCAGGAAAGCCAGGCCGACAATGAGAACCTTCCGTGTAAACATGACACAATGTTACGGAGAAGACGATTGCCCACGGAACACA
>CAZVVD010000071.1:0-20751 GCA_964630555.1 uncultured Verrucomicrobiota bacterium | reverse complement strand
GCCGGACGGCGTCACGTAGAACTCCGCCGCCGGGCAGCTCGCCGCCGCCAGCAGCCACGCCAGCACACACAACGCCAAGCCTCCCCGCCTAGCGCTCATCCGGATTCCCATCCTCCTGCCCTCTGCCGCTCTGCGGCTCTTCCCTCCGCCTTCCAGCTTCGACACTCCACCCTCCACCCTGAACCATCGCCCGTTCTTCAGATGCTACCGCGCCCAGAATACCGTCCCCCTGGTTGATTTCGACGCTTCCTGCGTGTTCCCGTAGGCCCCCAGGTTGACCCGCCCGCCGCTGGGCTTGGGTTCCAAGCTCCAGTCCGAGGCCGGGTCGCCGGCGTCAATGCACGGGCTGAGGCGCGCGTCCGGCGTCCAGGCCCCGCCGTGCCAGGATCCGGCCGTGCTCTGGAGATGAAAATCCCCGGCGGCGGAGTCGACGAACAACGGGTCGGCGGAGAAATTACCTTCGCCGGAGAGCGTCGCCGTCAAGGAATCCTGGTTGCACGAATAGCCCAACGCCAGGTTTTGGTTGTGCTCGATGCCGCCGAAAGAATTACCCCAGACAATCGAGTCCCGGATCGTCAAAGCCGAAGCCGCGTACCTGGCCATCCCCCAGCCCGCGTTATGCGCCAGGACGCAGTGATTGAGCGTGCCTGGGCCAAGCACGGCAACGCCATCCCCATTGTTGCCGGCAATCAGAGTGTGGGTCATGCGCACCGTTCCGGACCCGATATAGGTATCGCCCTTAGATCCTGAGGCTGTGCCCACCCCCTGAATCCGGCATCCCGTCATATCGGTCGTTAACGCCATCAGATACAAAGCGCCCCCGCCGCAAACCCCGGTAACAAAGGACTTGGCATAGCCTTGAACAAAAGCGCAATCCCTCAGAATCACATTGGTCACCGTGCTCATATAAGCGCATCCCCCGCGGGTTGTGTTTCGGCTGGACGCATAATTATTGCTGAAGGTGCACTCATGGAGCGTCGCGTTGCCCTGCGTGAAATAAAGCGCCCCGCCATACGCGCTGCCGCCCCACATGCCGCTCGGGGCGGCGGTCGCGTAATTGCCGCAAAACCCGGCGTCCGCTATCTCCACGTCGGCCCCTGCGCTGTAAATCGCTCCGCCGGTCGCCGTATGACTTTCACCTTTGATTCGTTCGACGCGGTTGTTTTCAAACCGCGCGCTCCGGATCGTCAGCGGCGAACGATCGATAAACATCGCGCCGCCATAGCCCGAGGAACCGCCGATAAGATTGATGAAGTTGTTCGAAAACACGCAGTTCGCGATCGCCAGCTTGCCCAGACGCAGATACAACCCGCTCCCGTAACACGACGAGCTCGCCGGAACCAGCTGGTTGTTGATCACCGCGCAGTTACTCAAGGTCAACTCGCAGCCCACCGCATACACCCCCCCGCCATGATCGTTGCTCTGCGCGCCGCCTTGAATGACCATCGAAGCCAGGCGAATCCCCCCCCTGTTCACCGCGTAAAACACCCGGCTCGCGCCGCCGGCGTCAATCACTGTCAGATCACGATTGGTTGCCTCGATGCTCAAATACGGCCGGTTGACCGTCAGCGGAAACGTCTCTCCGTTGGCGGCGTCATAGGTCCCCGCCGCCAGCCGGATCGTCCCCCGCGCCATGATCCGCGCCAGGCCCGCCCCCAGGGTCTTCAAGGCCGTGCCCGCCGTCCACCCGTCGTTCGTGTCGTTTCCGCCCTGTGCGTCCACGTACAGCACGGCGTTCGACAGCTCCTCGCCCGACACGCCGTTGGTGTAGTGATACCCCAGGTCCACCCAGGCGTTGGTGTCGCCCCGCCCGTCCGTCCGCGTCGTGAAGTTGGTCAATCCCAACTCGGCCGGCGACGCATTCCCGTAGGCGATGAAAGGACTGCTCGCCGTCTGCCCCGCCAAGCCCGCCACCGACAGGTAATAGCTGTGGATAAACAAGGGGTCCGCGACCCGGTTGCTTTCCCCGGCCAGCTCGTTCTGACAGCAGGTGTATTCCACGCTCACATTGGCGTTGCTCGCGATGCCGCCCAACCCGTTGCCCCAGGCAATCGAGTTGCCGATCGAAGCCGCCCCGCCAGTTCGATTCAAGCCCCAGCCGGCGTTGTCGGCGAAAGTGACGTTGTGCGCGGACGCGGTGCCGCCCATGAGATACAGGCCGTTGGCCGCGCTTTGCGCCACAAGGCAGTTGGTCAGCCGAAGCTGGCCAGCGCTCATCCCGATCCCGTCCAGCGTGCTGTTCTCGATCGCGCAGTTTTGCATGCACAAGCGGGACGTGGCCGAATCAATGCGAATCCCTTCCGCCTCGCCGATCAAGGGCGTCTCGCGGATCGAGCTGTCGCTCAGGCTGGCGTTGGTCACCCCGCTCAAGTAAAGCGCCCCGCCGCGCGCGCCGCTGCCCGGCGACTGCGCATAGCATCCCCGGAAGGCGCAGTCGCCGATGAGCAGGGCGTTCATGGCGCCGGCATTGACGGCGCCCCCATACGAGGCGCTCTGCGCCCGCGAGTAGTTCCCGCTGAACACGCAGGAGGTCAGGGTCGCATCCCCCCCCCGCAGGTACACGGCCCCGCCATGGGCGCTGCCGCCAAATTGCGACGACCAGACCGCGCTGGCATGATTGTCGATAAACTCGGCATCCGCTATCTCCACGTCAGCCCCTGCGCTGTAAATCGCTCCGCCGGCCGCCGTATGACTTTGGCCACTGATTATGTCAATGCGGTTATTTTCAAACCGCGTGCTCCGGATCGTCAGCGGCGAACGATCGATAAACATCGCGCCGCCATAGCCCGAGGAACCGCCGATAAGATTGATGAAGTTGTTCGAAAACACGCAGTTCGCGATCGCCAGCTTGCCCAGACGCAGATACAACCCGCTCCCGTAACACGACGAGCTCGCCGGAACCAGCTGGTTGTTGATCACCGCGCAGTTACTCAAGGTCAACTCGCAGCCCACCGCATACACCCCCCCGCCATGATCGTTGCTCTGCGCGCCGCCTTGAATGACCATCGAAGCCAGGCGAATCCCCCCCCTGTTCACCGCGTAAAACACCCGGCTCGCGCCGCCGGCGTCAATCACTGTCAGATCACGATTGGTTGCCTCGATGCTCAAATACGGCCGGTTGACCGTCAGCGGAAACGTCTCTCCGTTGGCGGCGTCATAGGTCCCCGCCGCCAGCCGGATCGTCCCCCGCGCCATGATCCGCGCCAGGCCCGCCCCCAGGGTCTTCAAGGCCGTGCCCGCCGTCCACCCGTCGTTCGTGTCGTTTCCGCCCTGTGCGTCCACGTACAGCACGGCGTTCGACAGCTCCTCGCCCGACACGCCGTTGGTGTAGTGATACCCCAGGTCCACCCAGGCGTTGGTGTCGCCCCGCCCGTCCGTCCGCGTCGTGAAGTTGGTCAATCCCAACTCGGCCGGCGACGCATTCCCGTAGGCGATGAAAGGACTGCTCGCCGTCTGCCCCGCCAAGCCCGCCACCGACAGGTAATAGCTGTGGATAAACAAGGGGTCCGCGACCCGGTTGCTTTCCCCGGCCAGCTCGTTCTGACAGCAGGTGTATTCCACGCTCACATTGGCGTTGCTCGCGATGCCGCCCAACCCGTTGCCCCAGGCAATCGAGTTGCCGATCGAAGCCGCCCCGCCAGTTCGATTCAAGCCCCAGCCGGCGTTGTCGGCGAAAGTGACGTTGTGCGCGGACGCGGTGCCGCCCATGAGATACAGGCCGTTGGCCGCGCTTTGCGCCACAAGGCAGTTGGTCAGCCGAAGCTGGCCAGCGCTCATCCCGATCCCGTCCAGCGTGCTGTTCTCGATCGCGCAGTTTTGCATGCACAAGCGGGACGTGGCCGAATCAATGCGAATCCCTTCCGCCTCGCCGATCAAGGGCGTCTCGCGGATCGAGCTGTCGCTCAGGCTGGCGTTGGTCACCCCGCTCAAGTAAAGCGCCCCGCCGCGCGCGCCGCTGCCCGGCGACTGCGCATAGCATCCCCGGAAGGCGCAGTCGCCGATGAGCAGGGCGTTCATGACGCCGGCATTGACGGCGCCCCCATACGAGGCGCTCTGCCCCCGCGAGTAGTTCCCGCTGAACACGCAAGAGGCCAGGGTCGCATCCCCCCCCCGCAGGCACACGGCTCCGCCATGGGCGCTGCCGCCAAATTGCGACGACCAGACCGCGCTGGCATGATTGCCGCAAAACACGACATTGGATAGGATCGTCCGCTCAACGCCTGTGTTATAAATCGCGATCGCGCCGCCGGCCGCAGTTTGGACCTCTTGCTTGATCCAGTGCACGCAATTGCTTTCGAAATGCACATTGCGAAAATCCACTTCGACCTGATCCAGGCGCATTCCGCCTCCGTATCCCGAGCAGTAATTTTTAATGAGATTGATCTTATTGTTCGCAACCACGCAATTCGACATCGTCAGCGTGCCCATCGCCATATATAGGCCTGCGCCGCTGACGGTATTCGTCGCGGGAAGGGCTTCATTGTTTTCCACGACGCAACGATCCAAGGTCCAGGCGCCGTTGGTCAGGAACAGGCCGGCTCCATTGATATTGACGCCTATCCCGCCGCTAAAAGTCACTCCTTCGACCCGCACCGTGGAGGCAGCGCTGAATAAAATGCGGTTGGTGACGTCAGCCGACCGGGTCAAAACGCTGTTGGTGCCCGAGTAGGCGTTGGAGGAGGCGCCCTCGCCGACGCACCCGCCAAAAACCGTCAACCCCGCGGCGTTGGAAATAACGATCTGGCTGGCGTTGGAATAGACGCCCCACTGGAGATAGATCTTGTCGCCGGCGTTGGTGGCCAGGTCCGCCGCCGCCTGCACGTTGCTGAAGGCGTTGTCCCAATCCGTGCCGTTGATCAGGCCCGCGCCGGACGGCGTCACGTAGAACTCCGCCGCCGGGCAGCTCGCCGCCGCCAGCAGCAGCCATGCCCAAGTCGCCAACTGACGCAGGCCCATCCGCCACCCTCGCCGGAAACAGGAAAACAGTGACTGTCGAAAGTCACAGACGGCCCGCAGTCCCGACTCTCCGAGAGGCCGGGAGGACCCTCCCAAAGTCTGCACCCAGCTTGCTGTTCCAAGTAAACGGAGGGTCGGCGTGCCGCCAACCGTCGATCTTTTCACAGCATCTGCCCCCCGCGGCCCTGCCTTCTGCCGCTCTGCGGCTCTTCCCTCTAACCACCACCTTCCACCTTCCACCCTCATCCCATTGCCTCCTCTACCGTGCCCAGAACACCATCCCCTGAACCGATTTCGACGCCTCCTGCGTATTCCCGTAAGCCCCCAGGTTGACCCGCCCGCCGCTGGGCTTGGGTTCCAAGCTCCAGTCCGAGGCCGGGTCGCCGGCGTCAATGCACGGGCTGAGGCGCGCGTCCGGCGTCCAGGCCCCGCCGTGCCAGGATCCGGCCGTGCTCTGGAGATGAAAATCCCCGGCGGCGGGATTGACGAAGAGCGGATCCACGCTGAAGTTGCCGGCGCCCATCCCCGGCGCCCAGAAATCCTGCGCGTCGGTGTAGTCCAGCATGAGGTTGTGATTGTGCCCGATGCCCCCGAGCGCGTTGCCCCAGATAATTGAGTTTTTGAGGGTCAGCCCGGCCGAGGTCGGCCGGGCAATCCCCCAGCCCGCGTTGTGCGCAAACGTGCAGTTGGCCACCGTGGCCGTCCCGGCCGTGATCTGAAGCCCGGCGCCGGCATTTCTAACGACCAGGCAGTTCGACAGACCAAGCAGGTTGTCGCTTGAGCCGCTGAAACAAATTCCCTGTCCGGTACTATTTCCCTGCACAAGCGTACGGGAAATAAACGTCCGGGTGACGGCCTCTACGCAAGCATGTTCGGCGCCAACGCTTTGGACCACGCCTTCCAGCAAACAGCACTCTACTCTCGCCGTCCCGCATCCGCTGAGATACACGCCGCTCCCGTTCCGGATCGAGCCGCCGGAAAGGTAATTGTCCAGGAAAACGTTGGAGACGACCTGGATCTCCGGCCAGTTGACCGCATACAAGCCCCCCCCCTGCAGGGTCGTGCCACCCGACAGACTGTTGGTAGTGAACACACAGTGCGCCACCGTCGCCGTGACGCCCCCCGCAAGATACAATGTCCCTAGCG
The DNA here is from genome assembly GCA_964630555.1 of uncultured Verrucomicrobiota bacterium. Taxonomy (GTDB): domain Bacteria; phylum Verrucomicrobiota; class Kiritimatiellia; order JAAZAB01; family JAAZAB01; genus JAHIJO01. The sequence continues at coordinate 14,649 of CAZVVD010000071.1, read as the reverse complement.
CCTCCAGGTTGCCCCCGCCGGACGCCCGGCCGTTGTCCTGGAACACGCAGTTGCTGATCAGGACAGAAAGCCCGCCAGCGTGATACAGGGCGCCCCCATAGGATTTGTCCTTGTTCACCCGGTTGCCGGCAAACGTGGTCCCCACGACCGTCAACCCGGTAACCGCGGCATACACGGCGCCGCCCGATCCGTTCTGACCGCTACCTACCGGCGCCAACGTGTTGTTGCTGAAAAGGCAGCCGAGAATCTGCAGGGAGGCGCCCGAGCAATACAGGCCGCCGCCGGTAAAGCCCGATCCGGAATAGCTGATGCTGTTGTCCCGCACGATGCAGTTCGTCAGCCGCACCGAGCCACAACTTAATAAATACACCCCCGCCCCCGCCGTGCCCACGGATGTGTATTTTCCCCCCTCGACCGTCAGCCCCGCCAGCGTGATCGTCCCCTTGCCGCTGGCTGAAAACACGCGCTTGCCGGCCGTCCCGCCATTGTCCAGCACCGTCAACGCCGGGTTGGCATTGGACGCGACAATCGCCAGGTTCACTTTCTGCACCGTCAGCGGAAAGATCTCGCCGTTCGCCGCGTCGTAGAGGCCGGTGGCCACGTGGATCGTGGCGTCCTGCGCCACGTTGGAGAGGGCCATGGAAAGCGTTTTCCACGCCGTGCCCCAAGAGAGCCCGTTCGCGGCATTCGTTCCGTTCACCGCGTCCACGTAGCAGTTCGTCGGCGCCAGCGGCAGAATCTGCCCGTCGGCAATCCCGCTCGGGTAGTGATACCCCAGGTCCACGGGCCCCGTGTCGTTCGCCCCGTCCGTCCGCGTCGTCCGGTTCGTCAGCCCCCACCACGCCGCCGTGTTGCTCCCGGCGTCAATGCACGGGCTGCTCTGCGCCTGGTTCGTCAGCCCGCTCACCGAAAGATAATAAAATCCCGGCGCGTTCACGAACAGGGGATCGTTCGTCAGGTTGCTCGTTCCCCCGCCGTACGGGTCGTTCTGCGAGCAGCAGTAGTTCACGGCCAGGTTCGCGTTGCTCGCGAAACCGCCGAAGGCGTTCCCCCAGGCAATGCTGTTGTCCACCGTGCCCGTGCCGCCAGAAACCTGAACCCCCCAGCTGCCGTTGTCCGCCAGGGTGCAGTTGGCCACCACGGCCGTGCCCGCCGCAAGCGCAAGACCGTGGCCGATCTCGCTTTTCGCCACCAGGCAATTCATCACCAACGCCGATCCGCCCGCCAGAGTCAGCCCGTCGTCCTGGTTCCCGTAGATCACACAATTCGTCATCCCCAGCGTCCCCGACGCGCCGCCGTTGTAATACAGCCCGCCCCCCCCGGAACAATTCCGCGCCGTCACGTCCTGGATGACCGTCCGGCCCCCGCCGCTCACGTAGATGTACTCCGCTCCCGCGCTCTGGGACACGCTGGAAAAATCGCACCGCTCCACCATCGCCGTCTCGCATCCGTTGAGATACACGCTGCTCCCGTTCCGGGTCTTGCCGCCAGAAAGGTAATTGTCCAGGAAAACGTTGGAGACGACCTGGATCTCCGGCCAGTTGACCGCATACAAGCCCCCCCCCTGCAGGGTCGTGCCACCCGACAGACTGTTGGTAGTGAACACACAGTGCGCCACCGTCGCCGTGACGCCCCCCGCAAGATACAATGTCCCTAGCGCCTCCAGGTTGCCCCCGCCGGACGCCCGGCCGTTGTCCTGGAACACGCAGTTGCTGATCAGGACAGAAAGCCCGCCAGCGTGATACAGGGCGCCCCCATAGGATTTGTCCTTGTTCACCCGGTTGCCGGCAAACGTGGTCCCCACGACCGTCAACCCGGTAACCGCGGCATACACGGCGCCGCCCGATCCGTTCTGACCGCTACCTACCGGCGCCAACGTGTTGTTGCTGAAAAGGCAGCCGAGAATCTGCAGGGAGGCGCCCGAGCAATACAGGCCGCCGCCGGTAAAGCCCGATCCGGAATAGCTGATGCTGTTGTCCCGCACGACGCAGTTCGTCAGGGCTAAAGCGCAGTTCTGCGCATACACCCCCGCGCCGGCGACGCCACCGGAAGAATAGTAGCCGCCACTGACAGTCACCCCGGCCAGAGTCAGGGTCGAGTTCACGGCATACAGAATTCGCATCGCCCCGCCGGCACGGGTCAGGACCGTGGGATCCGCTGCCAGGTCGTCGTTCGTGCCAGCATACCCGCCGCAGATCGCCAGACCGGGATGATTGCTGATCGAGACCTGGGCGGCGTTGGAATAGATCCCGCACTTGACATAGACCACGTCTCCGGACGCCGAGGCCGCGTTGACCGCCAGTTGCAGGTTGCTTAAAGCGGTCGCCCAGTTGGTGCCGGGGCCCGGCCCGCCCGGGGCCACGTAGTAGTCCGCCGCCCCGCCGCGCCCTGGCCACAGGCCCAGCGCGGCGCCTACGCCGGCCGCGATGAAGTATCGAAAAAAGAAGGAACCCCTGTTTTCCATCCCATGCCCGTGGTGGTCCGCCCCGCTTCAATCCCGCGTCCGCATGTCGTTAAAAAGTCTATCCGTTTCGGTTTCATTGGCAAGCGGTTTTGACGGCCGCCCGGGATCACGCCGGAGGCCGGCCCTGAAGGGAGTATGTGCCGCGCGACGGGCGGCATTCTCTATCCCGCCCCATGTTAATCTGCGTGCGAACCCGGCCGATTTGCTCCGGAAGAGGCGGCCGAATTGGACCGGAATACGCATTTTGATTGCACTCAGGGAAAAGGTATGGTAAACGGCCAGAGACAGGGGGACAAACTTATGACCTGGAATATTGCGGAGTTCGGAGCCAAATCAAGCGATCGCCTGCAGACCAGGGCCATTCAACACGCCATCGACGCCTGCTTCCTGGCGGGCGGCGGCGAAGTCCGGGTGCCGGCGGGCGTGTACCGGATGGGCGGCGTGCGGCTGCGGTCGAAGGTCACCTTGCACCTGGAGAGCGGGAGCCTGCTGGTGGGCAGCCGCAACCCGGAGGACTATACCGATTATATTCATGATGTCATCGAGCCCATCAAGCTGCAGGACCGGCCGGACATCAGCAGCTCGGTCTACCCGTTCAGCCGCTGGAACAACGCCATCATCCGCGTGATCAATGCGGAAAACGTGGCGATCATCGGCGAGAAGGGCTCCTTCATCGACGGCTCCAACTGCTTTGATGAACAGGGGGAGGATAGCTATCGCGGCCCTCATGGCATCAACATTCAGGACAGCCGGAACATCCGCCTGGAGGGCTATACGCTGAGGAATTGCGGCAACTGGGCGCATGCCATCTTCAAAACCCGCGATATTGTTGCGCGTAAGGTGACGGTCTACGCCGGCCATGATGGCTTTGATGTGCGCACCTGTGACAACGTGCTGATTGAGGAATGCAATTTCACCACCGGCGACGATGCGATTGCCGGATACGACAACAACGATGTCATCATCCGTCGGTGCTTTCTGAATTCGTCCTGCGCCGCCATGCGTTTTGGGGGCAACCACGTGCGGGTGGAGGACTGCGAGGCCGTTGGCCCGGGCAACTATGCACATCGCTATACATTACGCCGTGAGTTGCAGCGCATCGGGGCCGAGACGGATGATTCCTGCCGGCACAATATGCCTTGTTTCTTCTTGTATTATTGCGATTTCCGCGCCAACCCGCGCCGTACGCCGGAGGACATCCTCATCAAGAATTGCAGAATCGTCCAGGCCGACAGGCTGGTCACGCTGGACTTCAGTCCGCAGCAGATGTGGTGCTGCAATCGATCCCTGGCGGGGATCCGGTTCGAAAATTGCCGGATCGAAGCTCTCAGCCATCCGGCGCGCATCTACGGCGACGAAAAGGAGAAGCTGACCTTCGAAATGGAGGACGTGGTGATGACCGCCCGGGAGGGCTTTGAGGATGCATGCCTGTTTGAGGCCAAGCATTACAAAGCCATTTCCCTGAAAAACGTGCAGTTGAAGGGCTTCCGGGATCCCCGGTTGCTGCTGCGCACCGAGGGACGGGTTGACGTCCAGGGCGGTACGCCCGTTCGGTGCGTAGTTGAGGAAGGATAATCCCTGCGGCTCTGCGGCCCATTTCCCCTTGCCACTTGCCGCGTCACCAGATGCGAACGACCATCCCCCGGGCCGAGCGCGAGACTTCGGCGGTGTTCCCGTAGACCCCCAGGTTGACCGGGCGCATCCCCATTTCAGTAAACGGTCAGCCTGACGCCGGCATACCAGATGCCCGTGAGATCCAGGACGCCATCCCGCGCGTCCACGCCGAAATAAAATGTGTAGTTGCCCGCCGACAGGCCGGAGATCGCCAGCACTTCCGTGGCGCCCAGGTTGTAGAGCGGGCCCTGGTTGGCCGGCTGGACTGTCCCGGCGGAGGCGGACTGCCATTGCCCGGACGCATCGCGGTAATGCCAGCCGGACGGCGTCTCCGCCACGATCCACCAGTCGGCCTCCTCGCGTTCATAAACACCGGGTACCATTTCGACCGTCACCACGATCCGATCCGGGGAGTTGACGGTCATCGCCGCGCTGGAGCCGTTGATCCTGATTCCCGGCCCAACCGCCACCTGGGGCCAGCCTTCGGCCGCCAAACTGAACCCGCTCGTTCCTTCGGCATTCACCGCCTTGACCCAGAAATAACAGTGTGTGCCCGGGGGAACATTCATCACTTCGCATTCGTTGGAAGTCACTTGTAAGATTTTGACGGCGCGCGCCAACTGGTCCGCCAAGCCCCCCCACAATTCGTAGGCCGTGGCGCCTCTTACCGGATCCCAAGTCACTTTGACGCTATTGGCATATACCCCCTGGCTGGCGGCCACATTTTCAGGCAACGCGGGCGTTTTCCCAAGCCATTGAAAGGCGCCCTCGATTGCCTCGACTTCGTAAAAATCATAAGTGCCGCTGGAACGGTCGTCGGCCGCATTGAAGATAATCGGTCCGGTGCAGCCAACATAATTACTGCCCGCCGCCCGGATACCCGCCTTGAGCGACGCAACGCTCTGGACGCTGCCGGACTGCCGGAGCGCCTGGGCCACCAGGCACAAGGCGTCATAAGACGACATCGGGTAGTTCGGGACCACGTCCTGGCCGGTATCGAACCTGACGGTCGCCTCGACTGCGTCGTACAACTGGTTGGTGAACTTGCCGAACATGAAGCACCCGTAGCGGACGTTGGCCGCGAAAGCCGCGGCCGCGGGCGTCGCCAAGAGAGTGTTGTTTTGCGCCATGCCGTCGCTGCCGTACCAGCGCACCGCGCCCAGGGCCGCGTGAGGCGCCGCCGCCGCCATGAGGTCGACGCCTTCGCCGAACAGGATCGTCACCACCCCCACCTTGTCCGCGCCGTGGACGGCGCTGCGCGCGGCGACCTGCACCGCCAGGTTGGACGCGACTTCCGGGAAGAACTCCGGCGCCCGCGGGCAGTAATTGGTGGCAAACACGGTGCCGCCGCGCGCGGCATGTTCCTGGATCAGCGCGCCCAGCAGCCCTTCGCCATAGATGTCCGAGCGGCTCAGGATGGCAATGTCGGTGATCCCGTCGGCCGCCAGCAGGGCGGCCAGCTCGCGCGCCTGGTGCGAATCGTCAATGGACAGGCGCATGAGGTTGTCGTCCGGGATCGCCAGCGGCACCGCCGTCGCGGAGCTGGAAAGGAGCAAGACCTCGTTTTCGTTGGCGTAGCCCTTGAGGATACTGCATTCCTCGCTGGATTCCGGACCGAGCACGATGTGGCACCCGTTGGAGCGCAGGGACACCAGCTTCTCGTAGGCGGTCGCGGCGTCCGTTTTCGTGTCCTCGATGACCAGCCGGATCGGCGGCATGCCCGGGGTGTTGGTGATGACCGCCAGGGCCTGCAGCAGGGCCGACCGGTAGGCCGCGCCGGTGTCGGAGAGGTCACCGGTCAGCGGCAGGAGCGCGCCGACCAGGTGGGTGCCGGTTCCGCGGTCGGTAACAAAACGCCTGGTAGGACTCACCGTCCGCGGCGCGGGCGGCCGCACCGCCTCCGCGCCGCCCACGCCGTACCCGCCGGAGTTGATGTACATCGCCACGCTGCAGCTCATGTCGAACGGATACCAGTTCTCGTAGCCGGCGCTGACCCACGGGCAGAGCGGGCGGAAGACGTCGTTCAAGACATACAGGGTGGTGCCCCAGCGGAGCGAGGTCGAGACGATCGAGGAATGCTCGCCGAAGGAGGGGGTGGCCTTGATCCGCAGCATGACCACCTCCCCGGTGGTCGAACAGCCGGAAAGCGAAAAGCCCCGGTAGGAGCAGATCCCCCGGTAGGCCTCGTAATTTTCACGCTCCCGCAGCAGGTTCATCCGGTAGCAGTCGCCGTAGCCGTTGGTCATGACCAGCGAATAGGCCTTCGGAACCGCCGCTTCCACCGGCCGGCGCAAGAGCGAGGCGCGGTCTTCCGGGTCCAGGAGGGCCCAGGGCGAATTCGCCGGCAGGTCGGGCCCGGCGGGGAGCAAAGCGCTCCGGGCGCCGTAGCCGCCGGAGTGGACATACATCGCCACGCTGCAGCTCATGTCGAACGGATACCAGTTCTCGTAGCCGGCGCTGACCCACGGGCAGAGCGGGCGGAAGACGTCGTTCAAGACATACAGGGTGGTGCCCCAGCGGAGCGAGGTCGAGACGATCGAGGAATGCTCGCCGAAGGAGGGGGTGGCCTTGATCCGCAGCATGACCACCTCCCCGGTGGTCGAACAGCCGGAAAGCGAAAAGCCCCGGTAGGAGCAGATCCCCCGGTAGGCCTCGTAATTTTCACGCTCCCGCAGCAGGTTCATCCGGTAGCAGTCGCCGTAGCCGTTGGTCATGACCAGGGAATAGGCCTTGTAGATCGGCGCCGCCGCCGCGGTCGGCCGCGGCCGCGGGTCGGGCCGCCACTCGGCCCGGGCGCCCACCGCTCCCAGAATCACTCCGCTCGTCAGCAGCGCCGTCGCCAGGCACCGTCGGGTCTTGTTCATCATCGGAACACCTTTCAACCTAGATTCGGCAGTAGAGAACCACGCATGAAGACCAATGGACGCGAATGCAGAAAGAGTCCAGCAAATATTTATGGAATAATAGCCGATGCTTTAATCAAAATCAAGATAAGAAGGCACGAAATCAGGGCGCAGTCCCCTCCAGCTTGAGATCGAGGACCACCCTGACCACCAGCTCCCGCGGATAGCGGCTGAAGTGTCCGTAGCCCAGGCGGGCGGGCGGACTCAGATACCCCAGGAGCGAAGCGCGCACCGCCTTACGATCCGCGGCTTTTTTTCCGCCCTGGCCCGCCAGGACGCTGTATTGGCGGCCCAGCTCGGGGTCGTGCGCCAGCCACCAGACCTGGGAACCGCCGAGAGGCCGGAACTCCCTCTGCTCGAACCCCAGGTAGACGTGGCCGATGGCATTGGTGTAGACGTAGCCGTAATCCTCGAGGGTGATCCCCAGGGCCGCGGCATTGGAAACCGCCGTGTTGCAGCCGAGGGCGAACCCCGCCGCCGTGGGATCGCCGGCCTGGCCCGCCTTCACCGCCACGGTCTCGTTCGGCGCCGCCAGGACCGACTTGAACCCTTCCTGGAATGCCTCCGCGAAAGCGTCCTGCTCGACCTTGTTGGCATACTTTTCCCGCGCCAGCCCGGCGGCCATCTCCCGCACCTTGGAGGGATGCACCGGGCGCAGCGTCACGGCCGACGGGTAGGCCGCGTCCGCCCCGGACGCAGGTTTCCGCGGGGTATACTGCCCCAGCCGATCCATGCCGATGGAGTCCACCCCTCCCACGCCTTCCATGGAAATCGAGGAGCGGCCGCCGCTTTCGATCTTCACGGCCCCGGTTTCACCCGGGGCGGTCCGCACGGACTGGGCGAAAAGGCCGTGGCAGGGCAGCACGGCCACGCCGGCCGCCCACAGGCAGACCGCCGCCTTGCCTGCCGAACGGCCGACGGCAGTCTCCGCCGCCCGGGAACACGGAAAGAAATTTCTGGTCATACACACCCCGGTCCAGATCATGGACTGCGCCAGTCCGATCCGCGCGGTTCCTCAGTCGCCGGATCCGAATTCGCCGGACTCCACGGCCTCCTGCAGGAAGAAATCGAGGGTTTCGTCGACCGAGGTTTCGAGGGGAATGGCCGGGTTCCAGCCCAGGAGCTTGCGGGCTTTCCGGATGCTGGGCTTGCGGTGGGCGACGTCCTGGTAGCCCTGGCCGTAGTAGCGGTTGCTTTCCACCTCCTGGAACCCGGCGAACGGCGGGAACTTGGAGCGGAGGGGGTGGCGCTCGAACTTGTCCAGCAGAATCCGGCCCAGCTCCTTGATGCTGGCCTCGTTTTCCGGGTTGCCGATGTTGAAGATCTGGCGGTCGCAGGCCCCGCCGGGATTCTCGATGATCCGGAACAGGCACTCGATCCCGTCCTTGACGTCGGTGAAACAGCGCCGCTGGTCGCCGCCGTCCACCAGCCGGATGGGGCTGCCCTCGACCAGGTTGAGGATCAGCTGGGTGATGGCCCGAGAGCTGCCGATGCGGGCGGAGGTCAGGCTGTCGAGCCGCGGCCCGATCCAGTTGAAGGGGCGGAAGAGGGTGAAGGGCAGCCCCTCGTGCCGGCCGTAGGCCCAGATGACCCTGTCGAGCAGCTGCTTGGAGCAGGAGTAGATCCAGCGCTCCATGCGGATGGGCCCGACGATCAGGCGGGAGGCGTCCTCGTCAAATTCCTGGTCGTCGCACATGCCGTAGACCTCGGAGGTGGAGGGAAAGATGATGCGCTTGCCGTACTTGGCGCAGTAGCGCACCACCCGCAGGTTCTCCTCGAAGTCCAGGCTGAAGACCCGCAGGGGATTGCGGGTGTACTCGATCGGGGTGGCGATGGCCACCAAGGGCAGGATGATGTCGCACTTGCGCACGTGATACTCGATCCACTCGCGGTGGATGGAAATGTCGCCCTCGTCGAAAAAGAAATCCGGACGCTTGAGCAGGCGGCTGATCTTGTCGGACTGCAGGTCCATTCCGTGCACGACGTAGCGGCCGCTGTCCAGCAGGCGCTCGCCCAGCGCGTTGCCGATGAACCCGTTGACGCCCAGGATCAGCACCGACTGCTTGCGCAGTGCCGTCTTCCGCGGACGCGCTCCGAGGCGCATGCCCTTGACGATGCCCAGGGCCTCGGCGGCCTGGGCGCCGGCCATCATGACGCCGTCCTCCGGCTGGGACTGCTCGACGCGCAGAGCGCCCTTGCCGCATGCGATGACCAGCGGCTGCGCCGACAGCACGGCCCCGGGCTTGGCCTTGGCCGGACGCTCCGCCACGGCGCCGGACCAGACCATCAGTTTCCGGTCGCCCATCCGGGTGAAGGCGCCTGGATACGGACGGGTCACAGCTCGCACTAGGTTATAGACCTCGGCCGCTCTCCTGCTCCAGTCGATTTCGCCGTCCGCGGGCTTGCGACCCCCGAAATAGCTGGCCTGGCGGTGGTCCTGCGGCTGGCGCGGGGCCCGGCCGGCGATCAGCTTCGGCAGAACGGCGTCCAGCAGGCCGGCGGCCGCCTTCTCCAGCTTGCCGAACAGGGCCAGGGCGGTATCGTCGCCGGCGATCGGCACTTTCGCTTGGGCCACGATGTCGCCGTCGTCGGGCTTGGGGGTCATGTAGTGGAGGGTGACCCCGGTTTCCTTTTCACCGTTGACCAGGACCCAGTTCACGGGACAGCGGCCGCGGTACTTCGGCAGGAGCGAGCCGTGCAGGTTCAAACAGCCCCGGGGGGGGATCGCCAGCAGGTCCGCCTTGACCATCTGCCGGTAATAGAACGAGAAAAGAATATCCGGCTTGAGCTTGCGGATCTTGTCGAGCCAGAGGGGATGGTTGATGTCGTCGGGGGCGTAGACCGGGATGCCGCGGGCGGCGGCCAGTTCGGCCACCGAGCGGAACCAGACCGTCTCCCCGGGATCGTCCTTGTGAGTGAACACGGCCAGGACGTCGATCCCGTGGCGCAACAGGGCCTCCAGGCCGACGCAGCCCAGGTTGTGATAGGCAAGCACGATGGCTTTCATAGGCACGCATTCCCTTTTGACGTTGATCCGCCGATGGCGCAATGCCGGACACCTTAAAAAAACCGCGCGCAAAATGCAATCACAATGAAAAACCGGGAAATAGCCGAATGGGGCTTGGCCGAACCCCCGGGATGACAAGCCTTTGGCGGGGCGCGGCCTACCGGCCGCAACCCCCGTCGGCCACGCCCCGGGTCACGGATAAAGCCTTCACGCCGCCCGCTCCCCGGCGCCGAAAGGCCAGGCAGCCCCAGGCCGTGTGCGCCCCGAAAGCGAGCTCCGCGTCAAACTCCTTGTGTGAAACACAAAGGGCGTCGGTCACCCCGCCGGCCGTAATCTCCACCGCCGCCGCCACCCACGCGGGGACAGGCGCCCCGTTGAGCGTCACCGGCAGACGCCGCACGCGGGGCAGGGCCCGGCCGGCGCCCAGCGGCGCCAGGACCCAGATGAAACATTCGGACCGCGCGCGCCGGCTGAAGGCAAAACAGGGATAGCTGCGTGAATTCAGCTTTTTTTCCCGCAGGTAAGCGGTCCGGCCCTGGTTCCGGACCCGGACCAGGTTCAACGCGCGGCCCTCCGGAGGAATGATGGCCAGCCGGGCGCCGGGCGCCTCCCCCAGGACCACCGCTGACCCCTCGATGCAGCCGGGCACACAGCCGTGGAAATAGGCCTGGTACAAGTGGACCGCCTTCGACTCCAGCCAATCCATGACGATCCAGCAGGCCGGCTCGGCCTTGATAAAGAAAATCTTGCGGGCATGCAGGGTCAAAGCGGACGGATAATGGTAAAACCCTTCATGGACCCCGTGCCAGAAATCGTGGGTATCCTCGCTGATCCAGCGCCGGACACAGGGAATGACGCATCCGGCCCAGCGCCACTCGGTAACAATCGGCGGCTGCTCCTCGCCCGCGATGGCCAGGCAGGAATGGGCCTCCGTTTTTTCGTCATAGGCGCGGCCCGAGCTCGCGCCGTAGGGCGCGTTGCCCATGTCCCCGATGAACCGCACGCCGCCGGCATGGGCCTCGATCGAGAATACCTCGTTATGTCCGTGACTGGTGACCACCGGTCCGCGATCGGCGGCGGCCACGCCCAGGTACAAGCCTGAAGGCGCCAGGGCCGTGCGCAAGGCCGCGTAGCCGGTCGCCCCCATCAGCACGGATTTCGTCCGCGGATTCCACGGCCGGATCTTGGCGTAGGCCAGGGCGCCCCGAAGCCCCACGCGCCAGAAGGCCGGGAGCGGAATGGCCCCGGCGGCCTCGCCGGCCGCGGCCGGACGGCGCGCGCGCGCATATTCGGCATACCACTTGCATGCGCGATCGCCGCTCAGCGCCGCCGCGACGGAGGCCAGTTCGGTCAGCGCCCCCGGCGCATGGGCGCTGTTGTCGCCGAACGCGGGCAAACCGCCGGCGGGCGTCATCAGGTCCAGCAGGAAGCGCGTCGCCCGCAGGAGGCGCTCGTCGAATCCCGCGGACACGGGATGCGCGTTGAGCCGCGCCAGGCCATGGAGCTGCCAGAGGTGGAGCAGCGACTCGAGCTGGTAGCCAGGCGTCGTTTCCCGCGCGCCGCCGTCGGCCCTGTAGTGCCCGCGCACGTGCTCCTCGATAACGCTCCAGGCGGACTTGAGCAGGAAGGCGGCGCACCTGGCTTCCGGAAACATCCAGGCCAACGCTGGCAGGCCGTGCCCCCCGAGCACCCACCAGTTGTGCCCCTCCGGCCCGAGCGTCAAGTCCGACCAGCGCACGAGCTGGGTATCCCACGCGGCATGGGCCAAGGTCAGCAGGTGATCGAGACACGCGATCCGCCCCGCCGCCGTCAAGCCGGGGCAATCCGCCAGCATGAGATACGCATCCAGCTCGACGCCCACCTGGTATCCTCCGAACACTCCCCAGGTGAACAGCGCTCCGGTTGGCGCTCCCAGATAAAACTTCTGGAAAGCGGCGCCATACGCGGGATCGCCCGTTCCCCACCAGGCCCGGCCCAGCAGGGAAACGTCCCTCAACGCCCGCTCCCGCCGCGACTCGGCCAGGGACATCCCGGCGACGCGATCCGCGGATGACGGGTCAAAACGACGCCAGGCCGCATACTGCGCTTTCAGGTAGGCGAGCGCGTCCGCCTTGCGCTCAACTTCCAGCCAATACCTCGGGCGGGGCGGAGTCGCCAGGAAAGTCACCAGCGCCACGGCGGGGTTGGCCGCCGCCTTTACGGACGCCAGCCGCGGATCGTCCAGGTTGAAGAATTTTACGAGATGCGTCTCTTTTCGGATCACGGTCTATGCCCTTCCGGTCAGCCATGACCCCGCTCATGGCAAGCCACGGAGGCGCACCATAACCCCCGGCGTCCGCGCCTGTCAAACGGTTTCCCGGCCCCAGCCGCGGCCGCCGCGCGGCGCATCATTCAGGCGCATCATTCAGCTCGACACGCCGGGCCGCCCCCTCTATGTTGCCTTTCAATTCCCGGCAAATTAGATTCGGGCTACGCCCCGATCCCCGACGCCGACAGGAAACGACGATGACTTTTGCCGGATTGCTTCCCTATCTCCGGGACCGGCGCGCGGCCCTGCTGGCGCTGCTGCTGATGTCTTCCCTGTATTTCTTCTCCTATGTCCAGCGGGTGGCGGTCCCCGGCACCGTTTTTGACGAACTCCAACTGGAATTCGCGGCCTCGGCCGGCGCCATCGCAACCCTGAGCGCCATCTACCTTTATATCTACGGCGGACTGCAGGTGTTCATCGGGCTGGCCGCCGACCGCTGGGGCGGGGGCCGCGTCCTGCTGATCGGCGGCATCCTGCTGAGCTTGGGGGCGATCGCCTTCCCACTCGCCCGCTCGATCCCCGACCTGTATGCCGCCCGGGCCCTGGTCGGCCTGGGCGCCAGCGCCATGTTCATCAGCATCGTCAAGGAAATCGACAGTCTCTTTGAGGCCCGCCATTTCGCCATGGTGCTTTGCACGGTCTGCATGATCGGCTATACCGGCGGACTCTTCGGCACCCTGCCCTTCGAGCGGCTGGTGGCCCGCCTCGGCTGGCGCCCCTCGCTCGGCCTCGCCGGCATTCTCACCGTCGCCGCAACGTTGGCAGCCGCCCTGGTTCTGAAACGGCTGGGCCGGCTGTGCCGCCCGCCGGGGCCTCCGGGAAACCGCCTCTATCTACGGGACATCCTGGTCAACCGGAGCTGTTACCCGGTGCTCGGCGCCGGCTCCATTAATTTCGTCCTGTATTTCATCTGGCAGGCGGTTTTCGGAAAGAAAATGCTGATGGACGCCTGCGGCTTTTCCTCGGCCGGGGCCGCCGCGATCACCGGCGGCATGATGCTCTGCAGCATGGGGGTAACCGTGGCCTCCGGGTTCGTCTCGCGCCTGATCGGCAACCGCCGCAAGCCGATCCTGGTCGCCTGCGCCCTGATGACCCTGCTGGCCGTGGGCGTCATGAGTTTCAGCCTGACCCCGGGGGCCGGCGCCCGCCTGATGCTGCCGGCCTGCCTGCTCCTGGGCGCCGCCTCCGGCGCTTCCGCCCTGTTCTGCTGTTCGATGAAAGAGTTGAACCCCGAACGGGCGGCCGGCGCCTCGGTCGGGTTCATCAACAGCATCTGCTACCTGACGATCGCCGCGGTCGTCAACGGCGCCGGGGCCATGCTGGACCGCTTCCGCGGGCAGGCCCTGGCGACGGCTTCCGCCCTGGTCTACCCCGCCGCCGCCTACCGCCTGGTCCTCCTGTTCTGCCTGGCCCTGGCGGGCGTTTCCCTGCTGTGCGCCCTGTTCATCCGCGAATCCCGCGGCGCCTGCGTCTACCGTCCGCCCCCGCCAGCCCATTAAATCCCTTTTTCCTTGCGCTTCGCGAACGCCATGCGCTAGAATGCGATGACTGGAAATCCGTGCAGGATCATGCGAGCCGCCCATGCCGCCGAATCCCGTCCATCTGGTGGTTGAAAAAGGCCCCGACCAGGGCCGGGAAATCGCCATCCCCGCCGAGGGCGCCCGGGTCGGACGCTCCTCCAACAACGACATCGTCCTTAAGGACCCGGCCATGTCCCGGTTCCATTGCCGGTTCTTCTTCAAAGCCGGCGAGGGACTCTGGGCCGAGGACCTGGGCAGCGCCAACCAGACTCTGCTGAACGAGTCGCCCCTGTTCGAGGCCCGGGTGCGCGTCGGCGACCGCCTGACCATGGGCGACACCATCCTGAAAGTCGTCAGCGACGGCGAGGCGACCCCGGAAAACGAGGCGCCGGCCGAACCGCCTCCCCCCCCCTCCGGGCCGGCGCCCGCCGGGGTGGCGGCGGACAAGCCGGCCGCTCGCCCGTCCGCGGCCACTCCCGCGGGGCCGGACAAGCCGGCGCCCCCGGCCGCGCCGGCGGCCATCGACAACCTGTTCGATGCCCAGCAGTCCAAACCCGCTCCCGCCCAGGTTTCGTTCCTGCGTCCGCCGGCGGACCAGGCGGGCCGCCGGCGCCGGGTCCGGCTGCTGCTGATCGTCCTGGCCGCCGCCGGCGCCGCGGCCGCCGCCGCGCTCCTGGTTTCCCGCCCCGCTCCGCGGGCGGTCCCCGCCCCGGGCGGCGCGCCGGCCGGACCGCGGAACGACACCCTGGACATCCGCTACGAAAAGGTTCAGGCCAGCTCCAGCAACATCTTCCGCTACCAGATGACCCTGGCCGACGGCCGGCTCTCGATCC
>CAZVVD010000070.1:0-20778 GCA_964630555.1 uncultured Verrucomicrobiota bacterium | reverse complement strand
ACCGGTCTGCCGGTTAATGATTTTTCCCCCGATCTCGCCCCAGGCCGGAGTCAGGTCTATGCGGATCCCCGTGATGTTCCGGTTGGTCTTGGACGGCAGGGGGACCTTGAGGATGACTTCATCCTCGAATCCATCCGCCGCTACCGTGAGCTTGCGCCATAGCCTGTTATCGGAATTCTCCAGGACAAAAGAACCATCGGCGCAGGAATTTGTCGTGTAATTGCGCGCGTCTGTATGGCCGGTTATCTTGGCGTTCAAGATCGGTATACCGCCCCAGGCGTGAACAATGCTGCCTTCCAGCCTGCAGCATCCGTTCGTGTCGGATGGGGGGAGCGCCGCGGGTTTGGCCGGATTTGCCGTCATGGGGTTCGTTGTCCCGGTTGCAGCCTCTTGGACAGGCGCAAGAGCGCAGCGGATAGGGGTCGCAGCGGATAGGGGTCAACCCTTGATAATTAATATTTAGCTTGTGATTTATGCGAGCCTGCCCTACGGCGTGGTGTAATGGTCCAGTGAGATTTGACTGGTGAAAATCAGGGGTTTCGGGGGTGCAAAACAGGTATCCGAGTGGGTCACGGCAGTGAAAAGGAACGGTAGAGCAGGGAGGGAGACGGTCACGCCGCGGGTTTGAGGTGGACAATCGGCAGGTGTTTGCGGTTTTTGAAATACGCCACATCGAGGATCAAGGGCTGAAGGGTCGCGTTGCGCCGCCGGCGGTTATCCGTCGGCGTTTTCTGTAGTCCTTCAGTCCGCTCGTCAGGCGTCAGTCCGCCCAGGCCCTGGTGGGGGCGATGGGTGTTAAACCATTCGGCGTAATCCTCGAGCTCGCGCACCATGGCGGAGTGGATGAGCGGGACCAGGCAGCGCCGGGTGCATTCGGATTTCAGGGAGCGGATCATTCTTTCCACGATAGCGATGCTGCCATATTTTCCGATGGCGCCGAAGCGGGGGTGAACGGATTTACGGCGGCACCATTGCTTGAAGGCGTGACACCAGAATTGAGAGCCTTTGTCCGTGACGACATATTTCGGCGCTCGGCCGGCAGCTTGGATCCGGTCATTGAGAAACCGGGTGATCTGACGGGTGAAATAATCCCATAAATAAGGCTTTTGATTTCAGTCCCGGCGGGATATTATTACAGACATGTCTTCGTAAAGAATATCCTTCCAGAAAGAGCGCTGGAATATATCCGGCACATGGGATGAAACGATGACTTTAGAGGAACACGCCATCACCCCAGACCAAGTCAAGCTCCTCATCCGCGAGGGCGAAGGGCTCACGGTCGAGTTCAAGGAGCGCTATACCCCACGCATCGACGAGGATATCGTGGCCTTTGCCAACGCCAAGGGGGGAACGATTCTCCTTGGCGTAAGGGATGATGGCACCGTTGGCGGCGAGCGCCTGACTAACGACATCAAAGCAAAAATCAACAGCTTGGTCCGAAACTGCAAACCGGGCATTTCCGTTGCGCTTGTCCAAGTTAGTGAAGTTTTGGCTGTCATAGTCCCGGAAGGATCGGAAAAACCATACTCCTGTGGTTCCGGTTATTACCGGCGGCTCGACGGCAACACCCAGAAGATGAGTCACGACGAGCTGCGCCTTATGTTTGCCGAAAACGAGCCGTTCACATTCGAGGATAAAACGTCGAAGAGTTTCACCTTCGATGATGTCTCCAGGGTCAGAATCCGCGCTTTTACCAAGGAGGCGGGCATCCACGTCGGCAAGACAACCGTTCCCGACTTTCTGCGCAGCCTCAACGTTGCGGACGAGACGCGGGTCAACAACGCTGGTATTCTCTTTTTCGCCAAGGACATCAATAAGCACCTCCGTCACGCGGAGATCACGCTCCTGGCGTTTAAAGGGGCGGATCGTATACATATCTACGACCGACGCGATGTGAGGGATGATCTGCTTACTCAGTTCAACGAGGCGGTTGCTTTTCTTAAGAAGCATCTGAATATCCGCACTGAGATTAAGGGCTTCGACCGCGAGGATATCTACGAAATTCCCCTTGAGGTCCTACGCGAGGCGGTGGTCAATGCTCTCATGCACCGTGACTACAGCATCCGGGGCACGCAGGTGACCGTCGAGGTCTATGACGACCGGGTGGAGATCGTGAATCCCGGCGGCTTGCCGAAAGGCCTCTCGATCAATACACTTGGCAATGTCTCCATCCGCAGGAATGAAATCGTTGCCGACCTTTTTTCCCGGATGCACTTGGTCGAGCGGACCGGCATGGGGATTCGGAAGATGCGGGCCGCAATGCTTGCGGCGGGTCTCCAGGAACCGGCATTCGAAACCGCTGCGCCGACGGGCTTCTTTCGGGCTGTATTCCGGCGGTCGTCCCAATACGCCTTAAAAGAAGGCACGGACGGGGCGGAGAAAAGGTCGGAGAAAAGGTCGGAGATAAAGGTCGGAGATCGGTTTACGGAGAACCAGCGGCGGATCATGGATTGCGTCCGTATCACGCCATTCATTTCGGCCAGGGAGATCGCCGCACATATCGGTATCTCCGCCCGTAAAGTAGAGCAAAACATTGCCAAACTTAGGGTGAAAGGAATTCTCTGCCGTATCGGGCCCGACAGGGGGGGGCGTTGGGAGGTGGTGAAGGAAGGGGCAGAAGTCCGTGATTCGTCAGACAAAGCAGGTGAGAGGTGACCGTGCCTACCATCGGAGCATGCGGGCCCAAAACCGCATATAGCGCTTTTTTTGGCGGGACGGTTTTCGATGCGAAGAACCGCCTGATCAGCGCAGAGACCGACACCAACAAAGTGGGAGCGGCCTCAGTGCCGCGAATCAAAGTCGAATTCACCTACGATTACATGTCCCGCTGTAATGGTCCAGTGAGATTTGACTGGTGAAAATCAGGGATTTCGGGGGTGCAAAACAGGTATCCGAGTGGGTCACGGCAGTGAAAAGGAACGGTAGAGCAGGGAGGGAGACGGTCACGCCGCGGGTTTGAGGTGGACAATCGGCAGGTGTTTGCGGTTTTTGAAATACGCCACATCGAGGATCAAGGGCTGAAGGGTCGCGTTGCGCCGCCGGCGATCCGGTGGACGGGCAGGCGTTCGCCTACGCCTATGACAATATCGGCAACCGTACCGCCTCGTCGCGCGGAGCCGAGACAATGGCCTATACCGCCAACAATCTCAACCAGTACACGGAACGCACGATCCCGGATGGGATCGACGTACTCGGCTCTGCCTCGAATGGCGCTTACTTAAGCCCCTTTTTGGACGCCGGAGGTCCCAGAAACATTGGCCTATCCTTACATCCACGCTGTCGTGAACGCGCAATGGCAAGGACGCGGGAAAGCCCGGCTGACATGGGTTTGGTGATCACCGTCTGAATTGATTGGCAACGAGGTCGCATGTGTGCGAAAGCCTTGATTTCATTGACTCCAAAAGTCGAAAACGGGCCTTAAGTAAGTGCCATTCGTCGCAGAGCTAAATCCGGTGCTGCGCGGGTGGGACAACTACCAAAAGGCAGCAGACGCTCAACGCAAGCGGATTGTCAGGCTCAATGGATTCGTACGTGATCGGCTGCGGATATTCTGGAAGCGTAAGCATAACGCGGAAACGAGAGGCCTGGGAAGGCTTTCTGGCAAGACGCTTGCCAAACTGGGACCATACCAGTTCGCGTACGCCAAGGCTTAGACGGCAACGGTTACTGATAAACGCACGGGGAAGGTCGTCGGAAAGCCGTACTGGGGAAAACCCGCCGTGCGGTTTGATGAGGGGGCCGAGGGAAAGGCTGTCATGGGGGAACTGGGAACCCGCCGTCCATACCGAAAGGGGGCGTGACGGAAACCCTCCGCCTAAAACGGTCCGCACCGAGGTTCTACTCTACTGAGCGGCGCTGCGCGCCGCTCAACGGGGCGAGCTGCTTCGCCATCGAATTGCCGTGCGGCGCGCAACCGCGCCGCCCAACAATTCGCTGGAGCGCTTCGCCGCCTAAGCACGTCGCGGGGCGCGCCATCTTAGGTGTCTCGCGCTCAGCTTGACTTTTGGCGGCACAAGCGGAAGGATAAACAACATCTAGGAGAGCATTGGGGAAGGCCTTCAGTTTGGCAAATCGTCATTCAAGGGGGTGGCTTGTGAGCCAGGCGATGTCATGGATACTGCTGTTCGGGATGTTCGGCGGGATGACATGCCAGGGATTTGCCCAGGGAATGACCCGTCAGGGAACCGGGAGCCAGGACGGCGGTGCGTCCGTGGCTAAGCCGTCCGCGACGCTTCCCACCCAGGAATTGGGGCCGGGCAATGCCCCCGAACCCTTGGGGGTGCAAGACAAGTTGAACAGGCTGGTCATTCCGCGTATTGATTTTCGCCAGGCCAGCATCGTTGATGTGATCAAGTATCTTGACCAGCAAACCATCATTGCCGACACGAATTCGCCTGTCGGCACAAAAGGCGTCAATTTTATTCTGAACCTTAGGCGTCCGGGCGATACCGCGGAAATCGCGCCGCCTGTCCTGACCATAAGCCTGCGCAATGTCGTCTTGGGAGATGCCATCCGCTTCATCACCGAAGTGGCGGGGTTGAGATACCGCGTGGAGGCAAACGCGGTGATCATTACCCCGGTCGGCAAATAAGCCGGCGGCAGGAGACCGGATTTGGGGCGTATTCAGTCCTGAGCTCGCATTTCTGCGGGGTCACCCTTACCCGCAGACACCCGCGAACGACGGGGTAGCCCGCCGCATTAGCATGAAAACATCTCTTTCTTTATGGCGGTTTCGGAAAGATAAGGCATTAAGGCGGGCTGTGCCCGCAACCCAGGGAGGGCGCGCATGTTGCGCGCCGAGTGCGGCCGGCGGCACGCCAGCCCTCCCAAAACATACACGCAAAAGCGTGTATGTTTACGAGAAAGAGTCTAACCTCATAGGGCTATCCGCTTTGAATCGTGCTTTTTCTTGACTCCCTCTTTTTGATGTGAAAAATAGCATGCCCGTGTAGCTAACACGCAAGCATTCACGCAATCGGGATCCGAAGCCCGGGGCATGACGCTTGCAGGGCGGGAACGGCGGTTGTCCGCCCGGGGAGGCAGCATGGCGAAGGGGCGCCGTATCCTGGTCCTGGCGGCGGCCGCGGGCCTGGTCCTCTGGGCCGGCCCGGCGGGGTGGGCCGGGCCGGAAGACCCGGTCCCGGGCCTGGCCGTGCCGCTGGAAAACCGGGAGCGCGTCCGGCAGATCGACGCCGCCAACGCGGCCCGCCACAAGGGCGACGCGGAGGTCCTGGTCCTGCCTGGGCTGGTGGCCGATCGCAAGCGACAGCGGGTCGAGGTTTTGGCGGAAAGCACGGGGCTTTCCAGCAAGAGCATCGTGGAGTTCCTCGTGATCTCGGAAACCAGCCAGCACGGCTACGAGGCCCTCAGCGTCTCCTTCGCCAAGCCCAGCGATATCCACCGCGCCCTGGAATTCATCGGGATGAAGGCCGGCGCGCCCTATAACCCGCAGGAACTCAGGATGTGGCCCAAAGGCGAGCGCGTCCTGGTCAGCCTGGCCCCCCAAGGCTCGACCTCGACCCCCGCGCGGATCGAGCGCCTGGTTATGGACACGACCACGGGCGCGGCTCTGCCGGAAGCCGGGTTCGTCTTCACCGGGTCGGTCCGGGTTCCCTTCGAAAAGGGGAAGGGCAGCGAATACGGGGCCGACGCCTGGGAGCCGAAAGCCGTGGTCTCCATTTATAATGAGCCCTACTCGGTTCTCGACATCCCCCGCCTGACGCGCAAGAGCGAGGTCTACGGCGAGCAGGTGGTCCACCCGCAGCACGTCATGTCCAACGGGGTCTTGCTCAGCCTGTTCCTGGAGCCTGAATACAAGGACGGCCGCCGGCGCGTCCGGGACCTGGCCCTGGAGGTGGCGCCGGGCGCGGCGGCCGCGGAGGGCGAGCCGCAATTCTCGCTGGCCGGGGCCGACGGCCAGGCGCTCAGCGGCGGGCAGGGGCCCGACGGCGTGCGCCGGGAGCTGGAGACCCTGGCGGCCCAGGGCTGCGATCCGTTCGTCTCCGTCCGCTTCCACCGGGCCCTGCGCCTGGACGCCGCCCGCGCCGCCAGCCGGCGGATCGCCGAGCTTGAGGACGGCGGCCTGCGGGTGGAGCCCCCGGCGTCCGGCCAAATCTATTACCGCGCCTTCCTGGTCAACGAGCGCTGGCGGCAGCGGGAGAACCGCACGGGCCAGCCCTGGGAGCTGGCGCTGGCCCGCGCCGCCGGCGGCGTGACCGGCATCCTCACCCGGGTCGAGGAAATCGAGGACAGCGCGATCCTGGCGCCGCGGTTCAACACCGAGTCCCAGCCCGTCGCCGACGCCGCGGCGCTCAGCCGCGCGCTGGCGGCGGAAGCGGCGGCCCGGGAGCGGGCCGGCCGCCGCCCCCACCTGCCGGTGGCGCTGGTGTTCGCCGACCCGGCCATGACCTGCGGGCCGACCGCCGATTTCCTGGCGCCGTTTCTCGAAGCAAATTACGTGCTTTACGTGTTTCTGGATGCGGCGGCGAAATGAGGGATAAGGGGGCGGGGCGTCTCATGGGCCTGAATCCGATTGTCATGGCGGCCTGTTGCGCCGGGCTGCTGGCGCTGGCGGCTCCGTCCGCCGGATCCGCGGCGGCGGCGGAAGAGGACCTCGCGTTTGCCGAAGCCCTGGTTGACCTGGGGTTCCCGGACTACGCCGACAAGCTGCTTGCCCGGCTGCCCAAGGACGACCCCGGCCTGCAGGAGCGGGCCGCCCTGCTGCGGATCAAGATTCTGGTCGGCTACCGCAAGTTCGCGGAGGCCGAAGCCCTGGTCAAGGCCATCCCCGCCGGCGATGCCCGGGCGCAGGCCGCCTGGATGGCCATCGCCAACGGCTACATCCAGGCCAGGGACCTGGAGCGCGCCAAGCAGATCTACGCGGACTTTCTTGCCCGGAACGCGAACGCCTTCGACCGGGGCGACGGCACCAACAGCCCGGTCGTCCTGGAGGCGGCCTACCGGATGGCGCAGATCATGGAAAACAGCGGGGACATCCCCGGCGCCATCCAGGCGTACGACCGCCTGCTGCGCCTGGTCCGCAACGACAGCGGTCCCCTGCTCGGCAAGCTCCAGTGCGCCCAGGCCGCCCTGTATCTCAAGAAAGCCCAGGCCGCAACCGATCCCAAGGCGCAGGCCCTGGCCCTGGAATCGGCCGCCCAACTCTGCCGCACCGTGATCTGGCGGGGAGTGGACTTCTATTTCTGCCAGGCCATGATCCTCCTGGCGCACATCGACCTGGCGCGGGGCGACCGGGAGGCGGCCCGCAAAAAGATCACGGACAACAAAACCGTGTTCCAGAAGATCGACGAGTACTTGCGCAAGCAGAAGGACGACGAGGAGAAGCTGCCCCTTTCCTTGAGCCCCATGGCCGGCGGCCTGTTTTTCCTGGGCCGCCTTGACCAGGAACAGGGCGAAGCCCTGCTCAAGCAGAGCCCGGAGCAGGGCATCGAGCGGCTAACGCTGGCGTTCAAGGAGCTCAACGCCGTCGCCGCCGGCTATCCGGAAAGCGAGTGGGCGCCCGAAGCCGCCGCCCGCGCCCAGGCGGTCCGGGACCGCCTGCTGGCGGCAGGGAAAACGGTCGAGCCGGTGGCGACGGCCGCGCGGGCCGCCCCGGCGGCGGGGGCGCCGGCCCCGGCCGACGCCGCCTGGGCTGCCAGGCTGAAGGCGGCGGACGCCCTGTTTTACAGCCAGACCAATTATGCCCAGGCCCAGGCCGCGTACCAGGAGCTGTTGCGGGACGGACCGGACACGACCAACACCCCGCGGGCGCTGATGAACCTGGCGCGTTGCCACGCGCATCAGCAGGACGCCCTGATGCTCCGGGCCACGGCCGGGTATCTCGGCGAGCGCTTCGCCCGCGATCCCCAGGCGGGGATCTGCCTGCTGCAGGTCGGCAAGACCTGCGCCGAGCTGCAGCAGCGGGACCTGCTGGGCGAGGTTTACGCGGTGTTTTTGGAAAACCACCCGCGGCATGACAGCGCTCCGGCGGTCCTCTTCAGCCTGGCCGTGATCCGCAAGCGGCAGGGGGACGCCGCCGCGGCCGAGGTCTGCCTGGACCGCCTGATCGCGGGCTTCCCCAACGATCCCTACTACCTCAAGGCCCTGGACCAGGCCGCCTGGTGGCGCTACCAGGACCGCAAGTACGAGGAGGCCGCCGCCCTGTTCCGGAAGTTCATCGCCGAAAACCGCGATCCGGGCCTCGCGGCCCAGGCCCGCTTCGGGCTGGGGAACTGCCTCATGTCGCTGGAGCGGTACCCCGAGGCCCTGGCCGAATTCCGGGCCGCGAAAGCGGGGCTGGAAAGCCGCGCGGCGGCCCGGGACGCCGCGCAGCCGGCGGCCCAGCTCAAGAAGCAGGCCGACATGCTCGAGCAGACCTTGTACTTGATGGCCTTCTGCCTTTCCCGCCTGGACCGCCCGGCGGCGTCCGTGCCGGGCTACCGGGACGAGGCCCTCGTGCTGGCCGGGCAGTTCCTGAAAAGCCACTCCAACTCGGTCTGGGCGCCCAAGGTCATGAGCCTGGAGGGCGCCCTGCAAATCGAGCGCGGACAGGTCAACTTGGCGGCCGACACCTTCAACCGGCTGGCGGCGCGCTACCCGGATTCCCCGGAAGGCCGGAACGCCCTGGTGTCGCTGGTGCAGGCCGCCCTGAACATCCGGAAATACGAGGTTGCCCGGGAGGCGTTCCAGAAAATGGCGGCCCAGAAGGAGTATTATCTCCGGGACGGCCGGGAGACGGTCTTCGCCTACCTGGGCCGGGCGCTGTTCGACGCCGGCCAGTATCCCGAGGCCGCCAGCGCCTACCGCCTGGTGACCGGCTCGGCCACGACCAACAAGGCCCTGCTGGAAAACGCCCTGTTCTACCTGGGCCGCTCCGCCTGCGAAAGCACCAACTACGCGGAGGCTGTCGCCGTCCTCAACGATTTGCTCGCCCGCTACCCCCAGTCGGGATACTACTACGACGCCAAGTTCCTCCTCGGCCGCGCCCACCGCGGCCTGGGCCAGTACCGCGAGGTGTATACAACCTTGAACGACGTCGCCACCCGCTCGACCAACATCGTGCTGCTCAACAAGGCCAGCCTGGAGCTGAGCAAGACCCAGCTCAGCCAAGGCCTGAAAAAGGAGGCCCTGGCCTCCCTGCTGCGCGTCACCCTGCTGGCGGACGCCAGCCATCCCGAGCTGCGCCCCCTGGTCGAGGAGGCCTTGTTGAAAAGCCTGGAGCTGCAGCGGGAGATCGGAACGCGGGACGACGTCATCGAGACCTGCCGCCAGTACCTGGCCAAGTTTCCGGACGGCTCCGCGTCCGCCGAGGTCAAGCGAATCCTGCGCGAGGCCGAGCTGCAGCTCCCGTGACGCCGGCTCAAGCGGCGACCCCGGATGACCCGGATAGGATGGATGAGAACCAAGAAGCGCGGCAATGCGCACGATGGCCTTTGGACCCCCGCGACCCTGCCGCGCAAGGCGCCAGGAGGCGTAGACCAGTATGCGAATTGCAGGAAGCATGGCTTTTCGGTTGAGGATCGGGCGGGGGCATGTTAGCCTGACCGCACAAGGCCCGGCGGGGGAGGCGACACCATGAACAGGCAAACAGCCATGCGAGCGGCATTCCTGGCGCTGGCCGGCGTGGCCGGCGCGCTGTGGACGCCGGCGGCGCCCTACGTGATCCAGAAGAACGGCATCAAGACCGACGGGGTCGCCCTCGTCATGAACGCGGACCGCTCGGTGACCCTGACGACGGCCCAGGGGGCGAAAATCACGTTCACCGCGGACCAGGTCGCGGAAATCCACGTGGATCCCCCGGCCGCCTACGCGCCCGCCGCCAGGCTGCTGGCGGACGGGAAATACGATGACGCCATCCGGACGTTCACGAAAATCGCCACCGACTACCAGGGCCTGGAGTGGGACGACCGCGCCAACATCCAGGTCGCGCGGGCCCTGGCCGGCAAGAAGGATTATCCCGCGGCGATCGCCCGCTTCGAGGCGGTCTTCCGCAAGGCGCCCGAGCTGAAAAAACAGGAGGAGGCGCTCTGGGCCTACCACGGCGCCCTGCTGGCGGCCGGCGAGCTCGACAAGCTCAAGCCCCTGCTCAAGCAGGCGGTGGCGGAAGGCAGCCACGCCGACGCCATGCGGGCGCAGGTGATGCGGGGCGATATCGCGGCCCGGCAGGGCGATCTCGAAAGCGCCCTGCTCGACTACCTGCGCACGGTGGCCTTCGCCAAGACCGGCAAGGACGGCGCGCCGCGGGACCTCGTGCCGCAGGCGATGCTGAAGACGGCGCAGACATTGGAGAAAATGAAGGACGCGCGGGCCAAGGACTGGTACCGCCGGGTGGCGCGGGAGTATCCGCAGAGCCCGGAGGCCGCCGCGGCCAAGGCGAAGCTGTAGCCCGCCGCGGTCCGCAGCCGCGGCGCGGGGAACCAGGGAAAGGAACCGGCGACATGAGCAAGCGATGGTGGATGATGGCGGGCCTGTTGTTGATCGTGGCGACCGTGATGCTCCAGCGCTCGGGCGCCCAGGCGCCGGGCGGGACGGACGTCGCCGGGCCGGCAGCCCCCGCCGGGGAATTAGCGCTCCCGGCTGCCGGCGGCGCCCCGGCCGCCGAGGATAACCGCCCTCCGCCGGACAGCTCGTTTCTGTCCGTCGTGATATCGAGCGGTTTCATCGGGGTGCTGATCTGGCTGGGGCTGCTGGGGTCCTCGATCGCTGCCACGGCCCTGTCCGTCGACGGCCTCATCCGCATCCGGGAGGAGAAGATCTCCCCGCCGGCGCTGATCGCCAAGGTGCGCCAGGCCATGACCACCGGTGACCTGGCGCTGGCCATGCGGTCCTGCGCGGAGCATCCCTCGCCCTTCGCCAACATCCTGGCCACCGGCTTCAACAACATCCGGGAGGGGTTCGAGATCATCCAGGACGCCGTGGGCGTGGCCGCCGACATCGAGACCGAGCGGCTGATGCAGCGGGTGCTCTACATCAACGTCCAGGTGGCGGTGGCCCCCATGCTGGGCCTGCTGGGGACCGTCCAGGGCATGATCCTGGCCTTCCACTCCCTGGCGACCATGCAGGCCGGGGCGGCCCAGCAGGCCATGCTGGCGCTGAACATCTCCCAGGCGCTCTGGACCACCGCCGCCGGGCTGATCATCGCTTTACCGGCCCTGACCGTCTTCACCATGCTGAAAAACAAGGCGGCCAAGATCATCCTCAACATGGAAGCCATGACCCTGGAAATGACCAAGGGCCTCAAGAACGTCGAGGTGGTGGAGGAATAGCCGCCGCCGGCGGCCGGCAGACGGGGGAGCGGGGCCATGCGCAAGATCGACACCAAGGTCGAGATGAACATCGTGCCGATGATCGACGTGATCTTCCAGCTGTTCATTTTCTTCATCTGCACCCTGGACCTGCAGAGCCAGCAGATCGGCCAGGACATCGACCTGGCCATGGCCCCCCACGGCGCGCCGGTGGGGCAGGTCGATCCGCGCACGATCCACATTGACGTCGATGCCCGCGGGCGGATTTTCATCGCCAAGACCTGGCTGTCCGCGGGCACCCTGAAGCAGGTCCTGAAAAAGGCGGTGGTCGAGTACGGCGGGCAGGTGCCGGTCGTCGTCCGCGGCGACGAGGCCGCCTCCCACGGCGACATCAAGGCCATCCTGGACGCCTGCTCGGAATCCGGACTGAGCGACATCATGTTCGCGGCAATCAAGGAAAAACAGGGATAGCCGGCCATGGCCAGGAAGCGCCGCCAGGGGGATTACAGCGAGGCCGAGGTGCCCATGGCGCCTATGATCGACGTGGTTTTCCAGCTCTTCATTTATTTCATCATGACCATGCACCCGGTGGATATCTTCACCCACCTGACCGTCGCCCGGCCCGCCGAGGACCGCTCGGCCCAGGCCCAGCCCAACGTCAACCTGCTGCGGGTCCGGATCGACGCCAAGGGCCGGCTGGCGCTCAACGAGGCGCCCATGAGCCTGGCGACCCTTGAAAAAACTCTGGCGAAACTGGCGGATTCCGATCCCCACCAGACCCTCCTGATCGTGTCCTCCGTCAAGGCCCGCCATGAGCACCTGATCGACGTCCTGGACCTGTGCGCCAAGGTGGGGCTTTCCAATCTCTCGGTGCTCAGCGCCAACTGACCCCGGTTTCAAGGAAATCCGAGCGTGACCAACCAGCCCGAACAGCCCGGTCCGTCCGTCGGCGAGGTCCAGGCCGCGAGCACGTTCGCGGCGTTCGCCAAGAAACAGCTGACCCGGCAGATGCTGCTCGAGCGCTTCTACGGGCCCACGGTCTCGGTGGTCCTCCACATCGCGCTCCTGCTCCTGGTTTTTGATTCCGGCGACCTGCCGCAGCTGGAGGAAATCCGGGTGACGGTGGTGGAGCCGGTGGAAATGCAGCCGATCGAGGAGTTCACCCCGCCGGACCCGGAGCCGATCCCGGACGACGTTGCGATCCCGGACGTGGCTTCGCCCTACGAGGCCATCGCCCTGCCGTCGGCCATAGTCGAGGAATCATCCGGCGAGGCGGTGTCCTCGGAGACCATGGACGACGTGACGGACCTGGCGGTGTCCTTCAAGAGCGACGCCGCCAGCCCGCTGGTGTTCCAGGGGCTGTTCGCTGGACGGAACCAGGCCGGCAAGGCCGCGGGGCTGGCCCTCTACGCCGGCGGGCAGGGGAACCTGACCGAGGCCGCCGTGCTGAAGGCCCTGGAATGGCTGAAGAACCACCAGCAGCCGGACGGGTCATGGCACACCGTCCGCGACCGCCAAAACGCGGCCTTCACCGGGCTGGCGGTCCTGACCTTTCTCGCGCATGGCGAAACCCTGAGCTCCGCGCGTTACGGCGCGACCCTCCAGAAGGGCCTGCAGTGGTTGATCGACAGCCAGCAGCCCAACGGGGCGTTCAGCGCGGATTCCTACGCCCACGCGATCGCGACCTACGCGGTCAGCGAAGGCTTTGCCCTGACCCAGGTCCCGTTCCTGCGGGACGCCATGGACAAGGGCGTGGCGATCATCATCAAGGGCCAGCAGGCCAACGGCGGCTGGACCTACGGCTACGCCCAGAACGGGCGCCGGGACACCTCGGTCGGCGGCTGGCAGATCCAGGCCCTGAAAGCGGCCTCCTCGGCCGGCTGCTCGCACCCGGACCTTCCGGAATGCATGCGCCGGGCGGCCGCGGGGATGAAGCTGCAGTATTACGACCAGAAGAGCGGCGCGGCGCCCGGCCGGATGTCGATCGGCACCCTGGGCGGCGCGACCCTGGGCGGCGGCGATCAGGTCGGAACCTTCACCTACGCGGCGACCGGCAATGGCCGGACCACCGCGGGCGGCGGGCCCTCGATGACCGCGGTGGGCACCCTGAGCCTGGAGTTCCTGGGCGAGGGCGCCTCGATGGAGGCCCGGGGCGGGCGGGGATATTTGCGCCAGACCTCCTGCGACTGGCTGCGGCCGGGCGGCTGGCCCCTCTACAACTGGTATTACACCACCCAGGCGATTTTCCAGGGGCAGGGCGTGCCCGGGAATACCACCGGCAAGGAGGATTGGAAGCAGTGGAACAACATGTTCGCCAAGGCCTTCGTCAACAACCAGAACCCGGACGGGAGCTGGCGCTCGCCGACCAAGGGCGAGGACGGGAGCTGGATCCTGGACGGCACCGGCTCGGTCTACGGCACAGCCCTGGGCGCCCTAACCTTGATGGTCTATTACCGCATCCTGCCGTCCTACCAGCGGTGAGCGCCGCCGGCTTTCCGCCCGCCGCCGGCTACCGGAACGTCCACGCGCCGAAGCGGGTCTTGTTGTGGAACGAGTTTCCCACGTCCGACCAGGTGTGGTTGAGGTAGGCCGGAAGGGTCTTGTTGCGGCAGAGGTTGAGCCGCAGGCGCGCGCCCGGGGCGAACTCCTTCAGGCCCAGGGAGGCGGCCGGGATGCGCAGCTCGATGATCCACCCCAGCTGGTTTGAGCTGGCGGCGGCAGTGACGGGGCCCTGCCAGGTCCGCGCCTGCGACAGGTCGCCGGCCGCGGAGATCAGCAGCTGCCCGTACTCGTTGGTGCCGGCCTCGTCCCACGCGAAGACTTCGATGCTGTCGCCCTCCCAGATGGCGTCGTGGTTGACCCGGACGGCCCCGGGGTCGGTCTCGACCGCCAGCACGGCGGCGTAGAGATGCTCCCGGTCGTAGCGCAGGGCGAAGAGCGTCTGGGGATCCGCCGGGGCGGGGTTGTCGTTGCCGATGAACCCCGAGCAGAGCGGGCCGGACTGCCAGCAGGCATCGTCGAGCCGTCCGTCAATGCGCGGCGCGGCGGCGGCGGCGATCGCCTCGCCCGGCCGCGGCACATTCGGTGGGCAGGGTTGATTCGTCCACTCCCGTTTGGCCACGAACCGGATCCAGGCGGCGGCGGGAACGGACGCCAGGCGGGCCTCGAGGGGTTCGGCCTCCACGGCGCGGCCCATGGCGCGCAGGCAGGCGGCCCGGCGGCCGAGCAGGAACGCCTCGCCAAAGGGGTCGTGATCCCCCTCTGCCAGCAGGCTGTCAATCGCCTCGAGGGCGGCCGGGTATTCGTCACTGTCGGCGAGCAGGTCGATCGCCGCCAGGGCCGTGGCCCGCCAGGCGGCCGGGTCCGCGGTCCGCAGCCGGCCGCGCTGCTTCGCCAGCTCCTCCCGTTGTTCCAGCCGGCCCAGCAGCGCCAGGCGCGTGGCCTCCAGCTGCCGCACGGCCGCGGGGTTCTCCTCCTGCTCCAGCATGGCCGCGACGGTCTCCAGGCCCAGGGCCGGGTCGAAGCGCAGGCATAGCTCGAGCTGGGCGCGGCGGGTGGCGAGAGCCTCCTTCTTTTCGGCGGCCGCGCGGGCCAGGAGCCGCAGGAAGGGGATCGCCCGGCGGTCCGGTCCGCACAGCTCGACCAGCCGGGCGCGGAACCGGGAGGTCGGCAGTTGGACTAAAAATTCTTCGACCCGCTCGTTGATCGGATCGAGCAGGCCCTCCTTCGCCGTCGCCGGGTTGGCGGCGATGGCCAGGAAGAGCAGGGTCGCGGCTTTCAGGACGGCCGGATCCCGCTCCCGGTATTCGTCCAGAATCGGATAGGCGCCCCGGTTCCATTCGTCGAGGACGCAGCGCAGCGACTCGGGCCGGCCGAGCGATGCGAGGACGGTCAAGGCGGCGAGGCGGTCGGGGTCGTCCGTCGAGGTGTCCAGGATGTCATGGCAGCGGGCCATGACCTCCTGGGTGCGGCCCTCGGCCAGGGCGGCCTGGGCGGCCGCCAGCAGGGCGTCGCCGGGAGTGGTCTTGTCCGCCGACGCGGCCGGCGGCGAATCTTCGCGTTCCACCTCGAGGCAGCTGATCAGGGGACAGCGGTCCGGCTTTTCCATGTCGGCGGGATCGCGGGTGGCCAGGCGCAGGCGCAGGCGGCTGCGCACCGGCACGCCCTTGACTTCCTTGAACAGGGGGCGGTCGGGGCCGCCGGCGGCGGCGGTCACGTCGAGCTGGGTCGCCACGAGCTGGTCCTGGAGCCACACGTCGAAGCGGCGGGACCCGGGGGTGTCGCCCGCCGGCGCGCAGAAGCCCAGGCGCACGGTGTAGCGGCCGGGCGCCTGGCCCGCCAGGTCGTCAATCAGCGGCAGCTCGCAGCTCCGCAGTCCCCGGCAGTCGTCCCGGAAGAGCGCCTCCTGGCGGGCATCGGAGTTGACCAGGGCGGCCGCAGGCCGGGTGGCGCAGCCCAGGCCGGGCGCCAGGTCGGCGCGCAGGTCGAGGGGGATCCCGTAGCGGCCGTAGCCGATGTCGGAGACCGCCTTGGGGCGCGGGTAGCCCAGCCACAGCTTGCCGTTGTCGTCGCGCCAGTCGGCCGGGGCGCCGAAGTTCAGGCCCAGGCGCCGGACCGGCGTCAGGGCGCCGTGGGTGACGAACACGGTCCAGTCCTGGGCGCGCCGCCCGGGCTTATGGATGAGGGCCAGGGAGCAGCGCAGGGGATAGGAGCAGGTGCAGCCCGAGCTGCTGTCGGGCATGACCATGATCCCGCCGGCGGAGATCATGTTGAGCCAGCAGCCCGGCCGGATGCCGCCGAACAGGCGCACGCCCTTGTCGCCGCTGAGGTCGTAGATGGCCGTCCAGGACGAGCGGTAGAAGAGGGTGTGGGCCGAGGCCGAGGCGATGCTGCAGCAGTGGCCGGGTCGCAAAAACTCCCAGGGCGATGGCTGGCCGGTGACCGGGTGTTCGCGGGTCACGGTGCGCCCGGTGCGCAGCTCCACCGCGCGGGGCTCGACGATCAGGCGGTCGCCCACGATCAGCGGGCGGCGCAGGTAATTCAGCGGACGCGACCACAGCATGGTTCCTGTGCGGGCATCCAGCGCCGTGACCCGGCGCCAGGTGAGGCGTCCGCTGATGAATAGGGGGGTGTCGTGATTGCTGAAGTGCCCGAAGCACAGCAGGATGCCGTCCTTGCTGGCCAGGCCCATCCGGTCGCCGCCGCACCCGGTCAGGTCGAGGGTCTGGCGCCAGAGCACCCGGCCGGTGGCGGCGTCGAGCGCCAGGAGCGTCCGGACGTCGGGGGCGGCGGATACCACCTCCGCGGAGACGGGGTCGGGTTCATAGATGCCGTCGGCCGCCAGGCGCGCCAGTTCGTTGGTGATTCCGGCCGGGGCGGTCGTTGTATCCGCGCAATAAATGACGCCGCGGTCAATGGCCACGGCGATGTTGGCCAGGCGCTCGCCCCGGTGCTCCCACAGCCGGTCGCCCGTTTCGACCGCCAGGGCGAAGAGGGTGTCGCCGGCCATCATCGCGGGGGTCAGGGAGTCAAGCGGGCTGGGCTGGCTGTACCAGTGCGGGAAGGGGGCGATGGAATGCCAGAGCAAGCCTGAGCGTTGCATGTCCATGCGGGCATCGTCGTTCGGCCGCGGATATTTCTTCACCAGGGCCTGGCAGTTCTTGCGTTCGTTGGTGCTCCAGCCGGCCGGCCATTCGGATTCCGCCCGCCAGGTCTGGGTGTTCGTGTCCGCCAGCGCCGTCCAGACCGCGGCGTAGTCGTTGCTCAGGGGCCGGGCCGCGATGCCGAACACGGTTCCGCTGGACGCCGCCAGCCAGCCCCAGCGCCGCGGCGCGCCATCCGGCGCCGGCGGTGTCGTGTAGGTGTTCAGGGTGGCGCCGGTGGCGGGGTCGAGGCGGTGGCAGCGGTCGCCGGCGGCGACGTAGAGGCCGTCCTCCGTGAGCGCCAGGTTGCTGCCGTCCACGTCGGCCCGCACGCGGATCGCCCCCGGGATGTCGCGCCGCCAGAGGAAGGCGCCGTTGTAGGCGTCGTAGGCCGCGATAAAATTTTCGCCCTGGACGAAGAGCCGTCCGCGCAGGCACAGAGGGCTCACCGGCCGGCTGTGCCGGTCCACCATGCCCAGCGGGCCGGGGTCGCCGAACCAGAGGGTGCCCAGGGGGCTTTTGACCAGTTGATCCTCGGAGCAGGCGGTGTTGGCGGGGTTGGCGTAGAGGCTGGTCCAGTCGCCGGCGCCCTCCAGCTTGCCGCGCACGGTTTTTTCCCACCCGGTGTCGCCGGCGCCCGGCCGGCGCGCCAGGGCCACGCCGCCGTCGGGGCGCAGCAGGCGTTGGTAGGCCTCGGGCAGGAGGTCGGGAGCGCCGGAGGTCACGGCGGCGTCCGCGACGATCAGGTTGGCGAAATAGGCGGGCAGGTCGGCGGGGTCCCAGGGGGCGATCGTGACCCGGCCGGCGTCCAGGCCGGCCTCCTCGATGCGCGCCCGGGCCAGGGCGACCTTGTTCGTGTCCGCTTCAAGGGCCACGATCTGAAGGTCCGTGCGCCGGGCCAGCTCGCAGGCCAGGCGGCCCTCGCCGGCGTCGCGGACGAGCGCGTAGCCGCGGGTGACGCCGGCGGTCTTGACGATGGCCTCGGCCGCCGCCGCGTAGCGGGCGGCGAGGGCGTCGTCGGGATCGGGGCGGTTGGCGCGGGGCGGCGCGTGGACCGTGGCGGGAGCATCCGCCGGCGCGCCGAATCCGTAAAGGGCGCCCTGGTCGGTGCTGACGACCAGGCGGCCGCCGGCCGCGGCCAGCCCGTAGGCCCGGCCGTTCACGGGCGCCCGCCAGCTTTCGACGCCGCTGGCGGCGTCCAGGCCGGCGACGAACCCCTCGCCGCCGGCGATGACCATGTTGCCCGCGGCGATCAGGGCGCAGACCCCGTTGGTCGGGCGCTGCCAGGCGAGGCCATTGGTCGGCGGTTGCCGCGCCGCGGGCTGCGCCAGGGCGAGCGCCCAGGCCTCCGGCGTCATGGCGCTGAGTCCCTTGGGCCCCACCGCGAAATAGCCGCCTGAACCGGCGACCAGGTCCAGGGGCGGGTTCCAGGGCATGGCCTGGCCGCGCCGGGCGCCGCTGGCGGCGTCGTAGAGCATTTTCATGGGGACGCCCGAGGCGTCCACGCCGGCGATCAGGTTGGAGCCGTCGAGCATGGCCCAGGCGCCGCCGCTCTTGCCGCCGGGCGCCGCGTAGTATTGGAACGCGCCGTCGCGCCGCGCAAACACCGCCGGCATGGCGCGGCCGGAGGGCACGAACAGGAGGTCGGGCGAGGCCGCCAGGTAGCCGAACGGCGAAATGCCGCCGTAGGACAATTCGAACGGCAGGTCCCCGATGCGGTCGTTCTGCCAGAGCACGGCGCCGGTTTCCGGATCGAGGGCCCCGATGATGATGCCGTCGTTCGGAAACACCCCGGCTCCGAACAGAACCTGGCCGCCGTCCACCAGCACCGAGGTGCGCACCGGCCAGAGCGAGATCATCCGGCCGTTGCCGAGGATTTTTTCGCCGGACGGTCCGGCGCGGTGGCGCCAGCACAGGCGGCCGCTGTCGGCGGCCAGACAGTAGACCTGGCCGTCGTCGGATCCGAAGTAAATCCGCCCGCCGTGAAAGCAGGGCGCGAAGCGGACCGGTCCCTGGGTCGTGAAGCGCCAGAGCAGCCGCCCGCTTTCCGCGTCCAGCGCGCGCACGCTGTTGTCCGCGGGCGACCCGAAAAAGACCCGGCCGCCGGCGATGACGGCGTGGGGCGCGTTGTCGGCGTGGACGCGGGGCAGCTCCTCGGCCGGCACGGGCCAGGCCGGCGTGTGGGGATGCGCGGATTGGACCTCCCAGCGCAGGGCCAGGCGGTCCGGCAGGGCGTCCTCGGTGGCGCCGCTGCGGGCGGCGTCGTGTCGGAACGTGGGCCAATCGCCGGCGCCGGCCACGGCCGGCGCCAGGAGCAGGCAGAGCGCGGCGCCACGGCGCGAAAAGGGTTGGAGCGCGCGAAGGGGAAAGCGGAGGCGGTTCATAATTGAGATCTCCATCCGGTGTCATGCGCCGCCGGCGGGCGCTGGAAACGGTTGCGAAAACAGCGATTGACGGGGAAGCCTAGCCGAGAAGAAGGGCGGGATCAAGAAAAACGCGACTTTATTTGTCCCCTTTTCATCCTTCCCAGCGTATAAAGTTAAATTACCAAGGGTCTGCCTTGCGGGGCGACCCGGGAAGAAAAAGGGATTATTGTGGGACCTGGATTTTGCACGCCAGCGTGCAAAATCCACCCGAAGGGCCGCCACGTGAGTCACGTTCCACGTGCCAACGTGGTCACGGGATGATGGCCGCGTAAAACGCGGCCAAACGGGGTTTCCGCCATAAGCGGATCCGCAGGCAGCGGAAACCACGTTAGTTTTGCAGATAACCAGATGGGTTATCTGCAAAACTTCACGTCTTTCGCCAGCGGGCAATGCCCGCTTAAGCGAAAGTGAATATTGCACGATGATCGTGCAATATTCAGGTGGGAAAAGCAGCGATCTGGATGGGGATGGAGACTGCCGTTCCGGCAACTCTTTTAGCCGCGGCGACCCCCCCATCTGACGGCGATGAACGCCGCGGACCTGGGGGAAATCGTGGTCAGGGATCGCCGTCTGCCCGCGGAGGAAGGGAAGGTGGCTTGCCATCTCGCCGCCCCCCGGCAGAATAGCCTGAATAGTTCGTGAACCGTTGGCTGGTCTGCGGCGCTTATAACCATTGTCATGCTGGCGCCAAGCCTGGGCGTCATCGCTGTTCAACCACAAGCACAAAGGGTGATGCATGAAGACCGTATGCCATGGTTTGGCTTTACTGGTTGTCGGAGTGGCTTGTCTGGAAAACGCCTGGTCCGGGGAATCCGGCCAGGCGAGCAACCTTCCGCCGGCCGCCGCCCAGGAAGCGCTTCCGGAAATCGTGGTGACGGCCTCGCGCCTGGCCCGCGACATCCAGTCCGAACCCAGCACCGTCTACCGCCTGCCGGCGCAGGAGACGGTGCTGCACGAGAACAAGCGGACCACGCCGGACGTGATCAGCGACCTGCCCTCGGTGATGGTTCAGAAAACGGCCTACGGCCAGGGGTCGCCCTACCTGCGCGGCTTCACCGGCTACCGGACCCTGATGCTCATTGACGGGATTCGCCTGAACAACTCCGTGTTCCGCGACGGACCCAACCAGTACTGGAACACGGTGAACCCCCTGTCCATCGGCGCCTACGAACTCGTCATGGGCCCGGCCTCGGTCCTGTACGGCAGCGACGCCATCGGCGGCCTGCTGAACGCCATGCCCCTGCGGCCGCCCGAGTACGCGGAGGGGGGCGTGGTTGAGCCCCAGCTCTATTACCGGGGCGCCACGGCCGACCGCTCCAACGTCGGCCGCCTGCAGCTCGGGTGCCGGCCGGCGGAAGAATTCGGGCTCGTGCTGGGGGGTGACCTGAAGTATTTCGGGGATCTGCGGGGCGGGCGCAGCGTCGGTTTGCAGGAGCATACCGGCTACGACGAGCAGGCCGCCGACGC
>CAZVVD010000069.1:0-20805 GCA_964630555.1 uncultured Verrucomicrobiota bacterium | reverse complement strand
TCGGGACTTCAACCCGATAGATCACGATCTGTTGCTGCGTACGGTCAACCCTTAAGAATTAAGATTGCCTATGTTTCGAAAGAGCTATTTTCCGTCCCAGCTTGGATACAATCGCTTCCATCGTCCCCGCCAAATCCGAATCGCACGTCCGGAGTAGTTCATGAATAAGTCAGGCTAGGAGCCCCGGAAACGCCCCGGAAGGAAAAACAGGCGATGATAGAAGATCGTCAGAACTTACGTAAGGCGTTGATAATTAAAGCATATCAGAACGCGCCCGGCAGGATTCGAACCTGCAACCCCCAGATCCGAAGTCTGGTGCTCTGTCCAGTTGAGCTACGGGCGCATTTTAAGAATGGTTGATGGTTAATGGAAAATGAAGGCATGGTTTATGGTTTCCGCCATAGGCGGATCCGCCTTCGGTGGAAAATGGTTCATGGTTAAGGGGTCGGTAGCATACCATGGGGACGCGGCATGATGGAATCATGGAAAGCTGGGGCAGTTCGGAGCATCGTTCAGATTTCCGGTCAGCACTTGGGCCGACATGTTGACCTGCCCACTGTGATCCTTTCCTCCCACCCCGATGCCAACACTCCGCCATTCCATTGTTCCGCGAGAATATCAGTCGTCGAAGGCCGGCGCGGAGCGGAATTGTTTCCGTTCGGACCGGTGGTGTTTGTCGACGAGCATACGCTCCTTCTGGCGGCGGGAGCGCCGGCGTTTCTGGCGGCGGATTTTGGCGATCTCCCGCCGGCGGGCGCTCTGCGCACCGAGCCGGCGCGCCTCCAGGCGGTCGCACAGCTCGCGGCGCGCCAGGAAGCGGTTGAGTTCGCGGGAGCGGGTGCGCCCGCACTTGACCTCGATGCCCGACGGCGGGTGCGCCAGGTAGACGCAGGAGGAGGTCTTGTTCAGCTTCTGGCCGCCGTGGCCGGCGCCCAGGATGAACTTCTCCGCCAGGTCGCGCTCGGCCACACCGAGGGCGGCCAGGCGGCGCTCGAGCGCCTGGCGCTTGGACGGGCTGACCGGGGCCTCGTTCACGGCAGCACCTGTGTTTCCAGCCACTGGTAAAGTTCGCCGGCGGAGCGCTCGAAGACCGGCAGGCTGTAGCGCTCCTCCGCCAGCGCCGCCGCGCGCCGCGCCATCTGCCGGCGCCCCTCCGGATCATCGGCGAGCCGGCGCATGGCCTCGGCAAAGCAGCGCGCGGTGGGCGGCGCCAGCTCGGCAACGTCGGAGCTCAGCACCTGGGTGTGGGTGGGCAGGTCGGTGGCCAGGATGGGCTTGCCGGACTGGAGGTAGGAATAGATTTTCATGGGCGTATTGACCCCGCGGATGCGGGGGGAAACAAGAATATCGGCCTGGTGGAACAGGCCGGCCATGCAGTCCAGGGGCCGGGGCCCGATGAAGCGCACGTACTCGTCGATGCCGTAACGGGCGGCCTGGGCCTGGTAGCGGGCGATGGCCCGGGGCGCACCGCCGACGACGACCAGGGTGGCCTCGTTGCGCGTCTTGTGGAAGAGGGCAAAGGCGCGGAGCAGCAGGTCCATGCCCTGGTAAGGCTCCAGGTTGCCGATATACATGAAACGGGTCCCGGCCAAGCGCAAATCGTCAGCCCCGTTCCCATGGCATCCGTTGAGCGCCTGGAGCAGGGACACGTCGCGCAGGACCCACACCTTGCGGGGGTGATGGCGCCGGGCGATCGCGGCCAGGGCGTCGCACACCGGCACGACCGCCAGGGCCCGGCGGATGACGCCCCCTTCCAGCCGCCGCAGCAGGGGCGTCAGGGG
Organism: uncultured Verrucomicrobiota bacterium; assembly: GCA_964630555.1. Classification (GTDB taxonomy): domain Bacteria; phylum Verrucomicrobiota; class Kiritimatiellia; order JAAZAB01; family JAAZAB01; genus JAHIJO01. The sequence goes on along the minus strand of CAZVVD010000069.1, from coordinate 19,024 downwards.
GCGGAACGCGCGCGAGGCTTCGGTCAGCTGCCGGGAGAGGCAGGAATCCATGTCGTAGACGTAAGGGATTCCATACCGCCGCCGAATGAGCGCCGCGAGGAAGGCCGCCTCCTCCACCGCGTGGACGAGATGATATTTCTTGCGTCCGGCCAGGCCCATGGCCAGCCGCAGCAGGAAGACATCGCCAACCAGCTTTTTCAGGGAAAAGCCGGGCCGGACGTTCCGGATCCCGGGCAGGCGGGGCAGGCGGTGCAGCACGACGCCGGGAAGGTCTACGTCCTCGCCCTCGCGGAAGGTGACGACATCCACGTGGTCGCCGCGGCGCGAGAGGACCTGGAGCAGGAGACGAATGGCGATGGGCGTGCCGCGTTCCTGGTAAAACGGCTGGGGAGCGAGAAAGAGAATGTTCATGTTAAGAAGATCGAACGTTCAACATCCAACATTGAACATTCAACATCGAACCCGCAGCTTGCCCCGAAGGCAAGAACTATTCCATACTCCAAAATCCAATTCCAAGGAAATTCCGGGCCAGCACAATAAAGCCAATCAGAAAAGGGGCCTGTTATTTTGATTGCTTCTAAAGCGGACCGAGCCCGCCGCGTCACGACGATTGCGCTTCACAAGCGGCGTGGCAACCCAAAGAATTTGCCCGCACATCCCGCTAATCAACGCGAATTCATTACATAAAACTTATCCTATTCGCTTCTATTCGTGTGATTCGCGGGAAATGATCCCGGTTCTTTTGTTGTCCTTCTTCGACGTTCCTGATTAATCAGGTGCTAATTTGATCCTGTTTCCTTGGAATTTGCCCCTTCGCTTTCGGCGTTCCGCTCGTGGGTGCCGAGCCACCGGCGGAGCCGGCCGTAGCCCACGAGGTGATCCACGAGGAACGTCAGCATGTACTGGAGCGGAACCCCGCCGACGGTTTTGCGGTAGAGCCGGTCGCACTGCCGGCACAGGGGCAGGGACTCGAGGTCGCCGGCCAGGCGGCGCCGGAGGTCGCGGTATTTGTCGCCGTTCCAGATCTCGGCGAGGGTGGACTCGCGGACATTGCCCAGCGCCAGGTGGGCGTGGAAATCCTGGGGACAGGGAGTGACCGTGCCGTCGTGGCAGATGACCATGGCGTACCAGGGGAAGGTGCAGGGGGAGGCCGAGCGGACCCCTTCCGGCCGGGGCGCGTCAGGCGCGGCCCAGGTGTATTCCTCCTTCTCGATGATCTCGTCCACGCCGGCCTCGAGGAACCGCCGGCGCAGGGCCCCGACGGCGCCGGCGTCGCGCGCGTCCTCCCTCTGGCGGAACCGGATTTTCTCGATGACGATATAGGGTCTTTTCAGTTTCCGTTCCCGGCGCAGGGCCGCCAGGCGGAGAATGTTGGTCACCGTGCGTTCGAAAACAGCGCCCGCGCGGATGCGCTCGTAGGTTTCCGGGGTGAAGCCGTCGACCGAAAACGACACCAGGTCCGGCCCGGCCTCCAGCAGGCGGCGGGCCTTGTCCTCGTCGAGCAGGACCCCGTTGGTGTGGAAGCGCGTCGTGAGCCCCGCCGCCCGGGCGGTGCGGATCATGTCGAACAGGGCCGGGTTCAGCAGCGGCTCGCCGCGGTGGTGAAGGTAGACGTCATGGGCGAAATGGCGGGCCTCGTCCACGATTTTCCTGAACAGGCCAAGCTCCATGACCCCCTTGCGCGCGGGCGGAAAATCCTTGTTGGGGCACATCACACAGCGCAGATTGCAGGCGCTGGAGGTCTCGATCCAGAGCCGGATCGGCAGGGCGTGGACCCGGTCAGCACGGCGGCGGAAATCGCGGAAAATCCGGGCCATCCGGATTAGCCTGGAGGACATCAGCATACTCCGCCTTTCAGAGTGAGCCCGGGCGACGGGCGGCTTGAAACAGCCGGGGAAACCGCGGCGGCGCCCAACCCGTTGATCTTTCCGACCGCGGGTGCTATGCTAGCCAAAAAACACGGCAACGGAAGAGAAAAAAACCATGGACGATCCCTCCGCCGCCGGCGCCTCTCCCCGCCGATCCGGGCGCCTTTTCCTCCTGGCCCTGGTCTGCCTGGGATCGTTATGGCTGGGAAGCCGGGGTCTCCGCTGGCCCGCCTTCCACCCGGACGAATATCCCATCGCGGAATGGATCCAGCTCACGGAAGGGCAATGGTCCCTGACCGCCAGGGTTTATGCCGGCGGATTTTTCACGCTCGCCCGCCCGATCCAGTTGGCGGCCCGGGCCGTGAGCCGCGGTCTCCATGCCCGGGCCTTCCACCAGGGCGCAACCGACCTCCCGGCGGGGGGAACTTTCGACGCCATCCTGTTCGCCCGCTGGCTGAACGTCTGGCTGGCCGCGCTGACCTGCCTGCTGATCTACGGGCTGGCGCGGCGGATCACCGGTTCCGGCGGGGCGGGCGTCCTGGCGGCCGCCCTGTTCGCCTTTGCCCAGTTCACGGTGGAACACAGCCACTATGGCGAGACGGACCTGGCCATGGTGTTCGTTCTGGCCCTGGCCTGCCGGCTCTGGGCCGGCGCCATCGCCGGCCGGAGCGGGCTGATCTTTGCCGCCGCGGCCCTGGCCGGCGGATTCGCCGCGGGCACCAAGTTCACCCTGGTCCTGCTGGCCGCCGTCCCCCTGGCCATGGCTCTGCTGGGCCTCGGCCTGCCCGGCCGGAGCGGGCCGGGCCGGCGCCTGGGCTACGCCGGCCTGGGCCTGCTGTTGTTCGCCCTGGGCCTGGTCCTGGCCAACCCGCGGATCGTGGCGGACGGGAGCGGCTTCCTGGCCGGGTTGAGCTGGGAGGCGCGGCGGCTGCAGGGTGAAACCGCGATGAACATGGGAATGCTCCACGGGAACGTGGCCGTTCGCTACGGCCACCACCTCCTGGAGCTGGGGCACAATTTCCTGACCCTCGGCTGGGGCTGGATTCTCCTGGCGCTGCTGGGTCTGCCCTGGGCCTGCTCACGCCAATACCGGAAGTATGGCCCTCTCTTGATCCTGTTCCCGGCGCTGTTCGCAGGCTACTGGATTTTCGGCGCGCCCTGGGTCCGCAGCCAGGAGTTCCTGGTCTTCCTGCCGATCCTGGCGACGCTGGCAGTCCTGCCGCCGCTGGCCCTCTGGCGCACGCGCCGGGCGCCGCTCCGGGCGCTCGCGGCCGCCCTGGCCGGCGTGGCCCTGTTGTCCAATGCCGCCAACGGCCTCCGCGTTTCCGCGCTGTTCGGCTGGACCGATACCCGGCTACTGGCCCGGCAATGGATGGAGCAGCGCCTGCCGGAGACCGCCCGCCTGGCGGCGGAACCCTATGTCGAGCAAGCCTGTCCGGAGCTGCCGCACCCCCCGGCCGCGCTGGGCGGCAAGATCGAGCGTTTGGGTCTCGCCCCCCTGGCGGGGCAAGGCCTTGATTTCATCGTCCGCGCCGCCAGCCACACCGGACGCGGCTTGAGACACCCGCTCACCGGCCAGCGTTTCCCCGAGGCCCAACAGCGCTTTGACGAATTTTGCGAAGGCTATGAACGCCTGGCCGCCTGGGGTCCGCGCGCCCCATGTCCGCTGGCCACCTTCGCCTCGCCGACGCTCGAACTATGGGGCTTGAAGCCCCCCGCTGCCGCCGTCCGCCTGGACGTGGAACTGCCCCAACCGCTCTGGCTCCACGACGTGTACCTGGAAGGGAAGCTGCGTCCAACGGTTTTCCCGGAGGGCCGCAGGCTGGGGAGCGCCCTGGGAATGATCGTGGATTCCCGCCCGCGGGTGCTGGCGGTCGGCGGTCCCGCCGAACCCGGTCCGCCCGCCTACCTGGTGCTGAATACCGAGGAGCGGGAAGCCGTCGTGCGCGTTCGCGGCGCCGCCTGGCGGCGCCGCGTGAGCCTGGCGCCCTATTCCGCCGCCATCGTGCCGCTGGACCGCCTGTCCTGGCCGGGCGGCTTGCCTTTCGAGCGCCTCACCCTGGCGGCGGCGCCGCGGGAGGATGTGCTTTACCTTCCCTGCTACGCCCGGATCGTCTTCGGCGCCGCGGAGGCCGCGCGGGTTTGCGCCGACCTGGACCGGCCGGAAGCCTTCTGGACCGTTTTCGGAGGCGAGGCCCTGGAGCGCATGGCCGACCCGGTCCAGGCCTACCTGCTGGCGGTGCGCACCGAGCGCTGGGACCTGGCCGACCGCTGGGAGGCGGCGGCGGTCCAGGCCGCGGCCGGGCTGGCGCAATCCCTCTCGGCCACGCCGGCCGAAATCTCGATCCACGGGAACAGCGGCCAGGCTTACGAGACTCTGGCCCGAATGCGCTTGCAGCAGCGCAGCCCGACCGCGCCCCTCCCCGACGACCACGCTTTGAACCTGTTCCTCCTGAACTCGGCCGACCGCCTGATGTGCCTGGAGCTGATGCCGGCGGTTCCGCCGGCCGAGCCGCCCCTCGAGAACAGCATGGCTCTTCCCCTCCGGGTCGCGCGCGGCCTCTACGAGCTGAGCGGCGAGCTGTTCATCAAGCCCGACCCGGCTCAAAGCCATATCCCCGCGGAGGTCAGCTTCACCGTCAACCGGCGCCAGCCCTGGATCGAATGCCGGCCGGCCAAGCCGCCGACCGACTGGATCCCGTTCAACGCGCGATTCGCGGTCGATTCCGAGCGGCCGGTGGTTCTCACCGCGCGCTCGAAAACGCCGGTCCAGCTGTATTTCCAGAACCTGACGCTCAGCTGGTCCCTCGCGCCGGGCTTAGGCGCCCTTGACCGCGCCTTTCAGGCCGCCCGGGCCGCCCATGCCCTGCGCCGCCAGCGGCCGGCGGAGGCGCTCGCCACGCTGGATCGGCTGGACGGCGCGGCGGATCTGCCGGGCGCCCTGGAGATCCGGCAGTTGAAATTCCTGGCTGCGCTCGCCCTGGGCGAGGCCGGCGGCCCCCGGCTGGCGGACGCGGCCCGGGACGTGCTGGCCCTGGCGCCGGCCACCCACGTCTGCCTGGAGGCGCTGGCTGGGAGCGATCCCGCGGCCCGGGCGGCGGCGGAGAGCTTGGCGGCCAACCTCGAGCGGCCGGCGGCGTTCGGTCCTTTTCTGTCGCTGGTCGGTTGCACCTTCGACGCGCCGCGGCGCCGGCTCGCACTGGTGCTGGAAGCGAGCCGCAACGACACGCCGCCGCTGGCTGTTTCCCTCCATGCCCGACGGCGCGGCGACTGGCGCCGGCGCCAGGCCGTCCCGCTAGGCGCCGGGCCGTATCTGCACCGGGGGGAACGGGTGGCCCTCTCGATCGTGCTCAGCGAAGCCTTCGGCGCCGGCCCGGACGCCGCCGGCATTGCCCTGGGCGTCGAAACGGACGTCGCCTGGCATCCCGGGACGATCGCCATCGCCGGCCGGCGCGGCGGGGTCATCCCCCTGGCCGACATCCGGCCGTGACGCCGCGGACGCGGGGCGGCTTCACGGGAAGAGCGGCAGCAGCCGGTGGCGGTCCCAGAGTTCCAGGGACAGCCCGTCATCGGGCGCCGGGACCGTCCCCAGCCGCCAACGCCACTCGGTCTCCGCGCCGTTTCCCAACTCCCGGGCCGGCAGCCACCAGGCGGCGCTGGGCGCGCTCTTGAGCAGCGGGGCGACGGCCAGGGGAATCCCCGTGTGGCTCACGCGGGCCACGACCTCGCCGGGCGCCTCCCGGTCGCGCGCGCGGACGACGCCAAACCGGTGGCGCCCGCCCATGACGGACACCCGGGGCAGGGCCAGCGGGTTCATTCCCGAGCCCGTCCGGGCCACGGCGTCCTCGCAGGCCATGGCGGTGGTGAACCCGGCGCGGCGGACCGCCTCCATCGCCCGCTCGTTATACTGGCCGTGGGGATAGCAGAAGGAGTCGGGCCGGAACCCGGCGTTTTTCTCGAGCGCCTCGAAACACTCGCGCACCGGCGGGAACGGATCCCGTTCCACCGCCAAATTAACGTGCCGACCGCCGTGCCCTCCGAACGCCAGGGTGCCGCGCGCGCGCATCGCGCGCACCTCGGGCCAAACCAGGCAGTCGGAGCCCTCGAACTGCCGGCGCTCCTCCGGCGACTCGCCGACGCAGTCCGTGACCAGGTAGACGATGCCGCGGAACCCGTAGCGGGCGAGAATCGGCTCCGCCACGGCAAGGGCGTCAAGGGACCCGTCGTCGAAGGTGAGGATCACCGGCCGGGGCGGCAGGGGCCGGCCCCGGCGCCGGTGGGCGGCGAGGTCGGACGGCAGGATGCTGGCATAGCCCTGGTCGCGCAGCGAGCGCATCTGCCGCTCGAAGACGTCGGCGGGCACCCACCAGGGGCTGTCCTCGACCGGGCCGATGTGGTGATACATCAGGATCGGGACCGGCCGTTCCGTCATGAGGCCCACGACGCGCGAGGCGGCCAGCGCGGCGAGGATGGCCACGGCCGCGGCGGCGACGGCAATCAGCGGACCCCATTTTGTCGGCCAAGACATGAACGCATTCTCTTGGTAGCGCATCCGGTTGAACTCATTCCACACCCCCTGCCCCGAGGGCGTGGCGGTCTTGGAACGTGATACCCGAACCCGCCCCAAAAAACAAACCCGAATTATTCGCGCAGATATGGCCTCAGTTATTCGGGGGATGGAGCCGGGATGCCCTCTCGCCTGGCGAAGCCTGGCACCCCGGCCTTAGAAAAGACCGGCCTGAGGGCAGGCCGACTCCACTTCCGCCCCTGCGTAACTGAGAAGGTGTGAAAAAATTATCTGAAGACGGTCGCGACGGAGCGCGACCCTCCATTTTCCGAAGAAATATCGAGTGGAGGGCAACGTTTCATCGTGGCCGTCCGATTTTTTCACAGCTTCTGAGGTTACTCGCGCGGCGCGGGAACCTTTCCACTGGATATTGCCGGCACGCCCCGCTACCTTGCCGTTACAACGACGGGGCATGGGTATGGTCTGCAGCGGCGGACATGCCGTGTAGGGGGGGCAGGTCATGACGAGATTACGGCCCAGCGGCGGCTATCGCGACACGGCCAGCTTCCAAACGGCCACGATCATCTACGACGCCACGTACTTGTGAGGAAGACCGGAGGCGGCAACAATGAGTTTGCACGGCTAATGATTTATGCGAGAATATCGGCGGATGGCAGGGGGGCTTTCACGCGGCGGTTGACGATCACATGAAAATCCTGTTCGTCTACACCGACATCAATGTGCGCGGCGGCGCGCGCAGCTACCAGTTCGGGATCGGCAGCCTGAGCGCCGTGCTCAAGCAGCGCGGTCACTCGACCCGCCTGCACTATATGTACGGGCGCTACGATCCCGCGCCGCTGAAGGCCAAGCTCGAGGCCTGGCAGCCGGACCTGGTCGCGTTTTCCGCGGTCTCCCCCCAGTTCCCCTACGTGCGGCGGATCCTGGAAGACTGCCGGCCGTTCCGGGCCTTTACCCTCCTGGGGGGACAGCACGCCACCCTGGCGCCCGAGTGCCTGGAGTCCCTGCCGGCGCTGAACGCCTTGTGCGTCGGCGAGGGCGAGGCGCCCGTCCTGGAACTGGCGGAGGCCCTGCAGGCCGGGAAGCCGCCGGACGCCATCCGCGGCCTGTGGCTCCGGAAGCCGGACGGCGCGATCCTCCGCAATCCGACCCGCCCCTTCATCGAGAACCTGGACGCCCTGCCCTTCGTGGACCGCGAGTTGTTCGACTACCAGGCGATTGTGGATTCGGATTTCAACACCGCCCTCTTCATGTTCTCCCGCGGCTGTCCCTACAACTGCACCTTCTGCAGCAACCACGCCCTGCGGGTGAAGCAAGCCGGACGCTACGTCCGGTTCCGCGGCGTGGAAAGCTGCCTGGCCGAAATCCGGGAAGTCACCGGCCGGTACCGCGTCCGGGCGCTGTATTTCAACGACGACTGCTTCACCGCCCGGCGCGGGTTTGTCGAAGAATTCTGCCCCCGCTACCAGGAGGAGTTTTCCCTGCCGTTCGACATCAACGCCCGGCCGGAAACGCTGGATGACGACCTCTGCCGGCGCCTGAAGGAGGCCGGCTGCCGGCGGGTCAGCATCGGGATCGAGAGCGGCAGCGAGTCCTTCCGCCGCGAGGTCCTGGGCCGGAACACGACCAACGCTCAGATCGTCCGCGCCTTCGAGTCCTGCCGCCGGGCCGGGCTGAAAACAAAATCCTTCAACATCGTGGGCTTTCCCGGCGAAACCCCGGCAATCTTCCAGGAAACAGTGGACCTCAACGCGCGCATCCAGCCGGACAGCGTCATCATCGGCATTTTCGAGCCCTACCCCGGCACCAAACTGGCGGAGGTCTGCCTCCAGCAAGGCTTCCTCGCCCCCGGCCGGGCGGACAATCCCTTCATGGGCCGGACCGATACGGTGCTGAAAATGCCCCAATTCCCGCGGCGCGCGATTTTGCGCTGCTTCCGCAACTTCGCCTTCAACGTCTATAAGAAACACGCTTTCCGGAAAGCGTTGTTCTTGCGGGTCTATTATTCCCGCTACGGCGAACTGCTCCTGCGCCTGCTGGCGCCGTTCCGGAACCTCCTGCGCCGGGCGACGATGGGAGTGTGAGACAATTGCTGATTGTTGATTTCTGATTGCTGATGGCCGATTTTCGATTGGGGACGGAACGAAGAACAGCCTCGCCATGAGCGCGCAACCTTCCAGGATATCGGCGGATGGGCACGTCCACCTCTACCCCGGCTACCGGCTGGACCGGGCGTTTGACTGCCTGCTCTCCCACCTCGACCGCAACGCCGTGGCGGCCTGGCAGGGCGACCCGCAGGACACCGTGCGCCTGGCCTTCCTGGCGGAACGATCGGACTGCCGGTTCTTTGAGCAGATGCGGACCGGGATGATCGACCCCGCCGCCGCCGGCCTCGAACTCCTGGCGCCGCGCGAAGAAACCTGCTTGACCCTCCTGCACCGGGGAGCGCGGCCATTGTATTTGGTCGCCGGACGCCAGGTCGTCACCCGGGAACGCCTGGAAGTCCTGGGGCTCGCGATGCGTGAGCCCGTCCCGAACGGCCTGCCGGCGCGCGAGGCGATCGAGCGGATCGTCGCCGCCAAGGGCTTTCCCGTGATTCCCTGGGCGCCGGGCAAATGGCTGGGAGCGCGCGGCCGGCTGGTGCGGCGCCTGCTGGCCGAGGCGCGGCCGGGCGCCCTGGCGCTGGGAGATTCTTCCCTGCGGCCCCTGGGCTGGCCCGAGCCCGGACCGATCCGCGAGGCGCGCCGGCGCGGCCTGGCGGTATTGCCAGGATCCGATCCCCTTCCCCTGCCGGACGAGGAAAGCCAGATGGGCGCCTATGGCTTTGTTTGCGAAGGGCCGTTCGACGCCGAACATCCGACCGAGTCGGTCCGCGCCCTGCTGGCGGACCCGTCCGCGCCCATCCTCCCCGCCGGCCGGCGGAACGCGCTCGCGCAGGTCATGGCCCGCCTATACCGCCTGCGGACGGCCAAGGGCGGCGGATGAGCAGGGAGGGGGGCCAGGGTTCAAGGAAGATGGTTTCCGCCAGAGGCGGATCCGCCTTCGGCGGAAATGGTTAATGGTTCATAGTTGACGGTTATGGATTGGGTTCAGCACCAGGACATTATCAGGCTGCTCGCTTCAAAAACATGAAACATCGGATCATCGTCTTTCTTTCCTGTGCATGAGTTGGCGTGGGATTGGGAGTCGGGGCATGGGGTTCAAAACGCAAACGTCTTTGAGTATCGGCACGCGGTACACCAAGAGAGGACATACAAGAGTCGTGAAGCTACAGCTAGTGAGTGGCATCGGCCTGTACCGGACCTCGCATGCACAGCCGTCACCTTAGCCAGCCTGAACCCCGAACCCTTAACCCTTGTGCTTCGAATGTATGCCCTCTCCGGTGGGACACAGCATCATCGGATTGGCCCTGGGCCTGGCCTGGCGTCTGCCGGGCGGCCAGACCTGGCGCGACCTGGCGCGCGCGGCCTGGTCCCAGCGCGGCTGGCTGCTGCTCTGCGTCGTGCTGGCCAACGCGCCCGATGTGGATTTTCTTTTCGGCCTCGCCCGCGGGAACCTGAACGCCTGGCACCAGCAGGCGACTCACACCCTGGCCTGGACCGTCCTGGCGGCCGGACTGGTCTGGCTGCTGCTGCGCCGGCGCAGTGTTACCCTCCGAGACTTCCTGTTCATCCTGGCCCTGCCGCTCAGCCACCTGCTGGCCGACCTCCTGTGCGCCGACACTTCGCCGCCGGTGGGCCTCCCGCTGGCCTGGCCGTTCTCGGAACACTACGGGCATGCGCCGGTGTCGCTCTTCCCGGCGCCGGCCAAGGCCTCCCCGGCCGATCTCGTGTCATGGCACAACGCCAGGGTGATCGCCGCGGAGCTGTTGCTCACCCTGCCCCTCCTGGCGGCGGTGCTTGGGGGGAAGCTTTGGACCTGGATTTTGCACGCCAACGTGCAAAACCCACCCGAAGGGCCGCCACGTGAGTCACGTTCCACGTGCCAACGTGGTCACGGGATGATGGCCGCGTAAAACGCGGCCAAACGGGGTTTCCGCCATAAGCGGATCCGCAGGCAGCGGAAACCACGTTAGCTTTGCAGATAACCAGATGGGTTATCTGCAAAACTTCACGTCTTTCGCCAGCGGGCAATGCCCGCTTAAGCGAAAGTGAATATTGCACGCTGATCGTGCAATATTCAGGTTGGAAAAGAACCGCCCGCACAGAGACGCAGGGGCACAGAGAAGATTCCCCCCCAGCTTAAAATTTGCGTAGGGCTTCCAGGCCTCGGCGTCTCTGCGGAAAACAATCTGAACTTCCGAGGATCGGGAAAAAGATTATTGAAAGGCGACATGTTGTATTTTCTGGCCATCGGCGCCCTGCTGGGCCTATCCTCCGGCCTCGCCCCGGGACCCCTCCTGGCGCTGGTCGTCTCGGAAACCCTGCGGCGGAACGTGAAAGCCGGCATCACCATCGCCCTGACCCCGATCCTCACCGACCCGCCGATCATCGTTCTGACGCTCCTGCTCCTGTCGAAATTAGCGTCTTTTCACCGGGTCCTGGGAACCCTCTCCCTTGTCGGTGGCCTGTTTATTTTATCCATGGGCATTGCCGGCCTGCGCGCCACGGGCCTGGCGCACACGTCCGGCGGAGCGGAGCCCGGTTCCCTGGCCAAGGGCATACTGGCCAACCTGCTGAATCCCCATCCCTACCTGTTCTGGTTCAGCGTCGGCGCCCCGCTGATGACCAGGGCCAGCGACCATGGCCCGGGCGGCCCCCTGATTTTTCTGGCCGGTTTTTATGCTTGCCTGGTCGGATCAAAAAGCCTTGTCGCCGTCATCATCGGGAGATCGAAATCCTGGCTGAGCGGCAACACGTATCTCTACGCCATGCGCGGCCTCGGCTTGGCGCTGGTCGTCCTGGCCGTGTTCCTGTTCCTCGATGGATTGAAGCTCTGGGGGATTCCTGTGCTCTGACGCCGGTCGTCCGCGGCGCTATATTTATCTTTTCCATTTGCGTTTCCCCGGGGGAGATTCTAGGCTGCCCTTCGATGGACAGCGCCGCCGGAACGCGATCCGGCGCCGGCAACCCGGGGGCCTCGCCATGGCTTTGATCCGCTTCAGCGTATCGCTCGACCGCGAGCTGGCCGCGCGTTTCGACCGCAAGATCCGGGACGAGCGCTGCCCCACCCGTTCCAAGGCGGTCGGGGATCTGATCCGCAAAACCCTGGTCGAGGGGGAATGGCTCCGGGGCGCGGAGGTCGCCGGGGCCATCGTGCTGGTCTACGACCACCACAAGCCGGACCTGCTGGGCCGGCTGGCCGACCTCCAGCACGCCTCGCACCGCGCGATTCTCTCCACCCAGCACATGCACCTCGACCACGACAACTGCCTGGAAATCATCGCCGTGCGGGGCAAGCCGGAGGAAATCGAAGTCCTCGTCCGGCGCCTGAAGGCGCTCAAGGGCCTCAAGCACGTGGCCTTTGCCGCCGCCACCACCGGCCGCCGCCTGGCCTGACCGCCGCCGGCCCGCGCCGGCACGCCCAAAGATAAAAACCTGTTTTTCCCGTTGACAGGCCGGCACAGAACGATAGTATTACGTTTTTTATATACGTGTTACCAGTCCGCCGCGGCGGCGCGCCCGCCAGGATCGGCCGGCGGCGGAACCCGCGGAGACGGTTCGCATGGACGCGGACAGGAAAGACAAGGCGACGGACCCAGGCGGCCTGGATGAAATCGCCCGGATGATCCGGCAAATCCAATACGGGGAGGTGATAATCACGATTCATGATTCCCGCGTCGTGCAGATTGAAAAACGGGAGAAAAAGAGACTGACGCCATCGGGCTAGGGCGACCGCGCGGGCGGAGCCGAACGCGAAGAAAACCATCGTGTCATCAACCGGACCTCCGGAGACGCCGCGAACGGGAGGTCTGGACCATGGACAACGTCGGATCGCAGGGGCATGGGATAGGCGCCGCGCGGAGATTTCTGTTGTCGGCGGTTTTGGCGGTCGGCGCGGGCCAAGCGGCGTATGCCGCCCGGCCGCTCATTATTGACGACGCGGATCCGCTCGAGTTCAAGCAGTTCAAGATCGAGGGCGGCGCCTTTTATGAAAAGGATTCCGGCTGCAAGCATTGGGATTTCCCGTTCGCCGCGGGCGCCGGAATTATACCCACCGTGGAACTCGGCCTGGGATTCGGCGGGCAGTTCGAGGAATTAACGGAAATCGACGAGGGCAACGGCCGGGAATGCGTCAATACCGAAAATGGGATTGGGGATTTGGGCCTGAACTTGAAATGGAAGTTCCTGGAAGAAACGACCTGGATTCCGCGCCAGGCCATCGTCCCCGCCGTCAAGTTCCCCACCGCCGATAAGGACAAGGGGCTGGGCAGCGACGAAGTGGATTACGATATCACCTGGATCGCTTCCAAGGCCCTGACCGACGATTTGGGCGCGCATGTCAACGTCGGGTATGCCTTTATCGGCAAGCCGGCGGACGAGGACGCGGGCGACATTATCCATTACGGCCTGGCGCTCGATTGCCAGTTGCTCGATCCCCTCCAGTGGGTGGGCGAGGTGTTCGCGGAAAAGGAGTTGATCGGCGGGGCGGATACCGTCGTCATGGGTAACACGGGCTTGCGCTGGAACCCCGTGGACACCCTGGTCGTGGACGCGGCGGCGGGCACGCGGCTGGCCGGCGATGCGCCGGACCTGATTGCTACCGCCGGCTTGACCTGGACCTTCGATGGGCGAAAGAAGAAGCCCCTTAGTGTCTCTATCCGGAACATGAGCGCCTTGTAACGAGAGGATTATTGCCCACAGAACACACGGAAAGATGGAATAAAATCAAAAACAGTGACCTGATTTTTTCCGTGTCGTTCCGTGTGTTCCGTGGGAAACATTGGCAGTGCCCTTAGTATCCACTTGAGAACAGAAGGAGAATCGGATCATGCACATGGCTGACGCTTTGATTTCCCCCGCCGTGGGCGGGACGATGTGGGTGGTGACCGCCGGGCTGATCGCCTGGTGCGCGCGCAAGGTGAAACAAACGATGAATGACCGCCTCGTGCCGATGATGGGGGTGCTCGGCGCCTTCATTTTCGCGGCCATGATGATCAACTTCTCGATCCCCGGCACGGGATCGAGCGGGCACCTGGGCGGCGGATTGATCCTGACGGTGCTGCTGGGGCCGCATGCGGCCTTCCTGGTGATGGCCTCGGTGCTGACCGTGCAGGCCCTGTTCTTTGCCGACGGCGGACTGCTGGCCCTGGGGTGCAACATCTTCAACCTGGGCTTTTTTCCCGCCTTCATCGCCTACCCGTTCATTTACCGCGTGATCGTCAAAGATCATGACGGCGCCCCGCGCGCCTGGCTGGGCGCCGTGGCGGCCGCGGTCGCGGGATTGTTGTTAGGCGCCTTCAGCGTGGTCCTGGAGACCAAGGCGTCCGGGATCTCCGCACTGCCGTTCGGCGCGTTCGTGCTGCTGATGCTGCCGATCCACCTGGCGATCGGCATTGTCGAAGGCCTGGCCACCGCCGCGGTGATCGCGTTCGTGGCCCATGCCCGGCCGGAATCCCTCTGCGCGGATCAAACCGACGCAAGACAATCGGCGCCCCTGGCGCCGGTGTTGATCGGACTGATGGCCGCCGCCCTGGTGATCGGGGGCGCCGTCAGCTGGTTCGCCTCGACCCATCCCGATGGCCTGGAATGGTCCATTGCTAAGGTGACCGGCGCGCAGGAACTCGCCGGATCTGCGGACGCCTTGCACGCCCAACTGGCGCATCTCCAGGAAAAAACAGCGTTTCTGCCGGATTACGGGTTCAAACCCCCGGAAGCCGAACCCGCCGCCGAAACCGCCGGCGCCGGGTCGGCGCCTTCCTGGCCAAGCGTGAGCGGCGGCACCTCCGTAGCCGGCATCGTTGGGGGTCTGATGACCCTGGGCGTGGCCTGCCTGGTCGGTTTTGGCTTGAAATCCCGCCGACCGGCGGTATAAGCACGGTAGTGCGTTGCCGGCGCTTTGGACCCGGCTTCAACCTGGATTCGGCCGTAGAGAACCACGAAGGAACACACATTGACGCGAATGCAGAAAGAGGGAACCGCTCATGGGATTATGGCAATGGGTTGAGGTTGGCCGGATGGACGACCTGGCGCGATTGGATACGCCCGGGCATCGGCTGAATGCGCGGGCCAAAACCATTGCTACGCTGGCTTTCATCGTTGTGGTCATGTCATTTCCGCGCTATGAAGTCTCCGCCCTGATGCCCTTCTTGCTCTATCCCGTTGCGCTGTTGGCGTTGGGGCATATCCCGCCCGGCGCTATTTTCCGAAAAATATTGATCGCCGCGCCCTTTGCGCTGGTCATCGGCATGTTCAACCCATATTTCGACCGCCAGCCGGCGATCATCGTCGGTCCGTTCGGAATTTCCGGCGGTTGGCTCTCCTTCGCCTCGATCATGCTGCGCTTCGTCTTGACGGTCGGAGCGGCCCTGGCGCTGGTGGCCTGCACGGGGATGAACAGGCTGGGCGCGGCCCTTGAGCAGATGGGCGTGCCGCGGGTGTTTGCCGTCCAGCTCCTGCTGCTCTATCGCTACCTGTTCGTGGCGGCCGACGACGGCGCCCGCGTGCTGCGCAGCCTGGAACTGCGCTCCGCCGGCGCTCCTTCCTTGCGTCTGCGTGTCTATGGATCGGTGGTCGGACATCTCCTCCTGCGCTCCATGGACCGCGCGGACCGCGTCTACCGCGCCATGGTCGGGCGGGGATTCGACGGCACCATCAGGACCTTGGAACGAACGCGCTTCCGCCTGGCGGATGGGTTGTTCCTGGTCGGTTGGATCGCTTTTTTCGCTGTCGCCCGCTGCTGGAACCTGGCCGAGCTGCTCGGCCGCCTGGTGATGGGACCGATAACGCCATGAGCCACCACCTGGTCGAAGCGCGCAACGTCTGCTTTGCCTATCCCGGCGGCGCCCCGGCCCTGCAGGACGTGTCCTTTCGGATCACGCACGGCGAGGCCGTCGCCCTGGTTGGCGCCAACGGCGCCGGCAAGTCCACCCTGCTCCTGCACCTCAACGGCTGCCTGATGCCCGCCAGCGGCGAAGTCCGTATTGGCGACGCGCCGCTGACCCGCGCCACCCTCGCCGCCGCCCGCCGGGCCGTCGGCCTGGTCTTCCAGGACCCGGACGACCAGCTCTTCATGCCAACGGTGTTTGAGGATGTCGCCTTCGGGCCGCTGAACGCGGGCCTGCCGCCGGGGGAGGCCGAGCGCCGGGCGCGCGCGGCGCTGGAGCGGGTGGGCCTGGCCGGCCTGGGGGACCGCCCGCCCTACCGGCTGTCCGCCGGCGAGAAGCGCGCAGTGGCCATCGCCACGGTGCTGGCGATGGCGCCCGACATCCTGGTCATGGACGAGCCGTCCTCGCACCTCGACCCGCGGGGCCGGCGGCGCCTGATCGGGCTCCTCAAGTCCTTCGAGCACACGCGGATCATCGCCACGCACGACTTGGAACTGGTGGTCGAGGTCTGCTCCCGCGCGATCGTCCTCGACGGGGGAAAGGTGGTGGCCGACGGGCCGGCCCGGGAACTGCTGAACGACGAGGCCCTCATGCTCGCCCACGGGCTCGAGCGCCCGCACAGCCTGCGCCACAGCCACCCGCACGGATGATATAGCGCGGCTGGCGCTATTTCATCAGCAGCAGGCTCAGGGCCATAACCACCATGCCCGCCACCAGGCCCAGCAGGCTGTCGTGCCCCTTGCCAAAGGCCCGGCTAGTCGGCAGGAGCTCGTCGAGGCTGATATAGACCATGACGCCGGCCACCCCGCCGAAGAGCGCGCCCAGGACCTGCGGCGGGACCGCGCCGGCCGTGTGGCCCGCCGTCAGGCACAGCGCCAGCCAGGCCAGGACCGCCCCGAGCGGTTCGGCCAGGCCGCTGAGGAGCGACCAGGCGAACGCCCGGCGGCGGCTGCCGGTGGCGTAGAACAGCGGGACCGCCACGCTGACGCCCTCGGGGATGTTGTGCAGCGCCACCGCCACGGCGATGGCGGCGCCGAGTCCCGGATTTTCCAGGGCCGCCAGAAAGGTGACCAGGCCCTCGGGGAAATTGTGGATCCCGATGGCCAGGGCGGTGAACAGGCCCATCCGCATCAGCTTCGCCCGGGGCACGCGATGATCGTGGGCGCCCGGCGCCGCGTGGGCCGGGTCGGCGGCGATGGCGTCGAAATCGGGGCGCGGCGCGGACCGGTCGTGGAGCGGCTCCAATTCTTCCCGGGTGTGCTGCTCGTGGGGATTCTCGGCCGAGGGCACCAGCTTATCGATGATCCCGATCAGGAGAATCCCGGTAAAGAACGATCCCGCGTTGACCCAATGGCCCCAGGGCTCCCCGTAGGCCCTGACCAGCGCCTCGGCGCCCTTGGCGAAAATCTCCACGAAAGCCACGTAGAGCATCACCCCGGCCGAGAACCCCGTGGCCACCGACAGAAACCGGGTGTTCGTGCGCGGCGTGAAAAAGGCCAGGGCGCTGCCGATGCCGGTGGCCAGGCCGGCCAGCAAGGTCAATCCCAGGGCAAAGAACACGGGGTTCATGATAGCAGCCGGGCATCGGAAACAGGAAAAACAACCACTAATAAACACTAATCAACACGAATGGTAATGGCAAAGTTTAAACAACCACTCGTTTCCACTCCAGCTTGGCGTATTTGATCCGGATTTCAGGCGCCGATCAGCAGCGCGCGGAGCAACCCGCCCACGAGGAGCGCGACGGCGATCATCAGCGCCAGGGCCTTCAGCAGGTCCCGCCACCCCAGTTCCTTGAGCATGACCGCCAGAGTGGCCAGGCACGGAAAGAAGGAGAACACCGCCAGGGCCACCGTCTGCTGCGCGGCCGTCAGGCCCAGGGGCACCAGCATGCCCACCGCCAATTCCTTGCGCAGGAACCCGCCCAGCAGGACCGGGCCGGCCTCGCCGGGCAACCCGAACCAGGCCTGCATGAACGGCGCCGCGCCCCGGGCCAGCCGGCCGGTGACGCCGAGGGCGTCGCACACGCTCGCGGCCAGGACGCCGAGGAAGACCAGCGGTAGCGCTTCGACCAAAAACCAGCGCACCCGCATCCATGTTTTCTTGGCAACCACGGAAGGCAGCGGCCAGCGGTAAGGCGGAATGTCCAGGAACAGTTCCGGGACCTCCTCGCGCAGGGCGCGGTTGAGCAGCAGCCCCAGCAGGAGGAACACAGCCGCCATCGCGCCGAGCACTGTTAAGAGATAGAGCGCGCCCTGGCGTCCCAGGATGGCAAAAAGGGTCGCTGTGTGCGCGGCGCAAGGCACGGCCACGCCCACCAGGGTGACGGCGATAAAGCGCTGCTTGCGCGTCTCCAGCGAGCGCGCGGCGAGAATGCCGGGCACCTTACACCCCAGTCCGAGCAACACGGGGATGATCCCGTGCCCGTGCAGTCCCAGCTTGTGAAAGACATTGTCGGTCACCGTGGCCAGGCGCGGCAGGTAGCCCGAATCCTCCA
Source organism: uncultured Verrucomicrobiota bacterium (assembly GCA_964630555.1). GTDB lineage: Bacteria > Verrucomicrobiota > Kiritimatiellia > JAAZAB01 > JAAZAB01 > JAHIJO01. Next base: position 1,148 of record CAZVVD010000069.1, on the reverse strand, counting down.
GCAGGGCCAGGGCCAGATAAAAGGCGATGATGTAGGGCAGGATCATGCCCAGCGGCACGAACAGCCCGGTGGTCAGGATGCCCAGGGACTGGACGAAATCCACCTGGCCGTCCGCCAGTCGGCCGATCAGCAGGTCCCGCGCCAACCCGGGCCCCAGCCAGCCGCCCAGGGCCTCCATCGGCCCCCGGTACCACTCGAACAGCGGTTCGGCCGCGTAGCGGATCAGCCCCTCCCCCACCAGCCGGACCAGCCAGAACAGGCCCGCCAGGATTCCCAGCGCCGCCAGCCAGCCGGTGCCGGATTTGACGGTGGCGTCGATCAGCCGATCCTTGAAGCTGTGGTGGCGGTGGGCCACGGTCTGGACGCCGCGGACGATATGCCCGACCTCGGCCCAGGTCTGGTCCTCCCCGCCCTGGCGGCGGCGTTCGGAGATCCGGGCCTCGTCCAAGCGCCGCACCAGTTCCCTGACGCCCTCCCCCGTGATGGCGACGGTCGGGACCACGGGAACGCCCAGGCGCCTCTCCAGCTCGGCCACGTCGATGCGGATGCCCAGGTGCTGGGCCTCGTCCCACATGTTGAGGGCCACGATGAGCGGCTTGCGCGTGTCCAGCAGTTCAAGGGTCAGGAGCAGGCAGCGTTCCAGGCTGGTGGCATCCACAACGTTCACGACCACGTCGGCCCGCGCGAGCAGGGAAACGGCGACCTCCTCGGCCTTGTTGGTTGCCGTCAGCGAGTAGGCGCCCGGAGCGTCCAGGATCTCGACGGGTGCGCCGCCCAGGTTCATCCGGCCCTGGAGGTAGTCCACCGTCGTGCCGGGATAGTTCGAGGCGATCACGTCCACGCCGGTCAGGCGGGAAAAAAGGACACTCTTGCCGACGTTGGGGTCGCCGATGAGCAGGACGGTTTTCATGGCGCCCGGGTGACGAGGATTTTTTGGGCCATGCCCCGTCCGAGGGTGATGTGGCGCCGGTCGATCTCCACCACCAGCGGGCCGTCGAAGTGATGCTTGGCCACCACCCGCAGGCCCTTGCCCTCCTTCACCCCCACGCTCCGCAGGCGGTGCTGCAGGCCGCCGCCGCCCTGCAGGGCCGCGACGGTCGCCTGTTCATCCACCTGCAGCTGCGCCAGTGTCGTCTCGCTCATGAACC
>CAZVVD010000068.1:1782-20908 GCA_964630555.1 uncultured Verrucomicrobiota bacterium | reverse complement strand
GGAAGAAAACACTTGGCACGACGGTTGCTTTATGTAATTGTTAAAGCCTGTTTGACATATTAGTTTTTGAAAGGAGGTGACGGGCAGCCAATCGGGTTCGAAACTGGATGATCGTTTGAGGCTTTGAATTATCAGAATGGAGATAGACATGAAAAAAGGTTTCACCTTGGTAGAGATCATGATCGTGGTGGCGATCATCGGCCTATTGGCCGCCATTGCCATCCCGTCGTTTATGCGGGCACGGACGACCTCGCAGATGAACGCCTGCATCAACAACCTGCGCCAGATCGAGGCGGCGAAGGACCAATACGCGTTGGAAATGGGCTTGACCAACTTGGCGTCGATTGATTTCGAAAATATCGGCCCCAGCACCAACAGCGTGGGCGGTTCGTATCTCAAGCAGTGGCCGCTGTGCCCGGCGTCGACGACGATCTCGGCGACGGCCCGGACAGAGGAGCTGGCCGAAGCGGATTACACCATCAATCCCATCGGCTCCAACGCGGCTTGTGCTGTTGTGGCAGCGACGCATATCCTGCGCTAGTCAGGCAGGTTTGACATAAAAAAGGCCCCGGGTTCCCGCGAACCCGGGGTTCTTTTTTTTTTGTGCCCGGCAGGGCAGGCGGTGTTTCGCCCCGATTTCGGAGAGCCGGGGGCGCATGATCGGCTTCCGTGGGGTGTCTTTATCCGCCTGGATTCGGCAGTAGAGAACCACGCATGAACACAAATTGACGCGAATGCAGAAAGATTCCAGCAACTATCTACGGATTACATAGAATGCGATCCCAAAGGAAGATCACCCGCTGGGCGAGGTGTTTGATATTCATAAACAGTTGAGTATTAGCGTTCATTGGTGTCCATGCGTGGTTCAAATGCTCTTTATAGGATCAGTGGCCCAATGGTTCCGCATCGGCGCCGGGATTCCGGAACCCGGCGATGTCGGGGTGGTCCCATCCGACCAGGGTGGCGGCCTGCTCCAGGGCGAGCTTGGCCTGGACGGGCTCCCCGGCCTGGCGATACAGGACGGCCAGCGCGAACCAGGCCTTGGCGTTGCGCGGATCGAGTTCGACGACCCGGCGGTAGACAGCCAGGGCCTCCCCGGATTGTCCTTGCCCTTCCAGCGCCCGGCCGGCGTTGAAGAGGATATCGGTGCGTTCCGGGCCCAGGCGTGCGGCGCGGGTGTAGGCCTCGACGGCCGCGGAAAAATCGTTCCCCGCCATGTGGGCGTTGCCGACGGCGAACCAGGCGTCTTCCGATGCCGGGCTGTGCCGGGCCGCCTTGAGGGCGTGGGCCAGGGCCGGACCGGCCTGTCCCCGGACCGCCCAGTGGGCCGAGCGGTTGAGTTCGTCGGGCAGAGTGGTGTCGGGCAGGGGATGGGGGGCGAGCGCCAGAACGATGCCGGCGAGCCCCGCCACCCGGCGCGGAGTCAGCCTGCGGACGGCGGAAGCCAGCACGGTCCGCCATTGAGTCAGTGTGCCGGCCGCGGCCGGCAGCAGGAGCACGGCCAGGGGCAGCCGATAGCGGGCGGTGACGAAGGTCAGCAGCATGCCGGCGGCGAAACAGCCCCCCAGGATCCAGAGGCCGGCGGAGGCGGGAGGCGCCGAACGCCGGCCGTAACCGGCGCAGGCCAGCAACCAGACGGCTCCGAAACCGATGGCGGTCCAGCGCAGCGCGCGCACGGTTTCGGGCAACAGGCGCAGCAGGCCGGTATCGTCGAAATCCCGGACGCTGGCCAGGCGGTGGGTTTTTTTGGCCGTCAAGCTCAGGGCCCGCAGGGGCTGCCGCCGCCAGAAGTCCAGCGCCCGCTGCCGCCAGTAGCGGTCGGCCTCGGCCGGGCCCAGGCGTTTGCCGGCCAGGCGCGAGGCCAGCGCCGCGGAGTCCCGGGTCATTTCCGCGGCGCTGCGGCGCAAGCCGGGCATGGCGGCGGCGTATCCCGAACAGGCGGGCTGGTTGCCCAGGTAGAGATTCAGGCCGCCATGGGCGGTGATGGGAATCCAGCCGCCGCCCGCGAGGGCATTGTGAACGAGAGTGGGCAGGGCGCAGGCGGCGCCCCCGGCCATGACCAGGAGACTCAAGGCCAGGCGGCGGCGCAGGGGAGGGCCGGACTGGATGCCGAGCCATAGCGCGCTGGGGGCCAGCATGAGCCAGAAGGGGCCGAGCACTTGTCCGCCAGCGCCCAGCGTCAAGCCGAGGATGACCGCGCGGGCGCGGGTCCAGGCTTGCTGCCACCGTTCCACCAGGGTCGCGGTCAGGGCAGTCCAGAACAAGCCCAGCGATACCGGCATGGTGACCAGGGAATAGGCGGCCGCAGGCCCGAGGGCGGCATAGCCGAGTCCGGCCAGCAGTCCGGCGCCCACGCCGAACCGTCGCCGGGCCAGACCGGCGATCAGGAGGGCGGTTCCCCCTTCCAGCACGGCTTGCAGGATGGCGGCCGCCGCCAGGTTGGGACCGCCGGTGGCGCGATACAGCCCGCTGAGCAGGACCGGGTACAGCGGCAGGAAGGACAGGATCTCAGACCAGCCCTGGCCCTGGCAGAGGGCGGTGGCGGCATCCTGGTAAAGGCCGCGGTCGCCGCCAAGCGGCAGAAACTGGGGTGAGCCGAGGAAGGCGCGCAGGCACAGCAGTCGGAGGCCGAGAGTCGCCAGAAACGGCGTCCAGAGTATCAGCGCGGACAAAGACCGGGCGGTGATGGCCGGCGGCGGACCCGCCGGGGGGGGCGGCCGCCGCCGCCGGAGCAAGCGTTCGACGGACCTGATCATGGGGCGTTCGGACGAAAAACGGACGGCGGGCACGCCCAAGGAGAGTCGAACTCCTCTTCCCAGGATGAAAACCTGGTGTCCTGACCGATAGACGATGGGCGCACAACCGAATTCAAAATCCTAGCATTCGGGATTAGAAAGTCAATAAAAAGACTTGTCACGCGCCCGGATTTGGCTAGGATTCCCCAACTCACCGACGAGGTTTTCTGATCCGCGATCAGCGGAAGGAGTGCTTATGGCGCGCATCTGCGATGTGTGCGGAAAAGGCTTACGCTTTGGGAATATCATTCGCCGTCACGGCATGCCCAAGGCCAAGGGGGGGATCGGCCTGCATACCACCGGGATCATCAAGCGCCGTTTCCATCCCAACCTGCAGCGCATCCGTGTGCTGGAAAAAGGCCATGCGGTGATTCGCAAAGTTTGCGCCAACTGCATCAAGTCGGGTAAAATCGTCAAAGCTTGAAAGGCCGCCGGCGTCCCGCCTTGCCGCACACGCCCGGTGCCCTTGGGGCCGGACGACATTAATGCCTGCGTCTTGTGGTGACAGCCGTCCGGCGAACTGGCCGAACCCTACGCTGACGACTGGCGCATTTCGCCCCCGCTGGCCTGTCCCTGCGGTACGCCGTGGCCGGGCGCGCCAGACCCGCCGGGCGGCCCACCCGGGACCGGCGCCCCGCGGATCCGGCGTTCCCCTGCCACGCCAAGCGAAAAGCAGACGCCGTCTGGGGGCGTTGGCCGCGACGCGGCCCCAGACCGCGCCGCGCCTGACATGATCTCATGCACAGTCAGGAAAGGAGGCCGGCCATGGATTCGATCGAGTTGATGGAAAAAACCTTTAACCCCGCGTTACGCCTGCGGGAAAAAAAGCCGGGGGTTCCCGAAATTTTCGGCTCGCTGGAATACGCCCTGCTGCTCCTGCAGCGCGGGGGCGCGGACGACTGCCGCCGCGCGAACGAGATCGTCGCCGCCCTGCTCGACTGGCAGCTGAAGGAACCCGATTGGGAGCGCGGCCGGTTTCCCTCGTGGTGGCCGGAGGAAGGCTGGCGGGATGCGAACTCGAACCTGTTCATGGCTCCCGGCCTGCTGGAAATCGAGTCCCGGCACCTGGACAAGCTCTCTCCCGCCGTGGCGGGCCGCTTTCCCGAGGCGGTCCGCCTGGCGATGGCGATGGCCGACCGGCGGTGGGAGGAAGAGATCTTCGATCTGCACCGTGACGGCGCCGCCTACAGCAACATCATGGCCCTCTATATCCAGTTCCTGTTCCTCGCGGGCGCCCGTTACCGCGACGAGCGGCGCCTCCGGGCCGCCCGCGCCCAGTGGCGCCGGTGGCTCAACCGCATCAGCTACTACGGCCTCGAGGAATTCGTCTCGACCACCTACCATGAGGTCATTCTCGAGGTCCTGCTGCGGCTGCGCCGGACGGTGGCGGAGCCCCGTATTTGCCGGGAGATGGATCTTGTGCTCGACCACTTGATGATGCTCCAGTATGCCATCGCGCATCCGGTCCTGCGCCTCCCGGTGTGCGGTTCGGCGCGGGATTATCGCCACAACCTGCGGGCGGGGGAGGGCGGGTTTCCGTTCCCGGCTGCCGCCGCCGGGAAAGACGACTACCGGACCCCGGCGCCCCTCCTGGCCGAATACGCCCGGCGCTCGTTCCCGCACGAAGTGCGGGGCCGGGCCACGCCGGTCCCGTTCCGTTTCTGCGCCTGGCAGACCGGGCAAGCCGCCCTGGGCACGATGACCGGCGGGCTGTATTTTACCCAGCAGATCAACCTCCTGGCTGCGGTCGGGCGCTCGCCGCGCGAGCGCGCGGTCGCCTGCCTGCCTTGCGGGATCGCGTGGAATACCTGTAACGGCTATGCCAGCCAACGCGCACACCGCGCCCTCTGCCTCTTCACGCGATGCGCCAACACCTATTTTCGCACCCAGACCATCACGCCGGACCGGGACCTGCCGGATGCCTACAGCCGGCAGCACGGGCTCGGCCTCACCGGAGAATGGCGCGAGCTGGAAAACCGCGCCGGCCGGCTCGCGGTTACCGCCTTCGACCACACCCTCGTCCTGCAACCGTTTGCCCTCCGCGAGGGCCGGGCGGAGCCGCTCCGGCTGGAGCCGCGGAAGATCGCCACCTGGTACGCGCCGGAGGAATACCGGAACTACCTTTTCCCGGACGACGAGCGGATGTTTGGATGCACCGCAATGCTTGTCCCGAACGGACAGGCTCCGGAGGAAATGCCGATTCAAGCGATGCAATCCGACCGCGAGATCATGGTGTCGGCCTCCGACCTCTCCCTGCGCCTGTTTCGCCAGATGTCCGGCGAACTGACCGAACTCTACGCTGACGACTGGCGCACCGCGCCCCTGCTGACCTGTCCCGCCGGCACGCTCTGGCCGGGCGAGCTGACCCGCCGGGCGGCCAACCCGGAGCCGGAGCCCCGCTAACCTTCCCTCCAGGCTGATGGGACGCGCTGGCGCTCGATTGCTGTTGAATTATTGGATTCAGTCCTTAGACTGTCGGCGTGATTCAATCCTTCGCTATCGGGAAGAAAAAAGTCTCCCTGCCCTCGCGCCGGCGATTCCGCAAGGCGGCCATCCTCGGGCTGGGCCTGATGGGCGGTTCGCTTGGCCTGGCCATCCGGCGGCGCAAGCTGGCCGACCGCGTGGTCGGCTACGCCCGGCGCGTCCGGACGCGCCGGCAGGCCCTGGATCGCGGCGCCGTGGACCAGGCGGTCGCGGATCCGCTGGCGGCGGTGCGCGGGGCCGACCTGGTGGTCTTCTGCCTGCCGGTCTCCCTGATCCCCCGCCTGGCGAAAGCCTGTGCGCCCGTGTTGGCCGCCGGCGCCGTGGTGACCGACGTCGGCAGCAGCAAGCGGGAGATCGTGGCGCGCCTGGAGACCCTGGTGCGATCGGTCGGCGCCCGGTTCGTCGGCAGCCATCCGATCGCCGGCTCGGAGCGGCAGGGCCTCGGGGCGGCCTCGGCGCGGCTCTACGCGAATGCGGTCGTGGTTCTGACGCCGACGTCCCGCACGGACCGGGCGGCGCTCCGCCAGCTGAAGGCGTTCTGGGCCGGGCTGGGCGCTTGGGTGGCGGTGCTTTCGCCGGAAGCGCACGACCAGCTGCTGGCCCGGACCAGCCACCTGCCGCACCTGGTTGCGGCTTTGCTTTCCGCGACCGTCGGCCGGCGCCGGCCGACGCGGCTGGCCCAGTTCTGCGGACACGGGTTCGCGGACAGCACCCGGATCGCCGAGGGCGCGCCCGATCTGTGGCTGGATATCATCGCCAGCAACCGCCGGGCCATTCTCGGTGAACTGCGGGCTTTCCAAGCCGGGCTGACGCGCCTGATCACGTCCATAGAACGCCGCGATTTCGCGGCTGTGAAGCGGTTTCTGGAGCGGGGGCGCAGCCGGCGGCGGAGGTTGGTGAAGCCGTAAACCATTCAACATCAACCATCCACCATCAACCATTCTCCTTGAACCCCTGAACCCATGACCGATTCCGTCCAGGTCCATTCCTGCCCGAGGCTGGCCGGCGCCCTGCGGGTGCCGGGCGACAAGAGCCTTTCGCACCGGTTGGCGATACTGGCGGCCCTGGCGGACGGTTGCTCGCGGATCGAGGGGTTTCTTCAGAGCGCAGACTGCCTGAACACCGTGAAAGCCATGCAGGCGGTCGGGGCGGGCGCCCGGATCGACGGCGACGTCCTGGCTGTGGACGGCCTGGCCGGCCGCTGGCGGCAACCGGACCATCCGTTGGATCTCGGCAATTCCGGCACCAGTCTGCGGCTGCTCGCCGGCCTGTTCGCCGGCCAGCCCATGGTGGCCGAGTTGACCGGCGACGTCTCGCTCCGCTCCCGGCCGATGGGCCGGATCAAGGAACCGCTGGAGCGCATGGGCGCCCGCGTGGAACTGCTGGGCAAAGACGGCCGCGCGCCGGTCCGCGTCACCGGGGGGAATCTCAAGGGGATTGATTACGCCATGCCGGTGGCCTCGGCCCAGGTGAAGTCCTGCATCCTGCTGGCCGGCCTGTTCGCCGATGGCGCCACCACGGTTCGCGAGCCCCAGCCGACCCGCGACCATACCGAGTGCTTATTCCGGAGGCTGGGCCTGCCGCTGGAGGAGGATGGCACGCGGATTTCCCTCCGGGGTTTTGGACGGCCCGGGCCGGCGCTGAAGGCGCAGGACTGGAAGGTGCCGGGCGATTTTTCGTCCGCCGCCTTCTGGCTCGTGGCGGCTGCCGCCCTGCCCGGTGCGCGGGTGACGGTGCGGGAGGTTGGGCTGAATCCGCGTCGCACGGCCCTGCTCGACGTGCTCCGGCGCATGGGCGCGGACGTTGCGGTGACGGCGAACGCGCGCTCCTTGAGCCCCGAGCCCTGCGGCGATGCGAGCGTGCGGGGCGGGGCGCTGCGGGCCACCCGGGTGGCGGGGGTCGAGATCCCCAACCTGATCGACGAGCTGCCGCTCGTCGCGGTGGCCGGGGCGCTCGCCGGGGGTGTCACCGAGATCCGCGACGCCAAGGAACTGCGGGTGAAGGAGTCGGACCGGATCGCCTGCATGGCCGCCAACCTGCGGGCCATGGGCGTGGCCGTCACCGAGTACGAGGACGGCATGGCGATTCGGGGCGGGGGGGCGATCCGCGGCGGGGTGACCCTGGACAGTTTTGGCGATCACCGCGTGGCCATGGCCATGGCGGTCCTGGCGCTGTTCGCGGAGCGTCCCGTCACCATCGCGCCCGTGGCCTGCGTGGAGACATCCTATCCCGGTTTCTGGAACCACCTCGAGGAATTGACCGGCCATGGCGCCCTTCATCGTTGCGATTGACGGCCCGGCCGCCTCGGGCAAATCCACGGTCAGCCGGAACACGGCGGCCCTGCTGGGGGGGGTGCACGTGGATTCCGGCGCTCTCTACCGCGGCCTGACTTGGCACTGCCTGGAAACAGGCGTCGGTTGCCGGGATGAGGACGCCGTAATCCGGGCGCTGCGGGGCCTGCGCATGGATTTTTTCCTGGACGGCCACAGCGTTCGCTTCACGATCGACGACCGGGACCCGGGCGATGCCATCCGTTCCGAGGCGGTCGGCGAACAGGTCAGCGCGGTGGCGGCCATGCCCCGGGTGCGGGCCTGGATCGTCGAGCGCCTGCGGGGCATGACCCGCTTCGGCAGCCTGGTGATGGAGGGGCGGGACATCGGCACCGTCGTGTTCCCGGAGACGCCCTTCAAGTTTTACCTGGACGCGGATCCCGAGGAGCGCGCGCGGCGCCGTCAGAAGGATTTGGCCGCGGCGAACCGGTCGGCGAGCGTCGGCGGAGTGCAATCGTCCTTGACGCGGCGGGACGCGTTGGACCGTGGGCGGGCGGCGGCCCCCCTGGCGCTCGCGGCGGGCGCGCGGAAGATCGACACGACGGGGTTGTCCATCGCCGCGGTGGTGGCCATCATCGTGGACGCGGTGCGGGGGACGGGAATCGCCGTGCGGAGCTAAGAACTCTCCGGCGTGAACATCCAACATCGAACATTGAACGCTGAACATCGAAGGAGGCTGCGAGGTATGATGATTCTGTGCTTCGATGTTGGATGTTCGATGTTCAGTGTTCGATGTTTTTTCGGGCGTTAGCCCGCCTTAGTGTGTCGCAAGTTATATTTATGAGTCCAATCGCCAAAGCGGAGCCCCTGCCGTTCGTGTACCGGTTCTGCCGCTTCCTCCTGCGGGTGTGGCTGACCCTGTGGTGCCGCTACGAAACGCGGGACACGCGCCGGGTGCCCGCGGAGGGCGGCTGCATCCTGGCCTCCAACCACGCCAGCTTCCTGGACCCGCCCCTGGTGGGCTGCAACCTCAGGCGGCGCTTCGTGCGCTTCATGGCCCGCGACACCCTGTTCCACAACCCGGTGGCCCATTGGTGGGCCCGGCAGGTCGGCGTGGTCATGCTCGACCGGACCAAGGGCGACATCGGGGCCATGAAGGCGGCCCTGGGCGTGCTCAAGGACGGCGGCCTGCTCTGCCTGTTTCCGGAGGGCACACGCACGCGGGACGGCCGCCTGCAGAAGGCCAAGGGCGGGATCGGGTTCCTGATCGCAAAAGCCCGGGTGCCGGTGGTCCCCGTTTGCATCCGGGGCAGCTTCCGCGCGTTTCCCCGCGGCGCCCGCTGGGTCCACCCGGCCAAGATCACGGTCACCTACGGCGAGCCGCTCCGGCCGGACGACTGGGCGGGGCTGGAGGGGAGCAAGGAAGGCTATCAGCGGATCGCCGACCTGGTGATGGAGCGGATCGCGGCCTTGGAGCCGCAGTCCGGCGGGCGATAGAAATAACGCGATGGTTTTCAAGCTAACGCGGCGGGCGACCCGTCGTTTGCGGGTCCGCGCGCTTGACCATGTGATCGTCGCCAAGAAGGGCTACTTCAATTTTCAGGAAGCGGGATTGAACGGGTGAAGACCGGGGAGGTTTCAACTCCGGCCGGAAAAAGGCTTGAATTGATCCGGCGGGTGTGAATAATGCCCTCCTTTGTCCTTTCAGAGAGTAGGAGGGGTATGGCGGAACAGGGTCCACGCAAGGAAGATGTCCTCCGGGTTGACGGGCTGGTCACGAAGGTCCTGCCCTCCACCCTTTACCGCGTCAAGCTCAGCAACGGAGCCGAAATCCTGGCCCATATCTCCGGGAAAATGCGCAAGCACTTCATCAAGATCTCGATCGGCGACAAGGTCACCGTCGAGATCTCGCCCTACGACCTGAGCAAGGGCCGCATCGTCTTCCGGCAGAAATAGGCCCCTACCGCGCGGCGCCCTGCCTCGCTTCTCCCCCCCCAACAGGTTGGGCGGGGCGTCCTCCGGCCGGCTTCCCCAGTCGCGCGCCCGGGCCTCAGCTCCGTGCCGTCGCGGAGGGGGTTCCGGCCCGCGGGTGGGTGGCCGAACGCCATGAGGAAGCAGGCGGTCCGCCCGCTCCGCATCGTCAGCGCGCCGGAACAGGCAGCGGCGGAGGGAAAATCCAGCCGGGCGCCGCCCGCGGCCAGGAGAAGGGTGGGGGCCTCGCCGGACGGGAAGCGGAAGCGGTAGAACGCCCCGTGCTCCGAGGCCGCGATCTCGGCGCGGATGCCGGAGTCCTTCAGGAGCACGAGGTAGCAGTGGGGGCGGCGGTCTCCAAACCGTGGTCGCATTCCGAGGCGCTGCCATCAAGTCCACGCAACGAAGCGCCGCAAGCGGGCATCAGGAACGGACCCGGCTCGCGGTGGTCGGGGCGGGGGGGCACCTGGAACCGGTGGATGTGGCCGGCGAGGTAGCGGTCAGGCCGCCCGGGGGTCGAACCGGGGGCAGACCTGCACCATCCCGTGGGGCCGGCATAGCAGGGGATCGGTGGCCGTGAGCAGGCGCCCGATTCCGCCACTATGGGGGTCAACCTCGTTCAGGCGCAAGGCCGCGCCCGCCGCCGGGAAGGATGCCGGGAAAAAACCGGCAGGCCCGCGGGGCGGGCCTGCCGGTGATGAGACAACGGATGCCAGCCGGCCGTTATTTTGCCGGGGCGTCCTTGGCTTCAGGCGCCGGCGCCGCCGCCGGGGTCTTGGCCTCTTCCTTCTTGGCCTTCATCGGGCAGCCCGCGCAGTCGGCCTTGATTTTCTGCACGGCCTTGCACTTCGGGCACTGCATGGAATCCTCGCCGCAGGCGGCGGTCTTTTCCAGCGCGCAGCTGCACTTGGTGCAGATGCATTCGCAGCATTCGCCCGCGCCCATGACCTTCTTCTTGGCCGCCTGGGGATCGGCCTTGACCTTCTCGATGCAATCCTGGCAGCAGACGTAAATCCGGCAAGCGCCGACGTCCACGTACTGGGTCTTGTCGATGGCCTTTCCCGTGATCGGGCAGAGGGTCTGGGGTTTTGGCGCGCACTGTTTTCCCGCGGCGGGGGCCTTGGCATCCGCCGGCTTGGCTGCCGGAACGGCATCCTTGGCGACGACAGTGGCGGCGAAGGCCGCGGCGATCCCGATCGCGATCAGGTGCTGGAGCTTCATGGTTCTCGATCTCCTTTGCGGGTTGCTGGATGAGGCGGTCAACGACCTCGCTCGCTGGGGCTTATGGTTTTGGTGCCTCCTTGGGTTGGGGGGTTGGCTCGGACTTGGGCTGCAACAGGGTCTTGAGGTGCTCGACGTAGGCGGCGGCGCCTCCGGCCTTATAGCCGGTGCGGGCCAGCTCCTTGCCGGAAGCGTCCAGCAGGAGCACGGTGGGAAAGCCGGGGATGCGGTAGGTCGAGGATAGCCCTTCGTTCTGCTTCCGGATCTCGTCCGGCTGTTCCTGCTTGCGGGGGAAATCGGCCACGAAAAGAACCAGGTGATCCTTCGCGTAGGCCTTGAACTCGGCCTTCGAGAATACCTCCTTGTCCAGCTTGATGCACCAGCCGCACCAGTCCGAGCCCGAGAAGTCCGCCAGGATGGGACGCTGCGTCTTGGCCGCCTCCTGCTTGGCCTTTTCAAAATCGGTCAGCCAGCTGTTGTCTGACGCCGCCGCCGGCAGGGCCGCCAGAGCGAGGCCGATGGACGCGAGGATGATGAGGGTGGGTTTCATGAGCGCTTCCTTTCATGCGAACGCGGCGCCAGGGCCGCACCAAAGTTGTCACCCTGACCGGCGCACACCCGCAAACGGCGGGGTCGCCCGCCGCGGATCCCACCCGCGGGACCCTCCCAAAACCTGCCGGCCACAACGGGTGATGTTATGGGCAAGGGTCTAAACGCTTTGAATACATAGCGAAAGCGGCTTGCATGGTCAAGCCGCTTCCTGCGCCTTGATTCTTTCTCAGCTGCCATCAACGCTTTCGATCTCCGGGACGTCAATTCCCGGCTTGCTTGTTGCCGGTGACCGGCTAGTATCGGGTGCTTGGCGAAAGGCGCATATGGGCGGAACCATTACATTGGCTGGGCGCAGCCTGCTGAAGCTTTCCGACCTGTCGGATCCCGAGCTGGGCCACCTGCTCGACCTGGCGGACCTGCTTAAGCGGGACAAAAAGCTGGGGTTGCAGCGGGACCGGCTGCGGAAGAAGAACATCGCCCTGCTGTTTGAGAAGGCCTCCACCCGGACCCGGGCGGCCTTCACGGTGGCCGCGGTGGACGAGGGCGCCAGCGTGGAATACATGGGCATCCATGACATCCACCTCGGCAAGAAGGAGTCCATCAAGGACACCGCCCGGGTGCTCGGGCGCATGTTCGACGCCATCGGCTTCCGGGGCTTCAAGCAGGAGACCGCTGAACTCCTGGCGCAGCACGCGGGCGTGCCGGTCTGGAACGGCCTGACCGACGATTCCCATCCCACCCAGGCTCTGGCGGACCTGATGACGATCCGCGAATATTTTCATTTTCTTAAGGGCTTGAAGGTCGTCTTCATGGGCGACGGACGCAACAACGTTTGCCTCTCGCTGATGATGGGGTGCGCCAAGAGCGGGATGCATTTCGTGGATTGCACCCCGCCGGCGCTGGCGCCGCCGCCGGACGCGCTGGCGCTGGCCGCCGCCGCCGCCCGGCGGACCGGCGGTTCGGTGGCCGTATGCCCCGAGCCGGGGGAGGCTGTCCGGGACGCCCACGTGGTCTATACCGACGTCTGGGTCTCGATGGGCGAGGAGAGCCGGTCGGCCGAGCGGCTGGCCCTGCTCCGGCCCTACCAGGTGACCCTGGATCTCATGCGGCGCACCGGGCGGCTGGAGCGCGACGGCGCCATTTTCCTGCATTGCCTGCCGGCCTTCCACAACCACGACACGGCCGCGACGCGGGAGTGCGGCGCCCTGGAGGTGACCGACGAGGTGTTCGAGGCGCCGTTTTCCCGGGTGTTCGACCAGGCTGAGAACCGCCTGCACACGATCAAGGCCGTCATGGTCGCCACGCTGGCGAAGGATGTTCATTAAGGAAAACGCTCAACGCTGGACCTCCAACCTTCCACTCGCATTCGGAGGCTTGGGTGTTCAATGTCGGGCGTTGGCTGTTGCGCGTTGGCTGGGTCTGGAATGGCCGTCTGTATTTCCGCGCCTGGCAGGGGAGATGTCGGCGCTCGTCCAATGCGATGGCTAGGGAGGGGGGGGGCATGAGCGGGAAGATCAAGCCGCTGGCGGAGATTGGGTGGGACGAACTCCAGCGCCTCAGCCCGGCCGACAAGGCCCGCTGCTTCAACGCCGGCGCCGGGCCGTACCATGTCCTCGTGGCCCAGCAGTTCGACCGCGCCCTGCTGCAGGAGCTGGGCGACATGGCCTCGCGCCTGCGCCAGGTGGGCAAGAGCAAGAAGGGCATGGATTTTCTCGGCCGCCTGCTCTCGCATCGCACCGCCATGCTCTACTTCACCCAGCCGAGCACGCGCACCTTCCTCTCCTTCCACTCCGCCTGCCAGATCCTCGGCATGCGTACGGTGGAGGTCCGTGACACCGCCACCTCCAGCGAGATGAAGGGCGAGACCCAGGAGGACTCCATCCGCACCTTCAGCTCGTTTTCCGACGTCATCATCATGCGCAGCGCCGTCGGCGGCCTGGCCGAGAAAATGGCTTGGACGCTGTCCCACACCGAGCGGCCGGTCCCGATCGTCAACGCCGGCTCCGGCAAGGACCAGCATCCCACCCAGGCCCTGCTGGACATCTACACCCTCCAGCGCAGCTTCGAGCGGCGCGGCGGTATTGATCGCAAGCGCATCGTGTTCGTCGGCGATTTGGCCCGGGGCCGGACCGTGCGCTCGCTGGCGCACCTGCTGACGGCCTACGACGGCGTCAAGCAGGTATTTATCGCCCCGCCTTCCCTCCAGATCGGCCGCGACATCCTCGACCAGCTCAAGGCGGCGGGGGTTGACTACGAGGTCGGCAGCGATTTTGAGAAGGCGATTCCGGGGGCCGACGCGATCTACATGACCCGCATCCAGGATGAGTGGGACGACCGGGCCGGGGACAGCGGCAAGATTGATATTGCGAAATTCAGCTTCACCGCCCGGCATCTCCAGCTCCTCCAGCCGCATGCCGTGCTGATGCACCCCCTGCCGCGGCGCCAGGAGATCGCGGTCGAGGTGGACCACGATCCCCGCGCGATTTACTGGCGTCAGGTGCGCAACGGCATGTGGATCCGGGTGGCCCTCCTGGCCCGCTTGTTCGATTGCTGCGAGGCCATCCGCGATTTCCACGGGTCATGAGCCGGCGGGGCAGGGCGCGCCCCGCGCCTGGCAAGGCCCGGGCCGGCGGGGAAAGGGAACCAGCATGCCGCTGAACTATCCCAACGGGGAACAGTTGCACCGGGACGATTTCGCCGACCTCACGGCCTGGCACCACGAGGGCATCGGCGCGCTCGCGCCGCTGCCCGGCGGGGGGATGCGCCTGCACTGTCTCGGCAGCGGCCAGGGCGGCCGCGGCTGCATGGCCTTCTTCCGGCCCAGCCTTCCGGACGCCGTGGCCGTCGAATACGAGATCGTCGTCCACAGCCACGGCGGGCTGGTGATCAACTACCTGGCCCTGCGCGGGCTGAAGGGCGAGGACCCCATCGCCGACGCCGCGCGGCTGGAGCGGCGCGGCGGCGAGATGAAAAACTACTACGCCCTCAAGTGGGGCCTGCAGAGCTACCACGTCTCCTTCAGCCGGTTTAACGACGCCGGCTGCCATACCCAAACGTCCAACTGGCGGCGGAATCCCGGCTGCCTCCTGGTGGGCCACGGCAACGACCTTGTCCGCGAGCTGGGCCGCAGGTACCGGATCCGGCTGACGAAGGACGCGGGGGTGCTCCAGCTTTTCGTGGACGGAGAGTTTGCCCACGGCGTCGTTGACCGCGACACGGGCCGCTTTCCCATTCCCGACCGCGGCCTGTTCGGATTCCGCCTGATCGGTTCGGACGTCAAGGCCGACGTTTTCACGTTCCGCGTGTACCGCATTGCCCCGCACCCGGAGCCGCGCGCCGACTGGTCGGACCGGACGTGAAGCCGCCGGCGGAGGGCGGGGCGGGCGATGGGAAATAAAAAAAATGAAAAAACACGATTTTGACGTCTTCCGCCTGCGCGAATTGTACCGGCCGGATCCGGCCCGGATCGAGCTGGCGCGCCGGCGGCAGGCGGCGCTCTGGCGGGGCGAGCGGCCGGACGCCTGGCCCGCCACGCTCTGGAGCGCGCTGCCGCCCGCGGCCGAAGTCATTCCCAACCCCAATCTCAAGGAGGCGTTCGAAAACGCCGATCTCATGCTGTGCTCCCAGGTCCGCGGCGCCATCGGGAGTTCCGTCGCCGCCAGCGACATCGTCCCGTCCATCCGCGCCAACCTCGGCACCGGCGTCTGCCTGGCCTGCCTGGGGCTGGAGCAGGAGGTGTTCGAGGACAAGATGCCGTGGCTCAGGCTGCACCTGTCGAAGGAGGAGATCGGCCGGCTGGCGCCGGACGACATCCGCATCCGGGGCAGTTTCCAGCGCGGCCTGGATTACATGCGCCGGTTCAAGGAGGTCATGGGCGATCATCCGGCCACCTACTGCATGGACACCCAGGGTCCGTTCGACCTGGCCCACCTGCTTTACGGCGACGACCTGTTCTACGCCGTGCACGACGACCCGCCGTTCGTCCACCACCTGATGGAGATTTGCCTGGAGGTGGGGATCCGCGCCCACCGCTGGATGAAAAAGGTCATTGGCGAGCCGACCGACCGCATGCATCACGGCTGCCTGTATGCCGAGAATATGGGAATCCGGATCTGCGAGGACACCACCTCCATCGTCAGCCCGGCGGTCATGGAAACCTTTGCCCTGCCCTACACCCGCCGCCTGGCGCAGGCCTTCGGCGGCGCGTGGCTGCATTATTGCGGCCGCAGCGACCCCCTCACGGAACGGGCCTGCGCCATCCCCGAGATCCGGGGGATCAACTTCGGCCACGTGCCCGGGCACGAGCACGACCATGTCTTCGAGGAGGACATGGCCCGCTGCCGGGCGGCCCGCAAGGTCTATTTCGGGGACTGGCCGCGCCGGCCGGGGGAAGACGGCCGGGCGTATCTCCAGCGGCTCCATGCCTGGGCGGCGCAGGGCGTCCTGTTCCCTTGTCTCAACGCGGCCTTGAACCCGCCGGGCGGTTTCCCTTCGGCCGCCGAGGCCCTGGCCTACTGGTACGGGCTGTAGAAGATATGACTATGCCGACCTTTACCGACGTGCTGTGTTTCGGCGGGCCAGGCGTCGTTGCGCCGGACTTGATCCCGGCCTATGCCTACGACGCCCATGCGCAGCGGACGAACCGCCCCGCCCTTTCCGCGGAATATAACCCATTTTGGCGCGGAACGGGTTCACCATAGCCAAGGCGGAGGGTTGGCTGGCGAGTGCGGCAGGGAGAATTTAAGGTTCTTGTGACCATCGTGTGGAAACAGTCCAACCGGGCCGGGAGGAAACCATGAGCACTGTGGAAGAAACCATCATGAGTCTGCTGCGGGAGCGCCAGGTTCCGTTTGAAGTCATCGAGCACCCGCCGGTCTTCAACAACGCCGCCATGGCGGAAGCTGCGAAGGTGCCGCTGGCGGACACGCTCAAGAACATCATGCTGGAAACCACCGAGGGAGAGATCATCGTCGTGGTGGTGCCCGGCGACCAGCGTTTCGACGCCAAGCGCCTGACCGCCAAGGCGGGGACCAAGCGGGTGGTTTTCGCCAAGCCGGACAAGGTCCTGGAATTCGCGGGCTGCGCCGTGGGGAGCGTGCCGCCCTTCGGGCACGTCAAGCCGGTGCGGGTGTTCGTGGACGCCGCGGTCCTTGCCAAGGATGCCGTCTACTTCAATCCCGGCGTCAATACCAAGTCCGTCAAGATCGGCGCGCAGCGCCTGGCGGAACTGGGGACGCCGACCGTGTTCTGACCGTCCGCCGGGGATGCGCAAACCGGAAGCGCCCTCGTCCGGCGGGAACGGGGCGGGCCGCGGGAATCGGGCTCCCCTCATGGCCCTTTTGGAGCTTCCCCTGGACGGCCGGCCAGGCAGCGGTCCAGGCTGGCTTTGATTTCCCGGAGAAAACGGTCTTCGCCGAACGGCTCGGCCTGGGCGCGGATGGCGGCCGGGTTCCAGGGGCGCGCGGCGCAGCGGGAAACGGCGTCGAGGAGGGCGTCCTCGGTCTGCTCCCGGAAAAAAACGCCGCTGACGCCGTCAGCGACCGTTTCCAACGCGCCGCCGCGTCCGAAGGCCGCGACCGGACGGCCGCAGGCCTGGGCCTCCACCGGCACGATCCCGAAATCCTCCTCGCCGGGGAAAACCAGCATCCGGCAATGGCGGTACAGTTCGCGGATCTCGCCGTCGGGAAGTCCCTCCAGGAAGCGAATGTTCGGCCCGGCCAGGGCGCGCAGGCGGCGGGCTTCCGGGCCGCCGCCGGCCACGATCAGCGCGCCGCCGGCGCGCGTGTAGGCCCTGACCGCCAGGTCCACGCGCTTGTAGGGAACCAGGGCCGAGACGACCAGGTCGTAGACCGGCGGAACGCCGGAAGGCCGGGGCGCCCGCGGAGCGGCCGGGGTCCAAAAACCGGTCTGGACGGGCGGATAGACGAGGTCCGAGTCCCGCCCGTAATACTCCCGGATGCGCTGCTGGACATGCCGGCTGATGGCGACAAAGCGGTCCACCCGGCCGGAGGTCCGGCGGTCCCATTCCCTGAGCCGGGCCAGCATGGGCTTCAGCACGGCTTTCTTCAAGGGGTGGGACCCGAAATAGTCTTCGTAGAACGTCCAGGCATAGCGCATGGGCGTCAGGCAGTAGCAGAGGTGGCGGGCGCCGGGGCGGGGGATGATCCCCTTGGCGACGCAATGGCTGACGCTGACCAGGACGTCGGCTGCCGGCGGGCGCAGGCTCTCGATGGCGGCGGGGAAAAGGGGCAGGGCGTGGCGGTACCAGCGCCGGATGCCCGGAACATGCTGGAGCCGGGAGGTAACGATCGGGTGTCGTTTAATCTCGGCGGAGATCGCAGCCGGGTTGCAGATCAGGGTATAGATGGGCGCGGCAGGGAAGGCGCGGGCCAGGGATTCCAGGACCCGCTCGCCGCCGCGCATGCCCGTGAGCCAGTCATGAGCCAGCACCACGGATACGGAATGGGTGGATGTCGCATGGGTTGTCATGTCGAATAGTTCAACGTCCCGGCGGGCTCGGATCGTCATCCGCAATAAATTCCAAGTTTCAAAATCCAAATTCCAAGGAATAAGGACAAATTTCAAATCGAGCAATTCTGATAATTCTTTTTCCTCACTTTTCCTCCTTTGACTTGATTGATTGTGTTTCCTTGGAATTTGGATTTTGGAATTTGCTTGTGTTGGCGTCAGGCCAGCGCCTGCCAGTAGGCCCGCAGGGTTTTCCGGGCGGTGGCGGTCCAGGTAAAGGCGGCGGCCTGGCGCAGGCCGCGGGCGGCCATGTCGCCGGCCAGGCGCGGATTCTCCAGCACGCGGGCCAGGGCCTCGGCCAGGCCGGGAAGGTCGTCCGGGTCCACCTGCAGGGCGGCGTCGCCGGCCACCTCCGGGAGGGAGGCCCGGTTGCTGCAGATCACCGGCGTGCCGCAGGCCATGGCCTCCAGCACGGGCAGACCGAATCCCTCGTAGCGCGACGGCAGGACAAAGACGGAGGCCCGGCGGTATTCCTCGAGCAATTGATCGTCGCTCACGTAACCGGTGAGGACGACGTCGCGGGCCACGCCCAGTTTCGCCGCCAGGAGGCCGGCTTCCGGGTAGCGCGGATCCAGGGCGCCCACCAGGCGCAGGGTGACGGGCAAGCCGCCGGCCGCCTTCAGGCGCGTGAAGGCCGTCACCAGGCCGGCGAGGTTCTTGTAGGGATCGGGCCGGCCGACCCAGAGAATCACCCTGGCGCCGGCTTGGCTTCCGGCCGGCGCGGCGGGTGCGCCGGCCGGGGCCGGTTTGAACCGCTCGGCCACGCCGTCGGCAATGGCCAGGACGTTGGCTTGCCGGGCCGGCGGGATGCCCAGGTGGCGGATGATGTCGTCGCGGGCGCAGGCGCTGCCCGTCAGGATGACGTCCGAGCGCCGGCCGACCTCGCGCATGATCCAGCGATAGAGGGGAAAGAGGCGGCGCTTGCGGGAGTGCGGCGCGTATTCCGGGAACATGAGGGGAATCAGGTCGTGCAGGTTGGTGACGCAGCGGATGCGCCCGGGCTGGCCGCGGGGGAAGGCCCGGAGCGGGATCAGGTAATTGGGGCAGTGGAACACGTCCAGGCGCTGGGCCGCCAGCACCCGCGGCAGGTGCCATTGGTTGGCCAGGGAGAACAATCCGAACGGCACGACGCAGGCGCTGAAGTTGTCCGCGCCCGCGACGCCGGCGGCGGCCAGGACGCGCTCCTTGCGGGCGGCGTCGTCGAAGAAGAGCACGTAGCGGTTTTCCCGGTCGGCCAGCGCCAGGTGGCGGATCAACTCGCGGGCATAGGCGCCGATGCCCGAGATCTCGTCGAAAATCCAGCGC
>CAZVVD010000068.1:0-1772 GCA_964630555.1 uncultured Verrucomicrobiota bacterium | reverse complement strand
GTCGATGCCGATTCTCATCCCGCCACCTTTCGGTAAAGCTCCCACGTTTGACGGGCGGTGTCGGTCCAGCGGTAGCGCGCGGCCTGGCGCCGGCCCCGGTCGGCCAGGGAGTGGCGGGCCGCCGGATCGTCCAGCAGCTGCCGGACGTCCTGCGCCCAGGCGTCGGGATCGAACTCGGGGATCAGGCGCGCGGCCTCGCCGAGCACTTCCGCGAGGGATCCGGCCCCGGAGGCGAGGACGGGCAGGCCGCAGGCCATGGCTTCCAGGGGCGGCAGGCCGAACCCTTCGTAGAGCGAGGGGAACAGGAACAACTCGGCCCCCGCGTAGAGGCAGGCCAGTTCCTCCTCCGCCACGTACTCCAGGTAGCGGATCTCGGCGGCGCGGGGCGATTGGCGCAGGCGTTCGAGAATGGGCTCGTATTTCCAGCCGCGCATGCCCGCGATGACCAGCAGGCCGTCGAAGCGATCCAGGCGCTCGAAAATCCGGAGGAGCAAGGCATGGTTCTTGCGCGGTTCCAGGGTGCCCACGGTCAGCAGGTAAGGCCGCTCCAGCCCGCGCCGGCGGCGCCAGGCCGCCACGCGTTCCGGGGGCGGCGGGGACAGGTGGCCGGAAACGCCCAGCGGGATCGGAACAATTTTGGCCGGTTCGACGCCCAGCAGCTCGGCGATCTCGCGCGCGCTGAACTGGGAATCCGTGATGACGGCCTCGGCCCGGCGGACGGTTTGGGCCAGGCGGGCGGACAGGAAGGCCAGGTTGCGCGTTTCGGCGAAGGAGGGGAAGCGCAGGAAACTGACATCGTGGATGGTCACCACGGCCTTGCCGGCCGCCAGGGGGGGGATGATGAAATTGGGGAAATGGTAAAGGTCCGCCGGCCCCGCCAGCCAGTCGAACGGCGGCCAGCCGAATGTTTTCCAGGCGGATTGGATCAGCCGGCCCGGGCACCAGCGGATCCGCCGCCGCTCCATGCCCGGCGCGGCGGGGGGAGCGCCCCGGCGCAGGAAATCGAAATAAAACAGGCTGGCGGTGTCCGCGCCCCGGTGTTCGGCCAGGTGTTCCACCAGGGAGCGGGTGTAGCGGCCGACCCCGGCGCGCTGCGCCACGGCCGCCTGGACATCAATGCAAACGTTCACACGGCATCCTTTTTGATTGACTTGACGCCCAATCATTCTATGAAAGGCGGGGCCGGATACAATCCGTATTTTGCGGCCTCCCGGTTGCGCGCGCCAGCGGCGCGCAAGCGTCGTTCGCCGGGATGGGGCCGCCAGACTCGCGTGGGAAGGCCAAGGACATGAAGCGCGCAGCGCAATTCGAAAATCTGTCGGCGTCGGAGCTGTATTGCCCCGTGTGCCGCAGGTCCCAGCCGGTGCGCGAGCGCCTGCTGCTCGTGCTGCCCCGCTCCGAGCTGTATGAATACCGCTGCGTGCAGTGCGGGGCCTCCCTCGGATCCCGCGAAGTGTCGGCTCCGGCCCGGATCCTGGCCGCGCCCTCCGGGAGGCCGTTGTCCTCCCCGCGTCCTCCGCCGGCCTGACGCATCCTTCTCCCCCTGCGTGACTTAGAAGGTGTGAAAAAATTATCTGAAGACGGTCGCGACGGAGCGCGACCCTCCATTTTCCGAAGAAATATCGAGTGGAGGGCCACGTTTCATCGTGGCCGTAGATTTTTCACGGCTTCTGAGGCCTTGCTTGCGGGGGAAAACTCTGCTGCCGAGGGAAAACTCTGCTGTCGCGACTTTATGAAAATGTCCCCTTGTAACTCGATAGAAATGTCCCCAT
>CAZVVD010000067.1:0-21027 GCA_964630555.1 uncultured Verrucomicrobiota bacterium | reverse complement strand
GCGCCCTTCGGCTATCCGCAGGTGAACAACGCGGACGGCGCCACGAACGTCACGATCACCTTGGCCTGGTTGAACGGGATGCTGGTCTCCACGGGCAACGCGCCGGCCGCGGTCTCGGTCTATTGGGGTGCCGCGGACGGCGCGACCAACAAGGAGGGCTGGGCGCACACCAACGACTTCGGAGACGGGGTCGAGCGGCAACTTTTCACCACGAACGTGAGCGTGATGTCCAACACGACCTATTATTACCGCTTTTATGCCACCAACGCGGCGGGGGAGACTTGGGCGGACGCGTCGTCCGAGTTTCTCACGCTTGGCACGCCGGTCTTGGACACCGGTGCGGGCGCGGCGCCCCTGAGTTACACCACGGCCACGCTCAACGGGAACCTCACCGCCGGCGGCAGCGCCGGCGTAAAAATATACTGGGGCCCGGACACCAACGCCTGGTCCGCCACGAACGATCTTGGAACGCTGAGCCAGGGCGCGTTTCTGATCCTGGTAACCAATTTGACTCCGGGCACGATATACTATTACCGCTGCCACGGCACGAATGGCGAGGGGGAAGGCTGGTCCGAAACCGCCGCCTTCACGGCGCGGGTCCCGGCCGTGAACTTCCTGGGGGGCAGTTACGACGGATACGACAAACTCGACGCACAGCCGTACATGCAGGGATACAAGGGCACGACGTTGATCTTTTACTGAAGCGGGCTGAACCAGCAACCTACTTTTCTTCCCGTAAGGAGCGCAGGAAAGCCGGCGAACACATCGGTTTCCGAGTCAGGATAGGCTGCTTGGGATTCGTCACTGATGACCATATTACTACGCCTCCGCGTTCTGTCAATCCACGCCACGGCTCCCCTTCGTAAAACGTCTCGCGGGTAACGCCCATGACAAAACGCGCATTTATTCCAGATCGTTATTCAGGAGCATTCCCGTAGCAAACAGGGGGTGAAAGGCACAGCGCGAGGCAGGCAACGTGCGCAAGTGCTTGATAACGAATGAGCCAGCTGCCGGGGTCGAACCGGCGACCTGCTGATTACAAATCAGCTGCTCTGCCGACTGAGCTAAGCTGGCGCGGGAAAGCGGCCAACGACAGCAGACTGGCAAAGCGGGCTTGGGGAAACAAGCTTATTCCGGCCGGCCGCCGGAAACCCATGCCGTTCCCCCGGCGATCAAGCGCCGCGGGCGGCGGCGCGAGCCTGGCCCCTGGCTTCGACCATGGCGCCAACCACGCGTTCCGGGGCGCAGTCATGGGGCACACCGACGAAGGCGGATTCATTTCCATTCCCGGAAGCGTCCGCAAGGGCGTCATGGCCCAAGACCACGATGCCCACCTGGGGGCACAGCTTGCGCAACGCCAGCAGCAGGGGATCGGCTTCGGCCCCCAGGATGCGTCGCTCCATTACGATCGCATCCAGGGTCCGGGACTGCTTGAAATCGGCCAGCAGGGCCATGACCGTATCCTTTTCAGCCACTCGCGTACCGCACCGTTCCAGGTGGCGCTTGAGCCGGTCCAATTCCGGGCCGGATCCGCCCAGCATCACGTTCCACCCCGCCACGTAGCAGTCAAAGGCGCTATTGGACGGGGAGTCATCATCCCCCATCCCGTCCGGAACATCCAGGTGCGGCAGGCAGACCCGAAAGAGGCGGGCGCCGCTGGAGGCCGCGAACAGATCCAGGCGCCCCTGCGCCTCTTCCACCAGCGACTTGACCACCGACACGATCACGCCGGCCTCGTCATCGCCGGCGGGCGCCGGTTCAACCGCGGCGTCGCCTCCGTCCCGGCCCTCGACGGACACCAAAATGACCGCCGCGTACCGCTCGCCGACATCCACCAAGTGGTCCGGGCCCGGCCGGCGGAGCGTCAGGGTGATCGCCCCGGGCTGCGCCTGCGCATCGGCCGCCAGCAGGCCCAGGTTCAGAATCACCTGCTCGATCTGGGCCGAGGTCAAGGGGGTGGCCGGGCAGTCGCCGCCCACCAGGGTCTTGACCTGCCAAGCGGCCGGCAAAGCGATCCGCAACAGCGCGGCCGCATCCTCGACATCGCGGGCCAAGGGACCGTAGGCTTCCCCCGGAATGCCCGAACGGCTGATCCCCAGCAACTGCCGGGACAGCTGCGATCCTCTTTCGGTTTGTTCCAGGATGATGGCGATGGCCTGCTGCTTTTCCTCCTCCGGCTGGCGCGGCCGCCGCGCCAGCAGCGCCGCGTGCCCGGCGATCGAACAGAGGATGTTATTGAAATCGTGGGCCATGCCCCCGGCGATGCGTCCCACGAGCTGCAACTGGGTCACTTGGCGCTGGCGGATCTCCCGCGAGCGCAGATCGGTCACATCGCTCACCAGCACCCGCATGACGCCTTCCGCGGGCTGGGAGCGGAACCGCAGCACCTGTAACCCGCTCCCGGTGGCGTTGTCGCGCTCGATTTCCCGCAACCGGCTGCGGTCCAACAACGCCGCCAGGTCGGCCTCGGTCAACTGGGGAAACATCTCGCAGAGCGACAGGGGACCGGAGTCCGGCCCGGCCCGCGCCGCCAGCCGGCGGGCCGCGGGATTGGAGCCGGTGACGCGCCCGCTCCCGTCGATCACCAGCAGGCCGTCGCTGAAATAATCCATGGTATCGACGAAGCGGCCGATCCGGAGCCGGCCCTCGCTTTCCGAGGTGGAACGGATGGCCCAGACCCCCATGGCGCCGGCCAGGAACAGGCACCCGAAGGTGAGCGCCAGGATGGCGATGCGGAGTCCCCCGATGACCGGCTCATTTTCGGGCTGGGGAAACGATTCGGCGAGGTGTTCGACAATGAAATGCGACGCCACAACCACAATGGCAAACAGGAGGACAATAAGAAGGACGTAGCGCCACATGCTGCTCGACACCCACTTTATGGCCACCGTGTTTCCGGGTTCTGCCGCCGGCCGGCGCACAACGCGAGCCTTCTTCAAGGCGCCGGCGCCGCCCCGGCGCTTCCGCCCCCGGCGGTCGGCGCCGGCGGCGCGGGCGAAGCGACGGCGGGCGCTTCCCCCAGGTTGGCGGACGAAGACGGCGTGGTGGGCACATCCCCGGTCAGACCCGGCACGGCGTCGGTGAGGGTCTTCGCCCGTTCCGAGTGCGGCGTGGGGTCGTGTTTCGGCGACAAGGGCGTTTTCTCCAGGCGGTCCACCGACTGCTGGGCCACGGCTTCCAGGCCGGTCAGGGGGGCCCGCTCGTCCAGGATGGTCGGGGTCAGCAGGATCAGAAGGTTGTGTTTTTTCACGACATCCTGGTTGTGCTTGAAGAGGTAGCCCAGCAGGGGAATGTCGCCGAGGATCGGCACCTTGATTTCCTTCTGGCCCTTTTCGTTCTGGATCAAGCCGCCGATGATCACCGTATGCTTGCTGGGCACATTGACCCGTGTCGAGACCTGGCGGGTGCTGATCACCGGATACACCGAGCCGGCGTCGGTGGTGATGTCCTTGACATGGGTGCTCATCTGCGGGCTGACGGTCATCCGCACGATGTCCATCCCGCTGTCGATTTCGGGAATCACCCACAGGGTGATGCCCAGGTCGTTCCACTCGACCCGCTCGGAAAACGACTCGGTCTGACCCTGCTGGGGATTGGCCGCCTGCTTGGTGGAGGTGACCGTCGGATAGCGTTCGCCCACGTGAATCTTGGCCTCGACCCGGTTGCCGACCACGATCAGGGGATGGGAAATCATTTCCGAGTTCTGGCTTGTCTGGAGAAAGCTGAGAAACAGCGCCACATCCGAGACGCTCAGGATGGCCGTGGCGGTCTTGGATTCGGCGCGGGTGTCCGTGCGGGTGTCCGTCTTGGTCGCGCTGATGTCGCGCCCGCGGTTGATCTTGTCGACGATGGTCCGGGTCGGGGTGATGACGGTGTTGGCCACCCAGTTGCCCGAGCCGGGCGGCTGCTCCTCGTAGCTGGTCGTGGTCTCCTGGTATTCCTTGCCCTCGAGATCGTAACGCCGGTTGATGTCGTCCTGGAAGGAGCGGTTGTCGAACTGGGAATCCTTGTTGATGGCGCTATTGACCAGGCTGTAGTCGTCGGCGAACGACCATTTCAGGTCCTGCATTTTCAGGGAGGCGCCGAAACTGTCCAGCATGGACCAGTCGAACCCGGTTTTTTTGCTGTCGTCCGAAATCACGTCGATCACCCGGACCTCGATGAACACCTGGGGTTCGCGCTTGTCCAGGATCCGGATCAGGTTTTCCACCTTGTCCACGTACTCCTTGATGTCGGTGATGATGATTTCCGTGGTGATGCTGGGATTCTGGATGATGTCGGTCGCCAGCGAGGAGGATTTCAGGCTGAGCCGCTCCTGCTCCCGGCTCTGGCTGCTGATGATCGTGCCCCGGGGCGACAACAGCTTCATCTGCTTGACCTGCCCGATGAAATCCACGGCGTTGAGGTACTTGACCGGAAAGCTTTTGGTCACCAGCGGCTTGGTGTTTTCGATCTGCTGGAGCTTCTCCTTGTACATCTCCGAGGTGACCACCATCAGGATGCCGGACGGGTCCTCGATCAGCGACAGGTTGACCGAGCCCAGCGCCAGGGTCAGCGCCGCCTTCCATTCGACGTTTTTCAGGTTGGCGGTGACGAAGGCGTTGGTGATCGTGCCGGAGATGATGATGTTGGCGCCCGAGATCTTGGAAAACATGTTGACCACATCGGCCACCGGCACGGCGTCCAGGGCGATGGACACCAGATTGGCACCGCCGTTGGCCCGGGCGCCGGACGGCAGGGCGGGCGTCTCCACGTCCAACGGGATTTCGATCACCGAGTCGGCGCCGCCGGCCTCGGCCACGGGCGCATCGGAAACGGCAGCCGGGACCGCGACCCCCTGCGCCGGAACCTCCGTACTCCCCGCCTCCGCTTCAGGCGGAGGCGCCGCGACCCCGGGCGACGTTCCGGCGGCGCCATCGGCGGCAGGTGTTTCCGACGCGGCAGGCGTTTCCGGCGCGGCGGGGGCCGCGTTTCCGGCCTCGCCGGCGGCCTCGCGGCCCTCTCCGCCGGGGGCAGCGGCCGGAGCCGCCGGCGGCTCCGCGGGCAGCGCGTCGCGCGGGCCGGCGGCAGGCGTTTCCGGCGCCGCGGCGTTCTCCGCCGCCGGCCCGGCCTCTTCCGCGGCAGGCGCTAAGGCCGCCGTGGCTTCCTCGAGGGCGGCGTCAGGGGCCTGTGAGCGCCCGGCCGATGGCGCCAGCACAACCACTAGGCCGGCCAGGACGATTGTCATCCGCATCAAGGTGTTGGTCATAACCGAGATCCCCACGGCCTTGTTGATTGTCCGATCAGGTGGTTCCCTTCCACGCTCCCCGCAGTCCGGCCGGCTACTGCGTCTGGGTCACCGTCGCGTAAGCGCGCCGGCCGTTGGCATCCGTGACCGTGATCACGTTCTGTCCATAGGCGCCGGCCACCGCGGTGTAGGACGCCACGTGGCTGGAGGCGGCCGAATAGGATACCGTGCCGAGCTGGACATTGCCCGCGGTCCAGGTATACGGCGCATACCCTCCGCTGACGGTGAAGGAAGCGTGGCTTTCGCCGGCGGCCAGGGCCACCTGCGACGGCGACACCGACAGGGTGTCGTTGGTCGAAGCCGTGGTCTTGATATACGCGACCGCGAAATGCCCGGCGTCGTCCAGGGCCGTGACGGAATTGTCTTCCACCCGGCGCACGGTGTAAATCGCCTGGTTGGCGCCCTGGGCGACGAGATCGCCGTTGGCCCAGTGGGACAAGGACCAGCGGTAATCGCCCTCGCCGCCGGAGACGGAAAAGACCACCCGCTGGCCGACGTAAGTCACAACGAACAGGGACGGCTCGATATCCAGGGTCGGCGCGGCCGGATCCTCGCGCGGTTCCGAGGAATAGGGATTGGTCTTGAAATACTGCGCCGCCCCGCTGACGTCGTCGTTGGTGTCCCCTTCGCAGCCCGCCAGCAGGCCCACGACCGCCGCTCCCAGCAGGCCCGGTAGAATCCAAAGCGCTATTTTCACGCTGTGTGTCACGATCCCCTCCCGCGTTGCCCGAATCCCCCTCGGTTCGCCACCCCGCCTAGTCCGCGGCATTGCCCCCCCAGCGCGCCAAACATAACCGCTCCCCCGCCCGCGAGCAAGGACAAACCTGACCGCATATCTACGGCCGCCGCGGCTCGATTTTGATGCGCCGGAGATCGATCGAGCGCACCACGAACACCACCAGCTCGCCGTCGACCGGAACCGGGATCGTATCGCCGGCTTCCACCAGCATGCCGTTGATCGTGGCGTAACATTTCGGTCCCCGGCGGACACCCCCCCCCACCCGCAGCAGGGCGCGCGCCCGCTGGATCCGTTCCTCGGCGGACAGCCTCGGAGGCGCTACCGGCGTCGCCGCCGGGTTCTCGACGGGACCGGCAACCACCGGAACGGAGGACGTCGCCGCGGCCGGGCCGCTTGGCGCCGGCCGCACATAATTCACCGGCCAGAACGGATCGCGCCAGGCCGCCTCGTCCTCCGCGACGGCGGACGCCTCTTCCAGGACCGTCTCCGCCGGCTGGATGCCGGGCGGCGGGTCGGAATCCGGCAACGCCAGGCCGGCGCCGGCCACCGCAATCACCCAGGCCGCCACCCATCCGCGGCACGCGCTCCGATCATGCGTTCGATCCATACCTCACCTTGTCCTGCACCGCCGTCACGGCGCGGCTTCGGCCGCCTCCGCGGATTCGCTGTTGTCCGGCGGCTCCACCGTCAGCAAAAAATTCGGGCGCTTGGCCGGATCGGCCCAGATCAGCCAGGCCACCGTGAACTGAACCTCGTGCGTTTCGGGCGTCGCCTCGCGCGGCAGGATGGTCATCCCGGAGACCGACAGCAGGGGGTTGCTTTCCTGCAAGTTCTGAATCAGACGCACCAGGGTCCGGAAGCCGGCCTGAGCGGTCACCCGCACCCGGTACACCCGGAAAGGCGAGCCTTCCAATTCGAGGATATCCTGGTTGACCACCTGGACGATCTGCACATCGAGTTCCCGGGCGCAGGCGCGGATGTGCTCGTCCATCCCCAGCAGCAAATTCCCCAGCACCGGGAGCGGCACATGACCGGCGAGGCGGCGGATGTTCTGTTGAACCTCGTCCAGCCGGCGCTGCACCTCCGGGCGGGTCTTGATGATCCGGCGCTGGTCCTCCAGCTTGGCCTGGATTTCCTGGATGCCGGCCTGGGCTTCCTTGCGCTGAGCGATCGCGGGCAAGAGGAGGAAGTTGACCACGGCCAGCAGGGCCGCCACGGCCACGATGGCCCCCAGGATGCCCATCTGCGCCTGCTTGCTCAGTTTTAACGTCCGTGCCATCCGGATGCCTCACGTCGCCGCCGCCTAGCCGCCGCCCCCGGGCTTGCCCCCCCGCGGGGCGATGGGTCTCGGCGCCAGGACACACTCGATCTCGAAAACCCGGACGTCTTTATCCGCGACATCCTCGGAGGCCTCGAAACGCTTGACTTCCACCTTCGAGAACACGCCGGTGAACGCGGGCTGGATTCTCAAGGCCTTGTCCAACGACTGCACGGCCTCCTCGGACCGGTCCCCCACGACCTTGCCCTTGAGGAACAGACCCGAAACGCGGGCGGGGGCGTTGCCGACCCGTTCGACGGTCTCGTGGACCGTCAGGCGGAGGATTTGGATCGAGGGCGGCACGGCGCCCTGGAAGTGATGAAGCAGCAGGCGCCAATCGACCCGGGAATCGCCCCAGCCCGCCAAGGTTTCGGCCATGGGCCGGTACTCTTTCAACTGCCGGTCGAGACCGAGCACGGACTGGTAGACGGGCGCCTGTTGCTGCGCATCCTCCTCCGCGAACTTCAGCTGCTGGCGTGCGGAACGGCTCAGCATGATCAGCACCGCCACCGCAACGGCCAGGAGCAGGGGGATGACCGTGCCGGCGACCCCCGCCACGAACTTCAGGCTGACGCTGCTGCCGCTGCGCCGTTCCGAGTCGAGGATTAAATTGACCTGCGAGTTCATGGCCGCGGCCCATTTCCCCCGCCGCCGCGAACGGCCGGCGACGGAGAGAGCTATCCCCCCGTTTCCCCTTGATACACCCCGAGAACGGCCCCGATCGCCGCCGCAAAACAGGAGCGCCGGTCCGCAAACCGCTCCGGAACGGCCTCCGGTCCCGCGGCCAGCCCTTCAAAGGGGTCCCAGACGTCCGCCTTCAAGCCCATGGCCTGCGCCACCTCGTTCTGCCAGTCGCGCGACACGCCCCTGCCGCCCGGCAGATACAGCTTGGCCAGCAGGCAGTTTTCGCGGCGCTCGATGAAGTGCTTGGAAATTACCAGCTGCTTGATAAACGGCTCGGACACTTCCTTGACGATCTGCGAGACGTCAAACGAGCCGTCGGCCACGATGTTCTCGGCCGTGGCCTGGTCAACCCCCAGGCTTTGTTGGATTCTGTCGATCAGGTCGGAGTGGCCCGAGTCGAATTTGCGGATGAGCACCAATTCGCCCTTGTTGAAAAAAAATGCCAGGGTGACCCGGGCCCTTTGCTCGATCATACCGAAGGCCTGGTCCGCATGCGCCCGGGCCGGACCGTTCAGAAAGGCCGTCATGGCCGCCAGGCCCGCCACTTCCAGCGAAATCGGCGCCGGCCAGCCCGACGGAAACAAGGCGCAGGCGACGGCGGCATCCGCCTCGGACAAGGCCACCGTCAAGAGCTTGGTTTCGGAGCGCGCGTGGCCGTGGCTGACGACCTGGTAGCCGATGCGGTAGTCCCCCTCCTCGATCCCCATGTGCTCCCGGATATGCGCCTGGGCGTCGTCATCCATCTGGCCGGGAAGATTCAGCAGCTTGATGACAGCCCGCTCGCCGGGAACGCACAGGGCCACCTGGCGGGCCACCAGCGGCTTCGGCAGGCGCAACGGGCCGGCCGACTCGGCCTTGGGCGGCAGAGCCGGCAGGATGTCCGCCGCCGTCACCGCCAGGGTCTCGCCGGTTTTTTTGATGCGCACGCAGCGGACGCCCGAGGGATCCAGGTCCACGCCCACGACGTCCTGGGGACCCTTCCTGATTTTAGCCAACAGCTGGCTGAACGCTGGCATGCCCAAACCATATACCAACCCCCGGGCCAAGGCAAAATAAAAAAACGGGTGGCGGAACCGGTCAGGGCCTGATCCGCCACCCGCGGCCACACCTAACGATGATTTTTGGTTGAAGTCTTTCCGGCGCGTGTGCTAGGCTGCGCGCCGGGCATGGGGAGGCGCGGCGGAGGCATGACTACCCGGGATCTCGAACAACTGCTGGCCGACCTCGGCAAGGCTCGCCTGGCCGTCATCGGCGATTTCTGTCTTGACGCCTACTGGTTCATCGACTCCTCGGGCTCCGAACCTTCCCTCGAAACCGGCCTGCCCACCCGGCCGGTCAGCCGCCAGCGCTACACCCTGGGCGGAGCCGGCAACGTGGTCACGAACCTGATCGCCATGGGGGTGCGCGGGGTGTATGCCCTGGGGGTGGTCGGCGACGATCCGTTCGGGCGGGAACTGATCCGCCTCCTCCAGGCGGCGCCGGCGGACGTCGGCGACCTGCTGACCCAGGACCGGGACTGGAGCACCCACGTCTACACCAAGCCCTACGCCGGCGAGGCCGAGGAAAACCGGATTGATTTCGGCAATTTCAACCGGCTGGACGACGCCAGCGCCGGCCGCCTGCTGGAGCGCCTGGAGCGCCGGCTGGCGGACGTCGAGGCGGTCATCATCAACGAGCAGGTGGCCAGCGGCATCCACCGCTCGCCCTTGTTCCGTCAACGCCTGGGCGAGCTCGTCGCCGGCCATCCGGACAAACTGTTCCTCCTGGACAGCCGCCATTACAGTGACGCCTACGCCGGCACGATCCGCAAGCTCAATGCCCATGAGGCCGTCCGCCTGTGCGGACTGGAGCGCGCGCCGGACGAGCGGGTGTCCCTGGACGAGGCCCGGGAAGCGGCGGAAACCCTGTTCCGGCGCTGGCAACGGCCGCTGTTTGTCTCCCGCGGCGAGCGGGGCTGCCTGGTGCATGGCGCGGGGGGGATGCAAGAGGTGCCCGGGCTCCAGATTCTCGGCCGGGTGGATCCCGTCGGCGCCGGCGACAGCCTGCTGGCCGGGATCGCCGCGGCGCTGGCCGCCGGGCGCGACCCCCTGACCGCCGCCCGGCTGGGCAACTTCGTGGCCGGGGTGACGGTCCAAAAGCTTTTCCAGACCGGCACGGCCACGCCCCGGGAAATCATGGCCATCGGGCGGGACCCGGATTACCTCTACCGCCCGGAGCTGGCGGACGACCCCCGGCAGGCGCGCCTGCTCGCGGGCCAGGCGGTCCCCTGTCCCAGGCCGGATTCACTCACGCGATTTTCGACCACGACGGCACGATTTCCACCCTGCGCCAGGGCTGGGAGCAGATCATGGAGCCGATGATGATTCGGGCCATCCTCGGCGATCGTTTCCGCGAAGCCGACGAAGCCCTCTACCACAAGGTCGTGCGCCGGGTGCGCGACTACATCGACAAGACCACCGGCGTCCAGACGATCTCCCAGATGGAAGGGTTGGCCGGGATGGTTCGCGAATTCGGCTGCGTGCCCCCGGAAAAAATTCTTGATGCTCCCGGCTACAAGGCGATCTACAACGCCGAACTGATGAACCTGGTGCGTGAGCGGCTCGCCCGGCTGCGGCGCGGGGAGCTGGCGGTCGAGGATTTCACCCTCAAGAACGCGCCGGCCTTCCTGCGGGCCCTGAGCGGCGCCGGCCTGAAACTCTACCTGGCCAGCGGGACGGACGTTGCGGACGTGGTCAATGAAGCCCGGGCCCTGGGGTATGCCGACCTGTTCGAGGGGCGCATCTACGGCGCCGAGGGCCACTCGGCCGTCGAGGCCAAGAAGGTCGTCCTGGAACGGATTCTCAACGAAATCGGGGCCGCCCGGGCGGACCGCCTGATCACGTTCGGCGACGGGCCGGTCGAAATCCGGGCCACCCATAAGCGCGGCGGGGCGACCGTCGGCGTGGCCAGCGACGAGGTGCGCCGCTTCGGGCTCAACCGCGACAAGCGCGCCCGCCTGGTCCGCGCCGGCGCGGATTTCATCATCCCCGATTATTCCCGGCTGAGCGCCCTCCTGGATTTTTTGAGGATCAAACCCCAAGCGTAATCCGCGGACACCATCTTTCCGGCTGGCCGCTCTCGGCCCCCCAGGAGACCAGGCTCGCATGAACAACACCCTGGACCAGGCCTTGGCCGCGTTGCACCTGCCGCCCGACGCCGGCGATCCCTGGCGCGGCGCTTGGGCGGCCAGCGAGGCCGGCTTCGCACCCGGCCGGCTTGCCTTTCTCACGCCGGAATTCCTGGCCGAAACCTGCGGCTGGCTGGGCATGTCCGCCGGCGTCCGCGAGGCCCTGTCCAAGGGGCTGGCCTTGTTTACGCGGGCGCCGTCCCTCAGCCGCCTGGCCTGGCATTGCCACCGCCTGCTGGCCGCCATGCCGGGGGGTGCCGACCATCCCGCGCGCTGGCCCAAGATCCCGCGGGACCTGGGCGAGCCGGCCACCTTGTTCTACGCCTATGTGCTGCTTTCCGCCGTGCCCGCCCTGGTGAAGCAAAACCGGGCCCGCGGCATTCCCGACTCCGTCACCACCGATACCCTGGGCGATATCGATCTCTGGATCCGGGAGTACCGCTCCCGCCACGGCCTGTTCGGGCTGGATGAATTCGGATGGCTCGCCAACCATCTCTCCGGCCGCCTCCACAAGCTCGGCCGGCTGCAGTTCAACTTCGAGTTCTGGGATTTTGATTTCCATGCCTTCCGCCACCGCCGCACCCGCCGGGTCACCCTCCTGGCCGGCGCCGGCCACGCCTTCCGCGCCGACGGCCAGTTCCACAACGCCGACGGCGGCGGCGCGGCGCCGGCCTGGACCTCGGTCTTCCACGAGCCGCGCCCGGCCGTGATCCGGGGCCACCCGCTGGCCCCTTCCGGCCGGGTGCTGCCCGACCCTATCGAGCTGGCCCTGGCGGACTGGGAGCTTGTTTTCCGGCGGGGCGATCCGGCCCTCGGCGTGCACATCCCGGCCACCGGCCCCATGGGGCCTGCCGAGTGCGGCGAGGCTTTTCGGCGGGCGATGTCGTTTTTCCCCCGGCATTTCCCCGACCGCCCCTGGCGGGCGTTCACCTGCGACTCGTGGCTGCTCGACCCCCAGTTCGAGGGGCGCCTGCCGGACAGCGCCAACATCCCGCGCTTCCTGAGGGAATGGTTTTTGTTCCCCATTCCCGGGGCCAGCCCGGCGCAGCATTACGAGCGGGTGTTCGGGTGGCAATTCACGGAGCTGGCGCCGGCGGACATCGGCCGGGCGCCCCAGGCCACCTCGCTCCAGCGAGTCCTGGCGGCCCACGTCGCCGCCGGCGGCCGCTGGCGGAAGGGCGGCGGGGTGATCTTCCCCGAGGACCTGGACTGGGGCGCGCAGGTCTACCGGCGGCCGGACGGCGCGGCCTGGGAACCGGACCGGCCCCCGCAACCCGGCGTCACGCCGGCGTGAAATCAGCGCCTAAAACAGGTTGCATGCCCGCCGCCTTGTGCTAGGATTCCCCCATGACCACTGGGCAACAGCGCCATGCCGCCCTGGCCGCGATCGGGGCGGCGCTGGTCCTGGGGACGACGGCGCCGGCCGACGAGACCCGCTACGGTCCGCACTCCCTGAGCGCCGGCGGGCGCTACCACACCGAGCACTCGGAGTTCACCGACCTGCCCTTCGGCAACGGTGACCTATCCTGGATCCTGGCCTACCAGTACACCCAGGGCTTCGCGATCTGGCAGTTCGCCTGCGACCTGGGCCCGGATGTCTCCGGCAAGAAGGAATCGTATTCCGGCACCAACACCACCCTGGTCGGCGTGGACTACATCGTCACCCCGCAGTTCAACGTGATCATCCACGACCGCTTGTTCCGCGGCGGCGGCGGGATCCGGACCAGCTACATCCGGGACTCGGAAGGCGAGGGCGAATGGCTCTCGCCCTACTGGCAACTGCAGTTCGGGCTCTGCTTCCCGCTGTACCAGCGCTTCTCGCTCGACATCAGCGCCTATTACGCCTACGAGCGCTGGGACAAGCTGCTGGACTTCAAGTTCGACGACCTGGAATACGGCGCCCTGCTGAACGTCGCGTTTTGAGCCGATCCATGCGCATCATCACCTCGCCGGACGCCTTGCAGGCGACGGCCCTGGATCTCCGCCGCGCCGGGAGGTCCATCGGGCTGGTGCCGACCATGGGTTGCCTGCACGCCGGGCATCTCTCGCTGGTCGGCCTGGCCCGCCGCGCGCCGGCGGCGTCCGCCCGGCGCGGGCGCCGGGCCGTCATCCTCAGCCTGTTCGTCAATCCCACCCAGTTCGGGCCCGGCGAGGATTTTGAGCGCTATCCCCGGACCTTCGCCCGGGATTGCGGCCTGTGCGAACGGGCCGGCGTAGACATCGTCTTCCACCCCTCCCCGGAATCCATGTATCCGGGCGAGCCCACGGTGGTCGTGGAGGAAACGGCCATGTCCAGGGGCCTGTGCGGGGCCTCGCGCCCGGGCCATTTCCGGGGCGTGCTGACCGTGGTGGCCAAGCTGTTCAACTTGGCCCTGCCGGACGTCGCCGTCTTCGGCCAGAAGGACGCCCAGCAGCTCCGGCTGATCCAGCGCCTGGCGCGCGACCTCAATTTTCCCGTGCGCGTCATCCCGGCCCCGATCGTCCGCGAGCCGGACGGCCTGGCCATGAGCTCCCGCAACCGCTATTTGTCCCCGGCCGAGCGCCGCCGCGCCCTCTGCCTAGTCCGCGCGCTGCAGCTGGCGCGGCGCCTGTACCGGGGGGGCGAGCGCGACGCGGACCGGATCACGGCGGCCATGGCGGAGGCGATCGGCGGGACGCCGGCGGTGCAGATCGACTACGTCCGGGTCGTGGATGACGCCACCCTCCGGCCGGTGCGCCGCATCAAGAATCCCATCCTCGTGGCCCTGGCCGTGCGCGTCGGGAAGACCCGCCTGATCGACAATCTCAGGCTGCCGGACGACCGGCTGTGCAACCTGCCGGCATGATAATGACCCTGCTGGTCATCTTGAGCGAAGCGAAGGATCTCTTCTCGGCCGGTTTGAAACGGCCACAAGATCGGTGGCGGGGTACCGGCAAAACTCCAAATTCCAAACTCCAAATTCCAAGGAAATACGATCAATGAAGACAAAATCGACAAAACGGAAAGATTAACCAGATCACATTTTGCCTTCATTTTGTTCGCGTTTTATTGAGCTTAGAACTTCCTTGGAATTTGGATTTTGGAACTTGGAATTTAGATCGGTTTAATCGAGGTCTGGACCATTTCGATCGTCTGGTTGGGGCAGCGCTGGAGGCACATGCCGCAGCCCACGCACTTGTCCTCGTCGAGCTCCACCCGTCCGCCGGGGGTCGGGCGGTAGGCGAACATCTTGCAGATCTTGAGGCAGATCAGGCAGCCGGCGCCGCAGCCGCAGGCCAGGCAGCGCCGGGCCTCCTGCACCGCCTGCTCCGCCGTCAGGACCGGGGCCGCCTCGTTGAACGACGCCGCCCGCTTGGCGGGCGCCGGGAGGTCCAGTTTCGGACGGTACGCGCGCGGCTCGTCGCCGTGACGCCGCAGCACCGCGTCCTTGTCCACCGCCGCCCCGGGCAGGTCGTAGCGCAGGAACGCCTTCTTGCCCGAGAGGTAACGGTCGATCGAAACCGCCGCGCGCTTGCCCTGGGCAATCGCCGAAATCACGTTCTTCGGCCCGAGCACGCAGTCGCCGCCGGCAAAGACGCCCCGGATCGACGTCGCGCCGGTTTCCCCGTCCGCGGCAATCGTGCCGCGGTCGCTCACGCGCACCTCGGGGGCGACCACGCCCTGACCGATCGCGGAAATCACGGCGTCGACCTCGAGGGTGAATTCCGTGCCCGGCACTTCCTCCGGCCGCCGACGCCCGGAGGCGTCCTTGCGGCTGGCGAGTACGAAGTGCTGCAGGCGGATGCCGGCCACCCGGCCGCCGCGGACGAGGACCGCCCGGGGCGCCACGAGGTACATGACCTTGACGCCCTCCTCCTCGGCCTCCCAGACCTCCTCGGGGGTGGCGGGCATCTCGTCCTTCGTGCGGCGGTAAAGCACGTAGACGTTGCGGGCGCCCAGCCGGCGGGCCGTGCGGGCCGAATCGATCGCCGTGAACCCGCCGCCGACCACCGCCACGCCGGCGCCCAGTTTCACCGCCTGCCCTTCGCGCACCCGGCGCAGGAAGTCGATCGCGGAATGGTTCCCCGGGACCTCCTCCCCCGGGAGGTTCATTTTCCAGCCCGCCTGGGCGCCGACCCCCAGGAACACGGCCTTGAAGCCGGAGCGCTTCAGGGAGGCCAGGGACATATCCCGCCCCAGCGCCCGGCCGCAGCGCAGGACCACGCCCAGCTTCTTCAGCACGCCCAGTTCCCGGTCGAGAGCCTCCGCACCCAGCCGGAAGGCGGGAATCCCGTAGCGCAGCATGCCCCCGGCCTTGCGGGAAGCCTCGAAGAGCGTCACCCGATAGCCGGCGCGGGCCAGGTCGTAGGCGCAGGCGATGCCGGCGGGGCCCGCCCCGACCACCGCCACCCGCACGGCCTTGCGGGCGCCGCGCTCCTTGAGAATCCCCGGCTGCCAGCCCTTGCGCCCGGCGAGGTCGAGGACGAAGCGCTTGATCCCGCGGATCATGATGGGCTCGTCCTTCGCCCCGCGGGTGCACTCGGTCTCGCAGGCGTGGTCGCAGACCTTCCCGCACACCGACTGCAGCGGCGATTTGGACATGATCAGCTGGAAGGCCGCCTCGAAGTCGCCCTCGGCCACCGCGCGCACGTAGCCCTGGGCCGGCACCGAGTTCGGGCAGGCCAGGACGCAGGGCGCCGTCGGCCGGGTTTCCCGCAGGCGGGCGTGGCCGGCATAGAGCGTCAGGTTGGGGGCCGAGGTGATCGCCGGCACGATGAGGTCGCGCACCTCGCGCAGCGACCCCAGCCCCTTGCGCGCGAGATACTGCCGGACGCCCCGGAGAAATTCCGGGAAAAACCCGAAGCCGTGGACGATCGTGGCGGTGCACATGCCGACCAGGTCGGCGCCCACCATGGCCATCTCGATCCCGTCCTGCCAGGTGGTCACCCCGCCCACCCCGGTGATGATCTTGTCGGGTCCGTTCAGGCGCCGCATCTCGTACACGTCGCGCATCCCGAGCGGCTTGAGCCACGGCCCGTTGAAGCAGGCCATGCCGATCTCTTTCTGCAGAAAATACATGGAGCGGGTGGGCTCCTCGATGTTGATCGGAGGAATGCCCAGGCGGTTGGCGGCCCCGCCGACCCCGTCGGCGCCGGCGTCCAGCACCGCCTTGGCCACCTTGGCGATCTGCCCGCCCTCGGCGGTCAGCTTGACGAACAGGGGCACCTTGACGGCCGCGCGCACGGCGCGCACGACCTGCTCGGCCACCGACTGGTTCTTGCCCATCGACGCGCCGGTCTTGGGTCCGCCGCTGTCCTTGCCGGAGACTTCCAGGTTGAAGGACATGTTCGGGCAGCACATGTTCAGCTCGATGATGTCGGCCCCGGCGGCTTCGCAGCGGGCGGCCATCGTGGCCCAGCCCGCCGGGCCCTCGTCGCCGGCATAGGTGATGTTGGCAAAGAGCACCAGCTCCGGGGCCTGCCGCTTGCCCTGGTCGATCAGCTTGAGGAGCTCGTCCAGCAACAGGCGTTTCTCGGCGGTGAACACCAGGAAGTTCTTGTCGGGATAGTACCCGTAGCGCGGCTCGCGGTTGATGTACGGCAGGGGATAGACCGTCAGCTTCAGGCTCGCGGCGCCGAAACCGTTGTCGCGGATCGCCCGCAGCTGCTCGACGGTCATGGTGGTGGGACCGGAAGACACGTAAAACGGATTGCGGAACCTGACGCCTGCCAGCGTCACCGGCAGGTCGAAATCTTTTTTTGCCAACGCCATGGAGTCTCTCCCCAATTGCCGCGCCCGTGGTTTCAACCCGCGGGGCAGTATGCGCACGGCGGCGGGGACGGTCAAGGGCAAACGCCTCCCGACCGGCAATTCCCATGATGGGTTGGCCGCCTGCCGCCTGGCGCGGCAGGAGCCGGAAATGGGTGGGAAAAGAGCGCTTTCCCAGCCACTCTCCCTTGCCCCGCGACGCAAGGTCGCGGGGGGAAAAGCCACCAGGCGAATGGCCGCCTCCCGACCGCAGCCCCGCACCCGCGGCGCACGGGCCGCCGCATCGAAAGGGCAAGGCGGAAGGTCTGTGGCCGGGACGCGTCCGGGGCCGGATCAGGCCCCCTGCCGGACGAGGTTCAGGAGGCCGCCGGCCAGGAGCGCCGCCGCCTGCCGCTTCGAGAGCGACAGCTTCAGGGGGATGTCCACGCCGGCGGTGTCATCGCGGAGGATTGGCGGCTGGCCCTCCGCGATCGCCCGGCGGATGCCCGGCAGCCGCAGGCGGTCCCCCGCCGTGACCCTGTCGTAGTCCGCGGCACGGGCGAACACGAGCGGCACGATCCCGAAGTTGACCAGGTTGGCCTCGTGGATCCGCTCGAACGATTTCGCCAGCACGGCCTTGACGCCCAGGAACATCGGGCAGATCGCGGCGTGCTCGCGGCTCGAGCCCTGCCCGTAGGACTCGCCGGCGACGATGACATTGTGCGAGCCCTGGTCCCGCAAGGCCGCAGCCCGCGCCGCGAACCCGGGGTCCACCGGCTCGAATACGAACTGCGCGTAGGCTGGAATGTTGGAGCGGTATTTCAGGCGCGCGCCCGCCGGCATGATGTGGTCGGTGGTGATCTTGTCCCCGACCTTGATCGCCGCCGTCCCGGACAGGTCGGCCGGCAGGGGCTGGTTCTTCGGCGGCGCCCCGATGTTCGGGCCGCGGACGATCTTGACCCGGGATCCGTCTGCCGGCGGGCGGACAAACAGGGAATCGTCGAGGGCGAAGGCCTTGGGCATCGCCACCCGCGGGCAGGCGAGGCCCGCCCGTTCCGGGTCGCGGATGCGCCCGTGCAGGGCCGCCACCGCCGCCACTTCGGGGCTGACGAGGTAGACCTTGGCCGACTTGGTCCCCGACCGCCCCTCGAAATTGCGGTTCGAGGTGCGCAGGGAGACGCCGTCGGTCCCCGGCGAGAGCGAGTTCCCGATGCAGAACCCGCAGGCGTTTTCGAGCAGGCGCGCCCCGGCGTCCACGAGATCGGCCAGGCTCCCGTCCCGCGCCAGCATGGCCAGGACCTGGCGCGAACCCGGGGCGATGCCCAGGCTGACGTCCGGGTGGATTTTCTTGCCCTCCAGCAGCCGGGCCACGGTCTTGAGGTCGCGGTAGGACGAATTGGTGCAGGACCCGATCAGGACCTGGTCCACCTTCAGCCCTTCCAGCTTTGAGACCGGCACGATGTTGCCGGGCGAGTGCGGCGCCGCCGCCAGCGGCTCCAGCTCCGCCAGGTCGAGGGTCACCTCGCGGTCGTAGGCGGCATCGGCGTCGGGCAGGAGTTCGCGCCAGGCTTCGCCCCGGCCCTGGGCCTCGAGAAAGCGGCGCGTACGGGCGTCGCTGGGAAAAACCGAGGCGGTCACCCCGCACTCGGCGCCCATGTTGGCGATCGTGGCCCGCTCGGGCACGTCGAGGTGGGCCAGACCGGGCCCCGCGTACTCGAAGACGCAGCCGACGTTGCCCTTCGTCCCGAAAAGCTCCAGCACCTTGAGGATGATGTCCTTGGCCGCGACCCAGGGCTTGAGCCGTCCCTGCAGCACGATGCGCACAACGCGGGGAGCGGTTAGGTAGAAGGGGCCGCCCGCCATGGCCATGGCCACGTCCAGCCCGCCGGCGCCGATGGCCAGCATGCCCAGTCCGCCGCCGGTGGGCGTGTGGGAATCCGAGCCCAGCAGGGTCTTGCCGGGAATGCCGAAGCGCTCCAGGTGCAGCTGGTGGCAGATCCCGTTGCCGGGCGGAGAAAAGACCGCTCCGAAGCGGGCGGCCGCGGACTTCAGGTAGCGGTGGTCGTCGGCGTTCTCGAAACCGGCCTGGATCGTGTTGTGGTCCACGTAGCTGACCGCCAGCTCGTTTTTGACCCGGTCCAGCCCCAGGGCCTCGAACTGCAGGAACGCCAGGGTGCCGGTGGCGTCCTGGGTCAGGGTCTGGTCGATGCGCAGAGCCAGCTCAGCGCCCGGCGTCAGCGAACCGCCGGCCAGGTGTTCGGCCAGGATTTTCTGGGTGACGTTCATGCCTCCTCCTCCCCCGGCCTCGCCCGCTAGCGGGGCTCCGGCGCGGCCCCCGGGCGTTGCTCCCCGGCGCCAACGACCTCCCTTAGAGGGGCCGGTGGCGATCCCCGACTCGCCCAGGGGTCGGGACGAACCCTCTCGCCAAGCCAGGCCCCTGGACGCAGCGCCCGTTCTTTTACCACAACCCCGGGCCGAGAGAAACCCCATTTTCAAAGAACCCGGGCTTGACAGGTCTGCCCATTGCGCTAGTCTAATGGCGTCGTGCTTTGGGCCGGGATTGGAGTGAGCGCGGGCGCGCAAGGCCCCGCGCGTTCGCGGGCCGGCATGGGAGCCGGCCCGTCCCCGGGCCGGCCGGCGCGTGCGCCGCGGAAACGAGCTGTCGGAACCTTATCCTGGGAGGGAAAACGCCATGACCCCGCTCCTGATCGTGCTGGCCGTCGTCGTCATCCTCGCCCTGTTCGTCATCCAGATCTACAACCGGCTGGTCAACCTGCGCAACCGGTTCAAGAACGCCTTCGCCCAGATTGACGTCCAGCTCAAGCGGCGCTACGACCTGATCCCCAACCTGGTGGAAGTCTCCAAGGGCTATATCAAGCACGAGCGCGAAACGCTGGAGGCGGTCACCGCCGCCCGCAACCAGGCCTCGACGGCCGCCAAGACGGCAGCCGCCAACCCGGCCAATGCCGGCGCCATCCAGGGCCTGATGGGCGCCGAGGCCTCCCTGACCGGCGCCCTGGGGCGCCTGTTCGCGGTGGTGGAGGCCTATCCCGACCTGAAGGCCAACCAGAACATGATGCTGCTGATGGAGGAGCTCTCCTCGACCGAGAACAAGGTATCCTTCGCCCGCCAGGCCTACAACGACGCCGTCATGACCTACAACACCGCCCGGGAAACCTTCCCCAACATCCTGGTGGCCGGCCCTCTCGGCTTCACCGCCGCCCAGCTCTTCGAGATCACGGCTGCGGCCGAGCGCGAGGCGCCCCAAGTTAAATTTTGAGCGCTGACAAAATTTAACAATGGATTTCTTTGAACATCAGGACCGCGCCCGGCGCAAGACCTCGCTCCTGGTCGGCTATTTTTTCCTGGCGGTGACCCTGATTGTCGTCGCCGTCTACGGCGTCTTCGCCCTGGTGTTTCTCTGGCTGGCCAACACGCCCGAGCCCAAGCCCGGCGCGCCGGTCTCCTGGTGGAACCCGGAACTGTTTCTCTGGGTCGTGGCCGGCACGGCCCTGATCGTCATCCTCGGGTCGCTCTACAAGATCATTTCCCTCTCGCGGGGCGGGGAAGCCGTCGCCCGGATGCTGGGCGCCCGGGCGCTGGCGGCCAACACGACCGACGCCGCCGAGCGCCGCCTGCTCAACGTGGTCGAGGAGATGGCCATCGCCTCCGGCATCCCCGTGCCGCGCGTCTTCCTGCTGGAAGGCGAGGACGGCATCAACGCCTTCGCCGCCGGCTTCACGCCCGACGACGCCGTGGTGGGCGTGACCCGGGGCTGCATGACCCTCCTGACGCGCGACGAGCTCCAGGGGGTGGTGGCCCACGAGTTCAGCCACATCCTCAACGGCGACATGCGCCTCAACCTGCGCCTGATGGGCGTGCTGCACGGCATCCTCGTGATCGCCCTGATCGGCTACATGGTCTTCCGCCTGGCGGGCGTCTCCCGCTCCGGCGGCGGCAAGAAGAAGGGCGGCGGCGTGGTCCTGATCCTGCTGCTCGGCCTGGGGTTGATGGTCGTCGGCTACATCGGGGTGTTCTTCGCCAAGCTGATCAAGAGCGCCGTCTCGCGCCAGCGCGAGTTCCTGGCGGACGCCGCGGCCGTGCAGTTCACCCGCAACCCGGACGG
>CAZVVD010000066.1:0-21166 GCA_964630555.1 uncultured Verrucomicrobiota bacterium | reverse complement strand
GGAACAGGTCGGACTGGGGGTGGCGACCCGCGGTGACGACCTCCTGGTCCAGCAGATAGAAATTCTTGTGCCCGGTGAGGTAGACGAACGGGGGCTTGATCGTGAACAGCTCGTCGGTGCCCAGGTCCAGCACCTTGGGATGCAAGTTGGCGTCAAGCCGGTCCCGCGACCAGCGGTGGATCTGGATGAGCAGGTTTTTCAAGTCCCCGGGGTTGCAGTTCCAGTCGCCGTCCTGGTACTTGGCCTTGAAAACGGTGAACTTGGCCTTGGTATGCCGCTTCTCGCCGGTGACCCCCCAGGTGGACTGGAACTTCTTGACGTTCTGCAGGCGGGCGACGTTGGCGGCGGCGATCCGGGGCGACAGGTCGGTTTCGATCTTGAAGTCGCTCATCTGCACCGAGGGCGCCACCTGGGGCTCGTAGCCGCTCTTGACGTAGGTGATGGGGGACGCCGAGTTGGCCACCGTCATGATGGTCGAGGGCGTTTTGGCGGCCGCCGTGGCCACCTTGACCTCCTTGGTCTCGGCCGAGGTTTTCTGCTGCGGCGGCGGGGGCGGCGGCGCCGCCTTGGGGGGCACCACCAGCAGGGCGTCGGAGCCGTCGAAGGTCCCGCGGATCTTCTCATAGCGGGAGATGATCAGACCGCTCACGATCATCAGCAGCACGGTGTAGAAAACGAGCGAGGCCAGGAAATAACGCGAGCGCAGCAGGGCCGCCAGAAAGACCCAGACGCCGCCCCGCTGCACCCGGCTCCAGAGCGCCAGCAGCGTTTCGATTTTCTGATCCAAGTTCACGGGCAGGCCGTTCCGTTACTGGTTGGCGGCAAACGACAGGTTTTTCACACCCACCGCCGCGCAGGCGTTGAGCACGTCCACGATCCGCTGCTGCTTGACCTGGGCCTGCGGCTGGATGACGATGGGCTGCTTTTCGCCGAACAGGTCCAGGCACTGCTTGATCTTGCCCCGCAACACGGGCATCTCCTTGTCCTCCGGGCCGGCCATCGGCTGCTCGTTGCAGAAGACCTGTCCGCTGACATCGATCGCCAGGGTCAACTCAGGCGCCAACTGCTCCGTCACAGCCTGGGACTGCCCCGGCATCATCAGGCCCAGGTATTTCTCCTCCAGCTTGATCTGGGAGGCCGAAATGAAATAGAGGAGCAGCAGGAAGACGCAGTCCATCATCGGACCCATCTGGATCTCGCAGGCCTCCTCGGGATCGTCCTTAAAACGCAT
The DNA here is from genome assembly GCA_964630555.1 of uncultured Verrucomicrobiota bacterium. Classification (GTDB taxonomy): domain Bacteria; phylum Verrucomicrobiota; class Kiritimatiellia; order JAAZAB01; family JAAZAB01; genus JAHIJO01. The sequence goes on along the minus strand of CAZVVD010000066.1, from coordinate 19,935 downwards.
GGGCGCCGCCCCCTCCCCCGCCTCACTCCTTTTCCTTGGTCGAAAACATCAGGTTGGGCACGTTGGCCTCGGCAATGGCCGCCATGACCTGCTGGGTGGCCTCATAGGGTACGCGCTTGTCCACTCGCAGCACCACCCGGAAATTACGGGGCGACTGCTTGGCCCCCCGCTTGATCAGAGGCACCAAGTCCATGGCGTCCGCCACCGGCTGCATGCCGACCTTGAAGGCCGAGGACTGCAATTCTTCGTCCCACTCGATATCCACCAGAAAACGCCCGGATTCGTCCTTTTCCTTGATCCCGGCCTTGGCCGTCGGCAGGATCACCTTCTTGCTGGTGCGCGTCATGTCGATGGTGCTGACGCTGACGAAATACAACAGCAGCAGGAAGGTGCAGTCCATCATCGGACCCATCTGAATGCCGGAGGACGCCTCAGGCTCGTCGCCCCACGATTTCTTCTCAGCCATGGCCGCCTATTCCCATTCGATTTCGGCCCCGCATTTCGGACAGTTCTTCACCCCCACCGCGATGGGCGCCTGGCATTGGGGGCACTGCGCGGATTCGGCGGCCTCGGCCGCCGGCGCCGCCGCGGAAACCGCCGGGACCGCGGGTGTGGCGGCGGCCAGCAGTTCCGGGCTACCGCCGGCCAGGTTCTGGGCGCGCATCTCGCGCGTCACCACCACCTCGGGCAGGTCGCTGAAGTCGATCTCGCCCATCATCTGGTTCACGAGGGCCTGGGTGCCGGTGAGCACCTTGCGCAGGCGGTTGCCGAGCACGTAGTAAGCGATGAAGGCGGGAATGGCGATCACCAGGCCGGTATAGGTGGTGATCAAGGCCTCGCCGATGTCCCCGGCCAGCTTGGTGGGATCGCCCACGGCGCCCGAGTAGGCCATGGCGTTGAAGGCGCCCACCATCCCCGACATGGTTCCAAACAGGCCCAGCAGGGGCGCGATGGTCGCGTTCAGGGAGATATAGGAGTTTTTCATCTTGAATTCGGCGTTGACATTCGCCCCGGCTTCGGCCGCCGCCACCTCGAAGGCCTCCTTGCCCTGGGGTAGCTTTTCGAGGGCCGCCGCCACGATCGCGCTCAGCGGGCTGACGTTGGAGGAGGCGATGCGCCAGGCCTTCTGGTAGTCCTTGACCAGCAGGGTCTGTTGCAGGGCGGTGACCACCGCCGGCGGGCAGAAATACTTCATCCGCATCTTGATCAGCAGCTCGATGGCCACGGCCGTAAACCAGATCAGAGAGCCGAGCAGGGGCCACATCGTCGACCCCCCCTGCGACCAGTAATCGAAAAAGGTCGTCGGCGGACCGCCGTCCCGGTAGGACAGCGTAGTCAAGTCCGGCTTGCCCTCTCCGCCCGCCGCGGCGTCCTGTCCCCAGGCCGCCGACGCACACACCAAACCCCACCCCAGAATTGCCCCCGCCGCCAGCGCGGCCGCCGACCCGCATACCCTGTGACGCATGGACCTTCTCCTTGTTGTTGCCGTTCAGCCTTGCGCTGATCCCAATCGCGCACCCGTCATTTTCGGGACCGCCCGGCCTCCGCCGCGCGCCGATCCTCGATTTTCTTCCGCTCCTCGGCGGCCTGGGCCGCCCAAGACGACGCCGGGTATTCTTTCGCCAGGGCCGCCAGCCTGAGGCCGGCCTGCTCGGTCTGGCCCAGCCCAATGTAAATTCGGGCGGCGCGGAACAGCGCCTCGGGCGCCTGGGGTTCGACCGGATATAGGGCGGCGACCCGCAAATAGGCCTGTAGGGCCTCGGCCGGACGCGCCAGGCCTTCCAGGCATTTGCCGACGCCCAGGGTAATGCCGGCGGCGGTGGCCAGCTCGGACCGAGGCGGCTTGAGCTGGGTGTCGAAGTATTCCGCCAGCGCTTGGAGGGCGTCCAGCGCCGCCGCGTAATTTTTATTTTCCAGCTCGACTTCCGCCAAGCCCGCCTGCGCGTCGCGGACCAGGGCATGATCCGGATAGTTGGTCACAAACTCGGCGAAGGCCTGCTTCGCCTTGGCCAGCTCGCCGGCCCCCAGGCAAGCGCGGGCGTAATACAACTGGCCGGTCAGGGCCCAGCCCACGTCGAGCCCCTGGAACTGCTGGCGCGCCTTGGCCAGGCTGGCCTGGGCCCCCTTGAAATCCCCTTTCTCGTAGGCCGCGATCCCGCCGAGGACGCCGGCCGGCGCGGCCACGTTCGCCTTGAGAATCAGGTTGCGGGGAATGGTGATCACGGTATTCCCGCCGGGCGCCGTCATCTCCATCACCACCCCGGCGGCATCCGCCGATTTTACCGTGCCGCGGTAGACACGCCCCTGGGTCACCACCTCGTCCTCGGCCCAGACCCCCAACCCGGCGCACAGGAGCGCGGCGGCGCAGGCCCAGCGCCCGCCGCTCGCCGTCAGCCGTTTCCGGATGTGCCGCCGCATGCCAGATCCCTCCGCCAAGCATCGCTCCTGAAGCTGAGTTTCCCAAAAAGGAATCCATCCGAAAACTATCGCCGGCCGGTCCGGGTGTCAAACAAAATAAATTTGAATGGCGAGGCCCGAAAATAAAACTCGCCAGGCCGCCCCGTTTCGGCTAAAAAAGGATGGATTGTTTTTTTGAAGGAGAGACGCCATGGGCAAGCAGGTGCGGGGCTGGAAACGGGCGGTCATCGCCGCCGGGATGCTGGCGGTCGCCGCCGGCGCCGCCGCCGACAATAACGAGTGGGCACAGCTCGGGGCCGAGCACATGGCCGCCGGACGCTACGCCGCGGCCGTCAAGGTGCTCGAAAAGATCACGGCGACCTACGAGCATATCATCGTCATCCATTTCGACCTGGCCTGGTGCTACTACCTCACCGGGAACTACGCCAAGGCCATTCCGCTCTTCGAAGGACTCTCCGGCGTGCGCGCCCCGAGCGAAGCCGTCCGCCAGCAATCGCTCTTCTTGCTGGCCGACTGCAAGGCGCGCCTGGCCGAAAGCCAGGCGCCCGGCAGCGCCGAGCGCAAGAAGAACATCAAGGAAGCGATCGAGCTGCAGACCAAGTTCCAGGCCACCTGTCAGAAAAGCGAGTTTATCCCCAACTCGATCTACGGCCGGGCCTACGCCCACTACCTCGACGGCCAGCTCGAGCAGGCCGCCGCCGACCTGGCGACCCTCATCCGCACCTACCCGTCCAACGCGGCCGCCCGCGACGGCCAGTACCTCCTGGCCAACGTCTACAGCCGGCAGGCCCTGGAGTTGATGAGGGCCGGCAAGACCGCGGACACCCAGCCCCTCCTGGAAAAGGCCCGCGCCATCTTCACCCAGCTCTCCAAGATCGAGGGCAACCTGGCCATGGCCAACGACAGCGCCTTCGCCCTGGCCGAGACCTGGTTCAACGCCGGCTACTACCAGGACGCCATCCGCTACTTCCGGGAGGTCCGCTCCAAGCAGGACGTGGTCCTGGACCTGCGGGCGCGCCTGGCCAGCCTCGACGCCCAGCGGGCGGCCGCCATCGGGAAAGGCCAGGACACCTCCCTGCTCAAAACCGAGATCGACAAGCTCAAGGCGCAGTACGGCTCGGTCAACGAGGCCCAGGACCTGATGCTGGCCGGCTACATCCGCATCGCCCAGTGCTTCTTCCAGCTGCGCCAGTTCGAGGAATGCCGCATCGTCTGCGACCACATCCTGACGTTCCTGCCGGCCGATCAGAAGCCCGAGGTCGGCTTCATGATCGTCAACACCTTCATCTCCGAAAAAAACGCCGCCGGCGCCGCCGGGGCGATGGAGTCCTTCCGGCAATCCTTCGGCGCCGGACTGCCCGTGGCCGAAATGGCTGGGCTGGCGATCGGCCAGTTGCTGCTCCAGGCCGGCGACCCGACCCAGGCCCTGGTCCATGTCGCCGCCAACCTCGAGGATTTTCCCGAGGGCAAGGGGGTCGAGGACGGGCTGTTCATGAAGTTTTCCGCCGAGTACCTCACGGGCCAGCCCGCCGCCGCCAGGGAAACGATCGAGATGTACATGGAAAAATTTCCCCAGGGCAAGTACCTGGCCAACGCCCTGTATCTCCAGGCCATGAGCCTGGCCGCCGAGAAGGAGTGGGACGAGGCCCTCAGCGCCCTGGACCAGCTACTCAAAAACTTCCCCGAAAAAACGGAGCATTTCAAGGCGCTGGACGAGGCGGCCTACCAGCGGGGATGGTTCCTGTACCAGAAGGCCCTGGCCCTGCGGCCCGGGGACCGACCCGAAAAAGAGCGCAAAAAAGCCCTCGAACTGAAACAGGCCACCCTGGCCGAATCGGTCAAGCAGTTCGAAGGCTTCCTGAAAAACTTCCCCGACAGCCGGCTGGGCCCCATCGTCCTGTACCAACAAGCCGTGGTTCTCAACGCCGCCAACCAGGTGGACCAGGCCAAGGCCGCGCTTCGGGACCTCGCCCGCCTCTATCCGCAGGACCCCATCGCGCCGACCGCCCTCTACCAGGTGGGCGTGATGTATTACGAGCGGGAGGACTTCCCGCGCATGGGCGAAGCCCTGGAAGAGCTGGTGCAGGTTTTTCCCCAGGCCCCCATCGCTCCCGAGGCGTACTTCTGGCTCGGGTACATCGCCAAGAAGGACGCCCGCTTCGACGAGGCCGCCGACGCCTTCGGCCAGTCCGTCGCCCTGGCCCCGGACGCCGCCCTGGCCCCGGAAAGCCTGGCGCTCGCGGCCCAGGCGCACCGCGAAAAAGCCACCGCCCTCGGCTCGCCCGCGATGCTCTCCGACGAGCGCAAAAGCCTGTTCCGCGACAGCGTGCTCGAATCCGCGCGCACCTATGAAACCCTGATCGCCGGCTACCGCAACACGACCCAGGCCCAGGAAGCCATCTCGGCCATCGCCAAAAACTTGCACGACCTGACCGTGAACCGTTTGATCAAAGACGTGGACGCCGTGGCCTGGTACGCCCAGGCCAGGGCGCGCCACGCGAACGACGCCGACGTCCAGTCCCGCCTGGCCTTCAGCCAGGGCAGCTATCTCCTGAAGATCAACGAAAAGGATAAGGCCCTGGCCGCGTTCAAGGAATCGTTCACCCTCAGCCCCAACGTGCGCCTCTCGGCGGTGATGCTCTCGGACTACGCCGAGGCGCTCAAGGACGCCGGGCAGCTGGCGCCCGCCGAAACCATCTACGACAAGATCATCGCCGACTTCAGCGACGACCCGCGGGCGCTGGCGCCGGCCTGGTACGGCATCGCCGACATCAAATACCGCCAGAACGACGCCGCGGCCGCCGAGGCCGCCTTCGAAAAAGTCATCCAGGACTTCCCCTGGTATGAGCCGGGCAAGCAGGGCAAGGTCAAGCTGGCCATGATCCGCGAAAACAACCGCCAGTACGACGAAGCCGAGAAGATGTACACCCAGGTCTGGAAGCAGGAGAAAGGCGAAGCCCGCATCGCCGCCATGCTGGGCGTGGCCCGCTGCCAGCTGGCGCGCGCCCTGGGCTTCAAGCAGCAGGGCAACATGGCCTCCATGAAAACCATGGTCAAGGCGGCCGACGATAACGTCACCAAGATCATCGTCCTCTACGAGGCCTTTCCCGATTATGTCGCCGAGGCCCTCTGCCTCAAGGGCCAGCTCTACGAAGCCACCGAAGATCCCGCCAAGGCCCGGGCGACCTACGATCAGCTCGTGAAGGAATACAAAAACTATCCGGCGGCCAAAAAAGCGGCGGAGCAGCTCCAGAAACTGGGCGGCCCCCTTCCGGCAACCGGGTCGCAATAAGGCGCGGGGACCTGGCGCCATGAAACTGGCCATCCTGTCTTCCCGACAGCTCCCCTTGGCGTTCCTGATCCTGGCCGCCGCCCTCGCCTTCTCGTTTTTTTACACCCGCCACATCCAGACCACCGCCGCGGAACGGGCGATCCGGTCGGGCTCGGTCGCCCGCCTGGCCGCGGCGCTGGACCGCCGGCCCGCCCTGCTGGATCAACGCAACCGCAAGACCGGCTTGGCCCCCCTGCACCTGGCGGTCATGGCCAACCGGTCCGAGATGGTCGATCTGCTGCTGGCCCGCGGGGCCGACGTCAACGCCGGCGACCGCCGCGGGCAGACCCCGCTGCACAAGGCCGCGGCCTTCAACCGCCTGGCTTTTGCCGAGGCCTTGATGGACCGGGGCGCCGACCCGCTGGCCTTCGGGATCAAGTACGGCCTGATCCGGGTAGCGCCAATCCACCTGGCGGCGGAAGCCGGTTTCAGCGAGATGTGCCGCCTGTTCCTGGACCGGGGGGTGGACGTCAACCTGCGCACCCGGGGGCGGAACGAGGTCACCGCCCTGCACATGGCCGCCGCCAAGGGCCAGGCCGCGGTCGTGGAACTGCTGCTGAAATCCGGAGCCGACGTCAACGCGCGGGACACGGAGGGACACACCCCCCTGCACTGGGCCCGGGTCGCGGAACAGGACGAGGTCGCCGCGATGCTGCGGATTTACGACGGCATCGAGTGAGCCCGCCGGGCGCGCGCCCCGGCGGGGCCGCGTCACTTGCGCCGGGCCTTGACGGCCAGGGCCATGGCCACCTCGGGACAGGTGAAGGGCGAGTCGTATTTGGTGCAGTTCATGCAGCCCATGTACAGCTTGTGCATCAGGGAGGCCTTGGGCACCTCGCGGAAACCGAAGCGCCGGAAATAGCCGGGAGTGAAGGTCAGCACCACGAGCTGCGCCGGATGCAACCGGGTCACGCGCCGGATGGCCGCCTTGACCAGCGCGCGGCCGATGCCCCGCCCCTTGAACCCCTTGGCCACGGTCACCGACTTGATCTCGATGGCGGGATAGGCCGCCCGCCCGATTTCCGGCAAAATCTGCCAGGAGGCGGTGCCGACAATGCGTCCTTGGAGAACGCAGACCAGGCAGCGGTCGATGTTCTGGACAATGTCGCCGATGGAACGCGGCACGAGCTCGCGGGGATGTTCCTTGATCAGGGCGTAGATGGCGCCCGCGTCCTCAAAGCCCGCTTGGCGAATGACAAACGTATCGGACGGTTTCATGGCTCCCCCTTGTGATCCGGCGGACCGGATGACGCCTCCCCTCCGCCGGCGGCGCGTTCGGCGGCCTTGACCGCGTTCCAACGGGCGTCCAGCTCCGCCGGCGCGCAGCCGGCCGGGTCCCGCCCCTCTTCGCGCAAGCCCCGTTCCAGCGCCTGGAACCGGCGCACGAACTTGTCCACCGTCAGGTTGAGGGTTTCCTCGGCGTTCAGCCCCTGGAACCGGCTCAGGTTGACCACGGCGAACAGCAGATCGCCGAGCTCATCCCGGACCTGGCGCGGATCCCCTTGCGCCAGGGCCTGCTTGACCTCGGCCAATTCCTCTTCGACCTTGGCGACGACCTCGCGGACCACCTGCCAGTCGAAGCCCACCCGCGCCGCCCGACGCTGGACATGCTGGGCCTTGTGCAGGGCCGGCAGGTGGCGGGGCACCCCTTCCACCAGCGAGCGCGGCTCTCCCCGCCGGCCGGCGGCGCGCTGCCCCGCGGCTTTCTCGCCGGCCTTGATCGCCTCCCAGTTCCTGAGGACCTCGGCGGAGCCGGAGACGGTTCGGCCGTCGAACACGTGCGGATGCCGGCGCACCAGCTTTTCGGTCAGGCCGCGGACAACGTCCTCAAAGCTGAAGGCGCCCTGCTCCTTGCGGATCTGGGCCTGGAACACGACCTGCAGCAGCAGGTCGCCGAGCTCTTCCCGGTGCTTCCCGGCCTGCCCGGAGTCGATCGCGTCGATCAACTCGTAGCATTCCTCCACCAGGTACTGCTTCAGCGACGGGAGGGTCTGCTCGCGGTCCCAGGGACACCCTCCCTCGGCCCGCAGGCGGGCCATGATCTCCAGCAGGCGGTCGATCGCGTCCATGGTTAGTCCAATTGCGCTTCGCCGCCCGGAATTCCCTTTACACGCTCGGCTATTTTCTTCGAAAGGCGCATGGCGCAAAAGCTGGCGCCGCACATCGTGCAGCCGTCCGGGTCGCGCCGCGCCCCCGCCCCGGCCTCCCGGAAACGCCGCCGGGCGCGTTCGCCGTCCAGCGCCAGGTCGAATTGCCGTTCCCAGTCGAAGGCAACCCGGGCGCGGGTCATGGCGTCATCCCAGTCCCGGGCGCCCGGCAAGCCCTTGGCGACGTCGGCGGCGTGGGCGGCGATGCGATAGGCGACCACGCCTTCCCGCACCTCAGCCACCGTCGGCAGCCCGAGGTGCTCGGCCGGGGTCACGTAACACAGCAGCGCTGCCCCGGCCGCCGCCGCCGCCGTGGCTCCGATGCAGGAAGTGATGTGGTCGTAGCCCGGCGCCACGTCAGTCACGACCGGGCCGAGGACGTAGAAGGGCGCGCCGTCGCAGACCCGCGCAGCTCGCTCCACCTGCGCCGGGATCTGGTGGAAGGGCACGTGGCCGGGGCCTTCCACCATCACCTGCACGCCCGCCCGGCGGCAGCGTTGGACCAGTTCGCCGAGGACATCCAGCTCCGCGAACTGCGCGGCGTCGCCGGCGTCGGCCAGGCACCCCGGCCGGAGGCCGTCCCCCAGCGACACGGTCACGTCGTGCGCCTGGCAGATCTCCAGGACATCGTCCCAGCGCTCGTAAAGGGGATTCTCCCGGCCCTGGGCCGCCATCCAGTGGGCGAGAATCGCGCCGCCGCGGCTGACGATGCCTGCTCGGCGCTTCATGGCCAGGCCGATGTGGCCCGCCAGCACCCCGGCGTGCAGGGTCATGAAATCCACCCCCTGCCCGGCCTGTTCCGCGATGACCTCCATCAACACGCCGGGATCGAACCCCTCCGGTTCGACGCCGGTGCGGGATACGGCTTCGTAAATCGGCACGGTGCCCAGAGGCGCCGGGCATTCCGCCAGCAGGGCCTTCCGCACCTGGGCAAGCTGGTCGCCGACACTCAAGTCCATGACCGTGTCGACGCCGAGCGACAGCGCCACGCGCAGCTTGCACAGCTCGTTGGGGGTGTCCGATTGGCCGGGAGAGCGCCCGAGATTGGCGTTGACCTTGGTGCGGAAGGCGCGGCCGATCGCCACCGGGCGCAGGGCGGTGTGGGCCGGATTGACCGGCAGCACGGCGCGCCCGGCCGCCAGCTCGGCGCGGACGAGGTCCGGCGCCGCCTGATCCCTCAGCGCGGCGGCCCGCATGGCCTCCGACAGACTTCCCTCGCGCGCCACTTCCAGCTGGGTTTTCATGACCGCCGAAACTGGCACGGACTCAGCAACGCCAAGAGGTCCTTAAGATGCAAGGCCCCGGTGTCCTCCTCGACCACCAGATCGGCCCCGCTGAAATCCTGGTGCGCCGTGGCTTCGTCGGGGATCACGACGCAGCGTAATCCCGCGACCAGGGCCGCCTTGCAGGCCACCGCGTCGGTGCCCAGCGCCACGGCCCGGCCAGGAGGCACTTTCATGGCCTGCAGCAGCTTCAGCCACCCCTCGGTCAGCAACCGCACCGGGGACGGGCCCGCGCCGACCTGGAGGGCCACGCTCTCGGCGAGGCCCAGCTTCTCCAACAGCTCCCGCGCCAGGGGCTCGGGCAAAAACGTGGCCGCCCCGACCTGCACCTTGGCCTTGGCCGCTTCCGCCAGCAGGGTTTCAATCGGCGCCGCCGGGCGCTGGGGCGTTTTTTTCAGGCCGCGATGAACCAGCTCCACGATCTCGGCCGCCATCTTATCCGCCGACAACTTCGGCTTGCCGCACGCCGCTAGCAGATCGCGGACCCCCTGGGCCAGCGACGGCTGCAGGATAAAGCGCGCGGTCAGGATGGGCGTCAAGGCAATCTCGCGGTCCTTCGCCGCTTTCGCCAGCGCTTCCCCCAGGATGCGGCGCCCCGGAAGAAGGGCCTGCTCCAGTTCCAGCACCAGCGCCCGTGCCAGCGGCTCGCTGGCGGTTTGGGTTTTCCCGGCATCGGCAGGATTGGCCATGGCTGCAATCTCCATCCGTTTGATTAGTCTCGAGGGACCACCGACAAAAGATGGCACTATAGCGGCTCCCGCCGGGTGCGTCAATGCTTTCCCTCGCCAAGATTCCGGCGGCGCCCCGGCCCGCCCGCACCCCGGCGCGAGCGCAAGCCGGGCGGGGGCAAACCGCGGTCAGCCCAGATCGACACTGGTAACGATCTCGAGACGCTCCCCGGCCAGGGACGACGGTGGCCGGTGGGTCATCCGGGCCGTTCTGAACACCGGGGGCCTGGCGCGGCCCCGCACAGGATCGTCTGCCGGCGCGTCTTCCGGCTTGCCTCCGGCTGGACGCCGCGCGTATAGTGCCGCCATGCGCCCGATCTCCATTGCCGATCTCGACGAGCTGAACGCCTTCGACGGCGCCCGCCGCGGGCGGGCGCTGGAGCGCCTGGCGGCCGCCGCCGCACCGCCGCCGGCGGCGCGCCCGCGGGTCAACCTGCACCTGCATTCTTTTTTTTCCTTCAACACCCTGGGCTACTCGCCCTCGCGCCTCGCCTGGGAGACGCGGCAAGCCGGCCTCTACGCCGCCGGCCTGTGTGATTTCGACGTCCTGGACGGGCTCGAGGAATTCCTCCGGGCCGGGCTCGTCCTGGAACTGCGCGCGGCGGTCCACCTGGAAACACGCGCCTACGTCGGGGAGTACGCCGGCGTGGACATCAACTCGCCCGGCGAGCCCGGCGTGGCCTACCTCATGGGCGCCGGCTTCCCGCGCCTCCCGCCCGCCGGGAGCCCTGCGGCCGCCGCCCTGGCGGAGTTCGGCCGGCGCGCGGACGCGCGCAACCGCGGGTTGGCCGCGCGGATCAACGCCCGCCTGCCCGACATCGCCGTGGACTACGCCGCCGACGTCAGCCGCCTGTCGCCCGGGAACTGCCCTACCGAGCGGCACCTGGTGCGCGCCTACCGCCTCAAGGCTGAGGCCCGTTTCCCTTCCCCCGCCGAGCGCCATGCCTTCTGGGCCAGGGTGATGAACAAAACGCCGGACGCCGCCGCCGCCCTCGCCGCCGCCGAGCCGGCCCTCGAAGACGCGATCCGCTCGGCCCTGGTCAAGCGCGGCGGCATCGGCTACGCGCCGCCCACGCCCGCCTCGTTCCCGCCGGCGGACGATTTTTGCGCCTGGGTGCTGGAGTGCGGGGCCATGCCCATGATCGCCTGGCTGGACGGCGCCAGCGCCGGGGAACGCGACCCCGGCGCTCTCTTCGAATGCCTGCTGGCCAAGGGCGCCTGCGCCCTGAACATCATCCCCGACCGCAACCACAACGTGGCGGATCCCGCGGCCCGCGCCGCCAAGCTCGCCAGGCTGGCCGAGACCGTGGCCCTGGCCGAAGCCCTGGCCCTGCCCGTCAATATCGGCACCGAGATGAACAAAGAAGGCCAACCCTTCGCGGACGACCTCGACGGCGAAGCGCTCCGGCCCTACCGGGACACTTTCCTGCGCGGCGCCCGGATCATGGTCGGCCAGGCCCTGCTGGCGCGCTACGCGGATTTCGCCTACGCCGGCGCGGCGGCCGGCGCCGAGTTCGGCGCCGACCGCTCCGGGAAAAACCGCCTGTTCGAGTCGGTGGGCGGTCTGCCCCCCCTGGCGCGGCGCCGGGCCGACCTTCTGGAGGACCTCGGGCCGGGCCGGGCTCTCGCCTTCCTGCGCGACGCCGCCAAGGCCGGCCGCTGGCCGGATTGAGCAGGTCATTCCGGTCCGCAAACCTGTCGGTTCTGCATGGCGCGCGCCAGGGTGAGGCTGTCGCTGTATCCGATGCCGCTGCCCGCGGGCAGGCCCATGGCCGGGCGGGTGATGCGCAGGGCACCATCGCTGAAATGCTCGTGCAGGAAGCTGGCGGTCGCCTCGCTCTCGACATCCGAGCCCAGGGCCAGGATGATCTCCCGGATATGTTCAGCCGCGATCCGCCGGCCGAGGTCCTCCAGGCGCAGCCCGGCGATGCCCTCGCCCTGGCGGGGGGAGAGCTTGCCCGGCAACACGTGGTAGCGCCCGCGATAGCTGCCGGCGGCGTCGATCAGCAGGATGTCGCCAGGGTCCTCCACCAGGCACAGGAGCGACCCGTCGCGCGCGGGGTCCCGACAGATGGCGCAAGGGTCATCCTCCCGCGCGGTGATTCCGCCGCAACGCGAACACACCGTCAGGCGGGCGGCGGTCTCCTGCAGGGCCGCCAGCAGCTCGCCCAGGAGCGGCTCCTGGCGGACCGCCAGCTTGAGCGCAATCCGTTCGGCCGAACGCCGGCCGATGCCGGGCAGCTTGTTCAAGCAGGCCGACAGGCGGTCCAGGCTGGGAAAGGATTTCATCGCAGCCCCGGGATATCGGGCAGGCCCAGGCCGGCGGCCAGGCCTTTCATCTCGCGGGCGCTCATCTCCTTGGCCGCGTTCAGCGCGCCCTCGACCGCGGCCAGCACGAGTTTTTCCAGGGCCGCGGGCTGGGCCGGGTTGATCGCGGAGGGGTCGATGCGGATGGCGGCCACGGAGGCGTCCCCGCGGGCCGTGACCGTCACCTTGCCGCCGCCGCTGGAAAAATCCACGGTCTGCTGACGCAGGCGGGCCTGGATGCTCTTGACCTGCTTCTGCATGGCCGCGGCGTCGCGGAGCATCTGGAACATGTTCTTCATCGCGTCACTCCTTGATATCCACGATGCGCCCGTTGAACATGTCCAGCGTCTTCTGGACCGGTTCCTGGGCCATCCACTTGTGCCGCCCCCGCAAGGCGGGTTTGGCCGGGGCGGACTCTGCCGGCAAGGGGGAAGCCGCGGCCGCCGGCCTTGGCGTCGGACGGGTCGGCGCCGGGCCGGCGACGGCCACCTTGAACTCGGCGGCCACGGGCCGGCCCAGCGCGCTGCTCAACACCTTCTGCAGCGCGAGGAGATGGCGCGGCACGGCAGCCTGCTCCACCCGGTCGGCAAACTCGGGATTGAACCCGATCACCACCCGGTCGCCGTTCACCGCCAGCGGCGCCGCATCCATCAGGCTGGACTTCGCCAGGGGCGCGGCACTGCCGACGCGCTCCACCAGGGCGCGCCAATCCCTGGTCAACACGGCCAGCTCGTCCCGGACAGCGCCGGTCACGGCGGGCGCCCTGGCCTCCGCCGCCGGGGGGGCGGCGGCGGGCGCGGAAGGAGCCGGCGGGACCGCCGGCCGCGAATCCCGGACCCGGCCGGGTCCGGCCGGGGAAACGCCGGAAGCGGACTCCGGCTCCGGGCCGGATGGCCCCGGCGGTGGGGCCGCCGGGAGGCCGGCTTGCAGTGCCCGGATCCGGGCCAGGATCTCCTCCAGCGACACCACGGTCGCGGCGCGGGCGCAGCGGATCAGCGCGGTCTCAAGCAGTGTTTTCCGGGACAACGCGTAACGCAAGCGGTCCCAGGTCTCCGTCAGGATGTCCGCCAGGCGCAGGAGCCGGTCCGTGGCGGTCAGCCCGGCCTGGGTTTTCAGCACCTCGACCTGGGCCGCCGTCAAATCCAGCTCGGCGTCCGCGCCAACCTGGAGAAACACCAGCAGGTTGCGGCAATACTCGAGCAACTCCAGGAGCAGGCGCTGGAGGTCCTTCCCCTGGCGGTCCCACTCCCCCAGCAGGCGGAGCGCGGCGGCGACATCGCCCCGCAGGAGCGCGGTCATCAGGTCGCCCATGGCCTGGCGGGAGACCAGCCCGAACACCGCCAGGACATCGCCCTCGGTGATGCGCTTTCCCTGGAAGGCGATCAACTGGTCCAGGGCGGATTCCGCGTCGCGCAGGCCGCCCTCGGCAGCGCGGGCAATCGCCAGGAGCGCATCCTCCTCGAGCTCGACCTGCTCGGAGGCGGCAATCAGGCGCAGGCGTTCCATGAGAAGTTTCAGCGGAATACGGCGCAGGTCGAACCGCTGGCAGCGGGACAGGATGGTCGCGGGGACTTTCTGGGGCTCGGTGGTCGCGAACAGGAACTTCACGTGGGCGGGCGGCTCCTCGAGGGTCTTCAGCAGGGCGTTGAAGGCGTCGGTCGTGACCTGGTGGACCTCGTCGATGATGATGATCTTGAAGCGTCCGGCGGGCATGTATTGAATCGTGTCGCGCAGGGCGCGCACATCGTCAATCCCGCGGTTCGAGGCGCCGTCAATCTCCTGGACGTCGAGGCTGGCGCCGCCCATGATCTCCAGGCAAGAGGGGCACGCGTCGCACGGCTTTTCGGTCGGCCCCCGGACGCAGTTCAGGGCCTTGGCCAGGATGCGGGCGATGGAGGTCTTGCCGATGCCGCGCGGACCGACGAACAGGTAGGCGTGGGCCACGCGCTGCGCCCGGATGGCGTTGATCAGCGTCCGGGTGACATGCTCCTGCCCGACCACGTCGTCGAACTGCCGGGGCCGCCACTTGCGCGCCAGGACTTCGTAGGTCATCGTCGCCTCTCCCATGGCCGGCCTCCCAAGCTCAGGAACAACGCGGGCCGGGGGTGCGGCTGGCGGCGGAGGAATCCGCCAGCGCGCGCGCGGCCCTGAAGATGCGGTCGAACAGCGCCTCCAGCCTGTCCAGCGGCGTCGCCGAGAACGCCAGCCGGACCAAGCCGCTCATGACGATCACGCCGACCGAGTATTCGGAAAGCAGCAACTGGCGCAGCCGCTCCGGGTCCGCCCGGAGCATCCGCAGGCACATGAAATACCCCGAATTGAAGGGCATGGGCACAAACTCCTCCCGGTACTCCGGATGCGCCGCCAGGATGGCCTTGACCCGCTCGTAGCGGCCGCGCAGGATCCCGTATTTCTGGCGTTTTTCGGCGGGATACACCGGATCGGCGTAGGCGCTGACCAGCAGGGACTGGCCCAGGTTGGACGCGTTGGAAATGCTGCCGCGAATGGCCCCGGCGGTTTTGGCTTCGAGCGCGGCATAGGCCGCCGGGGTTCCGCCCCGCACGCCGAAGGTCAGGAAGCCGACCCGGAATCCCCAGGCGTAATCCTCCTTGGTGGGTCCATCCAGCTTGACCGCCAGCAGGTTGGCGTGCAGGTCACAGAGGTGTCCGAAAAGCGACTCGGCCAGAATGCCGTCCTCGTAGACCAGGCCAAAATAGGCGTCGTCCACCAGGACCACCAGGCGCGTCCCCCGCCCGGCCGCCTCCCGCAAAGCGCCGACGATCTCCGCGGTCTCCGCGCAGGTCGGCGTGTAACCGGTGGGATTGTTAGGAAAGTTCAGGATCACCAGGGTCTTGGCGCCGCCGGCCGCCAGCTTGTCGCGCAAGCCCCCGACGTTGAACCCACCCCGGGCGTCGAACATCGGGAACGGGTCCAGCCCGGCGCCGCAGCCCAGGCTAAAAATCAGTTCGTAATTTTCCCAGTACAGGTCGGGAAACACCACCCGGTCGCCCGGATCGCAGAACAGGTAGCCGCACATGCTGAGCCCGTGGGTCAGGGCGCAGCTGACAATCGGCAGGCTGAACCCCTTGCCCCGCAGGGACGGGTTTTTTTCGGTCAGCGCCGCCTGCCAGGCTCGGCGCAAATCCGGCCGGCCGAAACTGGAGGCGTAGGAAAACACGCTGGCCGGAGGCAGCCGGACGCGTCCGGCAATGCAGGGCAAACACATCGGGGCGCCATCCTCATCGAGGGCAATGCCGATCGTGGCGTTGACGTTCTTGCCCTGCGCGTCCGCCGCCTGCGACAACACCCCGAGTTTCGGGAAATAAATGGCCCGTCCCCGCGCCGACAGCATCGCCAGGACGTCCGGACAGTCGGCTTCCAGGCGCGCGTTCAACCTAGCGGCTTGCGGATCCAGTGTCATAGCTCCCGTCTTGCGCCCGACTTCGCGGACGCGTGCCTGATCAACGGCGAAAAGAGACACTCTAGCGTTTTTGCCCGGGATGTAAATACCGCAATCCTTGCCTGCTGCCGCCGCATCCCAACGCTTGACTCCCCGGCGCGGCCGATGGCAGAATGACGCCATGGGATTGAGCCGCAAGGAAAAACTTGAGCGCTATTTCCTGGATGTCATCAACGACCGCCGGCCGGGGCGCGCGGCCCGGGGCTTCCGCTTCCTGCTCCGCCACCTTTCCCGCCTCTACGGCGGGATCGTGACCCTGCGCCATTTCCTTTACGAAAAGCGCCTCTTCCGCCACCACACCCTGGGCTGCCAGGTCATCAGCATCGGCAACCTCACGGTCGGCGGCACCGGCAAGACGCCGGTGGTCGAAGTCTTCGCCCGCGAGCTCCAGAAGGCCGGCCGCAAGGTGGCCGTGCTCAGCCGCGGCTACAAGAAAGTCGAGCACGGGTTTTGGAAGAAAACGCTCGACAAGATCACCGGCCGGGAGCGTCGGCGGCCGCCGCGGGTTGTGTCCAACGGGCGGGAGCTGCTGCTGGACTCGGCCATGAGCGGCGACGAGCCCTACATGCTGGCCTCCAACCTGCCCCACGTGGTCGTGCTGGTGGACAAGGACCGGGTCAAGAGCGGCCGCTACGCCATTGACAAGCTGCACTGCGACACCCTGCTGCTGGACGACGGTTTTCAATACCGCCGCCTCAAGCACCGGGTGGAAATCGTCCTGGTGGACTGCACCAACCCGTTCTCCAACGGGCACGTGCTGCCCCGCGGGCTGCTGCGGGAACCGGCCTCCAACCTGCGGCGGGCCGATTTCATTTTCATCACCAAAGCCACCGGCAAGGCCGCCGAGTCGCTCCAGGCCGCCATCCAGGCGATCAATCCCCGCGCCGAAATCTCGATGTGCACCCACCGGCCCAAACACCTGCAGAACGTCTATTCCGGCGAACGCCGCGGCCTCGATTTCCTGCAGGGCCGCACCGTGGCCCTGGTCTCGGGCATCGCCAGCCCGGAGGGTTTCGAAAACGAAATCCGGCGGCTCGGCGCCACCATGTGCTACTGCAAGCGTTTCGCGGACCACCACCGCTACACCCAGCAGGAGCTCATCAACATCATCAACAAGTCACGCCGGAACGGAGCCGAGGCCATCATCACCACCGAAAAGGACGCCGTGCGCTTCCCCAAGATCGAGCGCCAGGATGTGCCCATCTATTTCCTGCGCGTGGAGATCGAGCTGCTGAGCGGCGTGGAGGACTTTCATGCCTGCATCTCCCGCATCTGCTTCCGCTAGGACGGAGGCCGTGCTCGTCGTCGGGGTCAACTGGCTCGGCGACAGCGTCATGAGCCTGCCGGCGCTGCAGGCCTTCCGGCGGGCGCGCCCGGCAACCCGCCTCGTCATGCTGGTCAAGCCGCCCCTGGCCCCCCTGTGCTCCCTGCACCCGGCGATCGACGAGGTCTGGACGTTTTCGCCCGGAGCGGGCGGCGTTTTCCACGCCGCGCAGCGGGCGGCCGGCGCGGGATTCAGCGCCGCGTTCATCCTGCCGCACTCCTTCCGCTCCGCCCTGCCCCCTTTCCTGGCCCGGATCCCGGAGCGCATCGGCCTGCCCGGCCACGCGCGCGACTGGATGCTGACCCGGGTCGTCCGGCCCCCGTCCGGGCCCGGGCGGGAACACCAGGCCCACGAGTACCGGGCGCTGTTCGGCGTGGCGGACGCCCCGGACGAACCGCCGGCCCTGGCGCTCCCGCCGGCCCTCGGCCGCGCCGCCGGGGAGCGCCTGGCCGGCCTGGGCGCTCCGCGGGTGGCCCTCCTGCCCGGCGCGGCCCGCGGGCCCTCCAAACGCTGGCCCTGCGAGCACTTTATCGCCCTCGGTCAGGGATTGCTCCGCGAACGCCCCTGCGGTATCGTCGTCCTGGGCTCGGAGCAGGAACGCGCCCTGTGCGAGCGGGTGGCCGCCGGCATCGGCGCCGGAGCGGTCAGCCTGGCCGGCCGGACGACCCTGCCCGAGCTGGCCGCGCTGCTGGCGCAGTGCGCCCTGGCGGTGGGCAACGATAGCGGCGGCCTGCACCTGGCCGCCGCCGTCGGTGTACCCGTGCTGACGATTTTCGGGATAACGGATCCGCGGAAAACCGGACCGCTGGGTCCGCGAGTGCGCGTGCTCCAGGGGAACGCGCCGCGGAGCCGGGACATCGCCCGTCACTCGGAGGAAGCTGTCCAGGCCCTGCGCCGGATCACGCCGGAACAAGCCCTGGCGGCGGCCCGGGAACTGATCGAAGCACGGTAGCACCCATCGCTCGAAAAATAATTTGCCGTTTCACGCCAAGACGCCAAGCCGCAAAGAAGAGTGATCCGATACTTGTAGCTTGTCCCCGCCTTGGCGTCTTTGCGCCTTTGCGTGAGATACGGTTTTTTTGATTCAAAGCCTATTGGAGTCCACGATGCGCGACAAGATTTCAGCCTGCCTCACCGTCGGCAATGAGGAACCCAACATCCGTCGCTGCCTGGACAGCCTGGCCTGGGTGGATGAAATCGTGGTCGTGGACAGCTTCAGCCAGGACCGCACCGCGGAGATCTGCCGGGAATACACGGACCGCGTGTATCAACACGAATGGCTGGGCTACGTCGGCCAGAAGGAACTGATCAAGAAAATGGCCGCCCATCCCTGGATCCTCTTCATCGACGCCGATGAAGAGGTCTCAGCGGAACTGCGGGATGAGATCCTCAAGGAATTCGAGAGCGGCAACAACCGGAACTACGACGGCTACGAATTCCCCCGCAAGGTGTATTTCCTCGGGCGCTGGATCACCCACGGCGAATGGTGGCCGGACCTGAAAATGCGGCTCTACCGCAAGGACCGGGGCGTCTGCACCGGCCGCGAGCCCCACGACCACGTCCTGGTCACCGGCCCCGTCAAGCGCCTGCGCGGCTGCCTGCACCACTACACCTACGACGACCTGACCGACCAGATCGCCACCCAGAACCGGTTTTCCACGATCTCGTCCAAGAGCCTCTACGACGAGCCACGCCGCTTTTCCGGAATTGACCTGATCTTCCGGCCCATGTTCCGCTTTTTCAAAGGGTATATCCTGAAGCGCGGGTTCCTGGACGGCTACCGCGGCTTGATCATTGCCGCCCTGAACGCCACGGGGGTTTTCCTGAAATACGCCAAGCTCTGGGAGCTGACCTTCGTGACGAAGACTCTGTCGGACAAAAAGGATTCCCCCGCCTCTCCCTCCCAGGGCAAACAGGACTCGGCGCCGGGCGCCGATCCCGTGTCACCGGCAAATTAACGCCGGCTATCTGAAGGTAACGGCTCAGACTGCGAGCAGTAGCGAGCTAGTTTGAAGCCGATTGTTCGGCTAATGCAAATTCGTTTTTTCAAGGCTGCCCTGCCGCGTTATCGACAGTTTCAATCCAAGGGAAGATGAGTCCCTGAATCGTGAGGATCCAGAGGCCGATCCCGACCAACAGGAGAATGCCAAATGCGATGCTGAGGCCGTGCCCCGTTGTGCGTCGACCAATAAATATGACGAGACAAGCGCACAGAAGAGGCAGAATCAGCCAGACGTAGACGGGTGTCCTGAGCACGCAAACGGCCGCGAATCCGTATTGAACGTTCATACCCTCGTGCAGTTCTGGAACGATGACCTTAACTCTGTGGGTAAGCATCGCGATCAGGGCACCGGCCAGCAAGTATAGCCCCGCGAGTATTCGCTGTGTCCACTTCCTCATGTTATTTGGCCGAACGCCCGGGAGCAGCCGCCGCCGTAACGCAGCAGGCTGGCTCCCGTTGTTCGGTCCGCTTATTTGAATTTGTCACGGTTCTCTACGATGAGATCATTGACCTTCTCCAGTGCCTCTTGAACGGCCCCATTTGAAGCCGCCCGAAGGGCATTTTGGATGCCGATCTGAGAGACGCCAATAATCGGGATGAAACCTGCGGAGGATCGTTCCTCCTTCTGAGCAGTCACGTCGCCCTGAAATAGGACTGAGTTGTCTTTTGCTTTCGTTCCTATGCACTTAAGGGACACTACGACTTGGTGGGCACTGAATGTCATCATTCTTGTCTGACCTCCCGTGTTATCATTGTATCTCAATTCTATCATGTACTCTGCCCCGGACGACGCTACTTTCTTTGGATCTTTCGTTTCGATAACGACCACCTTGGTAAAGATGGTCGAAAGTGACCGCTGGGCATTTGAAACTAACGACTGTCCGAACTCTATTGTCCTTGTCGGTTGCTTTCCGACTTCCCGCTTGAACTGTTGT
>CAZVVD010000065.1:0-21614 GCA_964630555.1 uncultured Verrucomicrobiota bacterium | reverse complement strand
CGTGCGGTTCAGCCACTTTGCACGCGACTAAAGCGCCGGCGGGAACGCTGATTTCATAAAGAAAGTCGGGCGACATATCCGCCCCGTTATCCCAAACCACGGTGTCAATGTCGGGATTCAGACGGGCAGTTTGAAACCGGGACATCTCCCGTAACGGCTCGAACATTTCGCCGTTCAGATGGCTGCTCAAATCCACCCGCCTCAGCAGGCCGTCCTCAAACCGGAGCCGCAGGCAATAACCGGATTCATAATTAACTTCTGTAATATAATGCATTTTCGGCCCCCTATTGAAGCGGCTCGATCGGGCGCAACGGTTTTCCTTCCAGCGCCAATTGCCAATTCTCCATCAACTCATCCCTGTGCAAAAACGCCCATTCCAACACCAGCGCCATCACCCGGGGCGGCAACGACCCTTCAAGCAATTTGAGAGCTTCGATCGAAATGGACGCCCTCATCTCGCCATACTTAGCATGAAAGTGCGCCACCCCATGGTCCCGCCAATAGAGCGCTATCACAACCCCAAGAAATCGGCTGATTTCGGGCATACCTTATTGGCTCCCAAGGGATTGAACCAAACTCATTAAACTTTGTATCTCAAGTCTGGCGGATGTCTTGCCTCCCCACAATGTTTTTGCTCGACAGTCACAACTTCGAATTTATAGAATAAATTTTAAATCGGACCGGGTCAAGTTGAAACCTGAACTCAAGTTTGGCTCGGAGACAGCCATGCCAGAGCAACCGGCAGTGACCCAGTTCTCGCCGCCCGGGGCGAAGATCGCCCTGTTCCGGTCGTTGTTCCGCGGACGCGACGACGTCTATCCCCGCCGGTTCGAGAGCCGCCGGACCGGCCGGTCCGGCTACAGCCCCGCCTGCGCCAACGAATGGGTCAGGGACGTGTGCGATAAACGAGCAAGCCCGTGCGCCAAATGCGTAAACCGGCGCTTCCTTCCCGTGACCGACGATACCATCCGCCAACACCTTTCCGGACGGGACGCAAGCGGCCGCGAATTTGTCATGGGGATTTACCCCATGCTGCAGGACGAAACCTGCTTTCTGCTGGCCGCCGATTTCGATAAGGAAACCTGGCGCGCCGACGCGGCGGCCGTGGCTGAAACCTGCCGCCAACTGGGTCTTCCGTCGGCCATCGAACGCTCGCGCTCCGGCAACGGCGCCCACCTCTGGCTGTTCTTCGAGGACGCCGTTCCCGCCTGCTTGGCCCGCCGCCTCGGCGCGCACCTTTTGACCGAGACCATGGAACGCCGGCCGGAGATCGGCTTGGAGTCCTACGACCGCTTTTTCCCCAACCAGGACACCCTCCCGGAGGGCGGGTTCGGAAACCTGATCGCCTTGCCGCTTCAAAAACTTCCTCGGGACCGCGGCCATACCGTGTTCCTCGATGGGCAGGGAATCCCCTACCCCGATCCATGGGCCTTTCTTTCAGAATTGCGGAAATTCCCGCGCGCGGACATCGAACGGATCGTCGCCGCCGCCGAAAAAAGGGACCGGATCATCGGCGTGCGCTGGGTCCCCTTCGACGAGGACGAAGCCGCGCCCTGGATGGCGGCGCCTTCCCGCTGCCGGAAAGGCATGCCGTTCCCCGGCCCGCTTCCAAAAAAACTGGAATTGGTCCTGGGAAACGAAATTTACATCGCCAAGGACGACCTGTCCCCTTCGCTCCGCAATCGGCTGGCGCGGCTGGCGGCGTTCCAGAATCCGGAGTTCTATAAGGCGCAGGCCATGCGCCTGCCGACCCGCGGCCTGCCCCGCGTGATTGGCTGCGCCGAGGATCATCCGCAACACCTGGGCTTGCCGCGCGGCTGTCTCGACGAGCTCCTGGCCGCCCTGACCGCACTGGGCATCGAGGCGCGCATTCGCAACGAGCGTTTCGCCGGCACTCCCCTGAATGCACGGTTTATCGGGATCCTTCAGCCGGAGCAGAAACCGGCCGCCGAGGCCCTGGCGGCGCACGACATCGGCGTCCTGGCCGCCACGACCGCCTTCGGCAAAACCGTGATCGCCGCCTGGCTCATCGCCCAGCGCGGCGTCAACACCCTGGTGATCGTCTGCCGGCGGCAGTTGATGGAACAATGGGTGGAACGGCTTGCCTTTTTTCTCGGAATACCCGTCAAAGCCATCGGCCGCATCGGGGGCGGCAAAAATTAACCCACCGGCGCGCTGGATGTGGCCCTGGTGCAAAGCCTGGTCCGCAAAGGCGCGGTTGACGATCGTGTCGCCGACTACGGACACATCGTTGTGGACGAATGCCACCATATCTCCGCGCCCGGTTTTGAGCAGGTGGCGCGGCGCGCCAAGGCAAAATACATCACGGGCCTGTCCGCGACCGTCACGCGCAAGGATGGCCATCATCCCATCATTTTCATGCAGTGCGGGCCTGTGCGCTTCCGTGTCGATGCCCGGCAGCAGGCCAGACTGCGGCCCTTCACGCACACCGTCCTGGTCCGCCCGACCTCGTTCCGCGGCCCGGCGTCCGCCGAGAACGATGTCCGCCTGCAGTTTCAAGCCTTGTATGACGCCCTGGCCGCGGACGAAAGCCGCAACCGGCTCATCTGCGAGGATGTCCTCCAAGCCGTGCGGGAGAAACGCTCTCCCGTGGTGCTGACGGAACGCACCGACCACCTCGCCAGGCTCGCGGACAGTCTCGCGCCGGGCGTGCAGCACCTGGTTGTGCTCCAGGGCCGGATGGGAAGGAAAAAGCTGGGCGCAGCGCTCGCGCAACTGGCCGCGATTCCCGAGGACGAAGACCGCGTCGTGCTGGCCACCGGCCGATTTTTGGGCGAGGGATTCGACGATGCCCGGCTCGACACCCTGTTTTTGACCTTGCCGGTGTCTTGGCGCGGCACCATCGCCCAGTATGCCGTCCGCCTGCACCGTCTGCACGACTGCAAACGCGAGGTGCGCGTGTACGACTACGCTGATTTGAACATTCCCCTGCTCGCGCGCATGTTCGACCGGCGCTGCAAAGGTTACGAGGCCATCGGCTACGCGATCCTCCTGCCGGCCAGCGCCGTGCCGGGCTGGCCCGCCGATGTGCCCCTGCCGGTGGAACCGGAATGGAAACGCGACTATGCCGCCAGCGTTCAGCGCCTGATACGTGACGGCGTGGACGCCCATCTCGGCAACCTGTTTGTCCATGCGACCCGGAAATTCCATCCCGACGCCCAGGGCGCGGACCGCGCGCGCAGCGCCACGGAAACCTTTCTCTTCCGACGCTTGGACACGCTGTCCGAATGCCGGGGCCTATTCCAGCTCAACGCGCCGCTGCCGATCGCCTTCGACGAACGAGGGCAAATGGAAGTCGATCTGTTATGTTCCAGCGCCCGGCTGGCGGTGGAACTGGACGGACCCCAGCATCTTGCCGACCCCGAGGCGTATCGCCGCGACCGGCGCAAGGACGCCCTTCTGCAGGAACACGGCTGGTTCGTCCTGCGGTTCCTGGCGGAGGATGTCGGCAAACGGCTGGACCAAGTTTTGGACGCCATCCTGCGCGCCCTGGTCCGGCAGCGCGCGCGCCGTGCGCATGATACCTAGACCCTCTAGGTATCATACTGAATCTGAAGGGTGCTTCCACTGTTCAGGACAGCTGAACCTGGATTCGGCAGTAGAGAACCACAACAGCCATTCATTTGTCCCATCTCGAAACCCTTCGCGAGATGTGCGATTACGCGGCCAGCGCCCGGTTCACCCCGGCCCAGGCCCGCGCGGAACTCGACCGGGCCGAAGCTTTTATCGCCGCCTGCCGGCCTCTGATCGCGAAGCCGCGCAAGGCAAAGTCGGCTGCTTCACCGTCTAGACCGAAGCGACGAGGGCGTCGCTTCCACTGCTCAAGGCGGGCGGGGATCACTTTTCCAGCGCCAGGGCCAGGGCCTGGGTGCCGAGCCGGCCGCCGCCCTGCGCCCGGACCCTCTCGTAGAGGCGATGGGCCAGGGCCAGGCCAGGCAGGTCCAGTTTCATGCGCGCCGCCTCAGCGAGGGCGATGCCCAGGTCCTTGATGAAATGCTCGACGTAAAAGCCGGCCCGGTAATCCCCCTTGAGCATGCGGGGGGCAAGGTTAGCCAAGCTCCACGAGGCGGCGGCGCCGCCGCCCACGCTGGCGAGCACGGTCTCAGGGTCCAGCCCCGCCCGGCGCGCGTAGAGCAGCCCTTCGCACACGCCGACCATGTTCGCGGCGATCAGGATCTGGTTGACCATCTTGGCGTGCTGGCCCTGCCCGGCGCCCCCCTGGCGCACGATGGTATTCCCCAGGCAGCGCAGGATCGGCAGGGCGCGGTCAAAGGCTTCCTGCGATCCGCCAACCATGATCGAAAGCCGGGCCTCGCGCGCGCCGACGTCGCCGCCGGAGACCGGCGCATCGAGGGCCAGGACGCCCCGCGCGGCGGCGGCACGCTCGATCGCCACCGCCAGGTCCGGCCGGCTGGTCGTGAAATCGATCAACAGGCTGTCCCGGTCCATCGCCGCCAGCGCGCCCCGCGGCCCCAGGATCACGGCCTCGACGTCGGCGGGATAGCCGACCATGACGCAAACCGCGCCGGCGTCGGCGGCCGCTTCCTGTGGGCTGTCCGCCCAACGCGCGCCTCGCTTGAGCAGGTTCTCCGCCCGGCCCTTCGTGCGGGTGAAAACCGTGAGCGCATGGCCGGCCGCCAGCAGGCGCCCGGCCATCGCGCTGCCCATGACCCCAGTTCCTATCCAGGCAATATTCATGGTTCATCCGCCGCCACGCATCAAGACTAGCCCCGGCCGGGCGGCCCTCCCCGCGGACGCGGGCCCGCCCCTGCGGCCAACTAGAACTTATCCCCACAGGGATGGCAAGCCAAAAGCCGGCCGGCCGAGTTCAGCGTCCCGGATTTTTTGGGAAAAAGCGTTCGCCCCAACTGCCTCCCATCTCGCGAAGCCCGATCCTTCTCGACTCCACCTCCAAATCAGTCTACGCTCTTCTTGGATCACGCGCCGGCAGGCCATATCGCCCATCCTGTTTCCAACCGAAGAACCTGTCTTGCCGCGTGACTTTCGCACCAATTCAAGGTGTGGCAGCAGCTACTCTCGCGGCGAGGTGACAGATGACTTTCCGCAGAGATTCTTGACCGCATAGAACAAGGAGTAGAGTCCATCAAGGGGAGGCGAAGGCATGAAACGCGCCATAGCGAACGCAGCCTGCCTGGCGTTGACGGGATGGATCCTCGCGGGATCCGGGGGCACGCGCCTGTGGGCCGAGGACTGGCCGCAGTTCCGGGGACCCGGCGGGCTCGGCGCCAGCCGGGCCAAGGGACTGCCCCTGAAATGGGGGCCGGAGGAAAACCTCGCCTGGAAAACCGACCTGCCGGGGCGAGGCTCCTCGAGCCCCATCGTCGCGGGCCACAGGATTTTCCTGACCTGCTACAGCAGCGACAACGTCTCTGGCGGCGGCGGCATGAATCAGCTCAAGCTCCACGTGCTCGGCCTGGACCGGGATGGGGGCAAGATCCTCTGGACCCGGGACGTCGAGCCCGTGCTCCCGGAGCAGCCCAAGATCACCGAAAACCACGGCTATGCCACGCCCACCCCGGCGGCCGACGGCAATCGCCTCTACGTGTTCTTCGGCAAGTCCGGGGTGCTCGCCTTTGATTTCGAGGGCAAACAGCTCTGGCGGACAGATGTCGGCTCCGGCCTGCACGGCTGGGGCTGCGCGGCCTCCCCCATCATCGTTGGCGACCTGGTGATCGTCAACGCCAGCGTCGAGAGCCGCAGCCTGGTGGCCCTGGACAAGGCCACGGGCCAGGAGGCGTGGCGGGTAAAAGGCATTACCGACACCTGGAGCACACCCCTGCTCGTGCCGCTCAAGGACAAGAAGCCCGAGCTGGTGGTGGCCCG
The DNA here is from genome assembly GCA_964630555.1 of uncultured Verrucomicrobiota bacterium. GTDB lineage: Bacteria > Verrucomicrobiota > Kiritimatiellia > JAAZAB01 > JAAZAB01 > JAHIJO01. Next base: position 15,749 of record CAZVVD010000065.1, on the reverse strand, counting down.
GAGCGGAAAGGTGCTGGGATTCGACCCCGCCACCGGCGAGCAGCTTTGGACCTGCGCGAACGACATCACCTGGTACATTGTGCCGGGCGTGGTGGCCGCCGACGGGGTGCTCTGGTCGCTCGGCGGCCGGTCGGGCACCGCCGCCGCGGCGCTCCGGGCGGGCGGACGCGGGGACGTCACCCAGACCCACCGTCTGTGGACCGGCAAAAAAGGCTCGAACGTCACCTCGCCGGTCATCCACGAGGGGCGCCTCTACTGGATGCACGAAAACGAGGGGATCGCCTACTGCGCGGAAGGCCTGACCGGCAACATCATCTACGGCGAGAAAGTTCCGGGGGCGGGTCAGATCTACGCCTCGGCGCTGCTGGCCGACGGCAAAATCTACTATGTCTGCCGGTCCGGCCGCGTGTTCGTGCTGGCGGCCAAGCCGGCCTTCGAGATCCTGGCCGCAAACGAGCCGCTGGACACCTCGGCGCACAACGCCAGTCCCGCCGTGGCGGGAAACCGTCTGCTCATCCGCTCGGATAAGGCCCTCTACTGCCTGGGACCGAAATGATCGTTCCGGCGCTCTCGGTCGGGCAGAGTTCAATCCCGCCCGGCCAAACAGAGCCAGGCCGTCCGCGAAGGGGGCCAGGCGCCGATACGGGATGCCGGCCCCGGACACCAGCCGCGCCGGCCAACGCCGACCCGGCGGTCGAAACCCCAGGGACCTGTGCCCGCGCGGGTTGCCACGGGGAAAGCTCGCACACGAACCTCCACCGGGCAATGGAAGGCACAGCACCGGATTTTGGGCGCTCGCCGCGAGAACGCTTTTGGCGCGGGCTGGGTATACGAAGCGCCGGTGATCCTGGATTCGGCAGTAGAGAACCACGAATGAACACAAATTGACGCGAATGCAGAAAGATTCCGGCAACTATCTACGGATGACTTATGATGCGATCCACAAGGGAGATCAACTGCTGGGTGAGGTGCTTGATATGCATAAACAGTTGATTATTAGCGTTCATGGTGTCAATTCGTGGTTCAACTGCTCTTTGTAGGGTGATATTGACAGCCGGCTGGCGGGCGCCCACACTGCGAAGCACTCGTCTCCGGGCCGTTGTTTCCGTGCTTCCGGGGCACGGGGCATAGCCGCGATCCAACCTTCATTCCCAGGGAATCATGGCCATGTATCAACTGACGCCCTTGAAGATCTTCGCGCTGGACCGGGTCTACCACGATGCCGAATGCTTCGAGCGGATGGAGCGCATCCTGGCCGGGATCGGACGAAATCCGCGCGACGTGGCTCGGATCACGGACAACAACCTGTCGGAGGTCGTGGCCGAGTTGGAAACCCTGTGGCCGCCTGAAGTCGTCCCAGCCGGCCAGGTCCGATCGTTCCTGCGTCCGCTGATCTTCACCACCATGGATCTCAGCGTCCGCCGCCTCGACCTCCGCCCGCTCCTCAAGCGGTGCCCCGCCGGCACGTCCCTGGCTATGCTGGAAACGATTCATGGCCACCTGACCACGGCCATTGACCAGCACCCCCACCACCTGGACCGGAAAAACAACTGCGTCTGCTGGCCCACCTACAACTTCGGGACCATGCGGGGCTGTCCGCACGGCTGCCTGTACTGCAGCGCCGGACGGGAAGGCAAGGCCCTCACCGTGGCGCTGAACATCGAGGAGTACATGGAGAAGGTGGTCAAGCCCGTAATCGAGGCCAACCCGTGGAACCGGGTATTCCGGATGATCCTGGACGGCGCCGACCTGATCACCTTCGAGCCGGAATACGGCCTGCACGCTCTGTTCGCCAAGACCCTGGCACACTACGAGGACCGTTGGGGACTCTTCCACACGGGAAGTTCCAACGTGGATTGGCTGGCGGACCTGCCCCACCGCGACCGGCTGGTGGGCGTCTGGAGCGTAACCTGCGAGGCCGTGGCCCGGGACATCGAGCCGGGCACCGGCCGGGCCATTGACCGCGTCGAAGCCGCCCGCAAGTGCGTGGCCATGGGCATCCCCGCGCGCTTCAAATTCAAGCCCGTGATTCCCGTGCGGCACTGGCGGGAAGAATACGCGCGGATCATCGAGCAGGCGCTCAAGCGCGTGCGCCCGGAATCCATGGGGTTCTGCCTCTATATCTGGAACAGCTACGAAAACCTGACCCGCACCTTGAACCCCGACCTGCTGAACCCCGAGTGCCTGGAGGCAGCCCGGGCCGCCCAGGAACAGATGCGGGATCAACGCTGCGGACCGTTCCCGCACGAGACACGCCGGGACATCTACCGGTTCCTGATCCGCGAGGCGCGGCGCTGGGACCGCGATATCCCGCTTTATCTCAGCACCGAAACGCGGGAGATGTGGGACGAGTTGCAGTCCGAGCTGGGCCAGGACCCGGCCCGCTACATCTGCGGATGCAGCTCGGTCGCGGCGCCCGGCCGACGCCTGGCCCTTTCACCCGGATTCCGGCACTCGACATACTATCCTACGCCGGTGTAAACTGATGATCAAAGGGGCGCAGCCACAGCAGGAGACTGTCCCCCTTTTGTCCCAAGAGCAGGCAAAGCATATTCTCGCGCAGGGACGCAGAGACGCAGGGTAAGCTCCAGAGCCTGACCCTCAGCGCCACTGCATCTCAGCGGGAGAACAATCTTATCCGCCTATTCGGAGCGCAGCGCCTCCAGCGGCGGAGCGCGCAAGGCCAGGCGGGCGCAGAGATCAATCCAGGCCAGCTGGAACAGCGCGACCCCCGCTGTGAAAAAGAACAGGAGCCGGTATGGGATCCCGCTCGGGGACTGCAAGGCGGGCCACAGCGCCGCCAGGGACGCGAGCAGGCCCAGCGCCAGCCCCGCCCCCACCAGCAGCCAGTGTTCCGCCAGGATGACCCGCCGCACGCGGGCGGGCGCATAGCCGAACGCCCGGAGCAGGGCCAGCTCGCCCCGCCGTTCCAGGATGTTGCGCAGGACCACCACCCCCATGCCGACGCTGCCCAGCAGGAGACCCAGCCCACCGAGCACGAGGAACATCGCCCGGTAGGTTGACTCCACCGCCGCAAATTCCCTGAGCCGTTCCGCCGCCGGGACCAGGTCAACCCCCGACTTGTCCAGCCGGCGGCCCAGGATGTCCCCCACCCCCCGCGCCACGCCCGGCGGCGCGTCCGCCAGGAACGCCCGGTACCCGCTCTCGGACGGAAATTTCGCGGAGAAATCGGCGGCCTTGAGCAGCACCGATCCCTGGAAGACCGAGAGCCGCACCGGCAACGCCCCCACCAGCCTGACCTTGAACGACTGGCCGCGTTCGTCCAGATAGATGAGCGAATCGCCCGCCGGCCCGGTTTTCATTTTCAGGCCCCACTGGGCGGTATTGAGATCCCCGGCCAGGCCCGGCACGGAGCCGTCCGGCAATGTTGTCTCGAGAAGTTGCCAGGGATCGGGTCCGCCGGCCGCCCGGAACGCGCCCAGCGAGGACAAGGCGCGGGGGTCAACGCCCAGCAAACGCGGCGACTGGGCCCGATTGAGGTTCAGGCAACTGGCGTCATCGCCGTCCCTGACCTTGAGCGCCACGATGCTCACCCCCCCGAGCCCGGGCTCAAGGTCGAGCTTCAGCTTGCGGCGGCCCTCGGGACTGCCCGGATCCTCCTGCACCGGCAGGGTGGATTCCCCGTAAAGCGCGAAGCCGCCGGCGCCCGAGGAACGCGACCCGGCGTCCGCGGCCGGGTCCTCCTGAGTGGAGGAGACCGCGAAAACGATGAAGCAGCCGCAGGCCAGCAACGCGGCGGCCGCCAGGCTGCGGCCGCGGGTGCGTCCGGCATGGCGCAAGCCCAAAGACCCGATGGTCAGTTTTCCCCCGCCCGCCCCCAGCCAGGCCAACAGCTCCCTGAACAGGCCGAGGCCGGACACCAGGAGCAGGGCTCCGGCCGCGAAGAACGCCGGCACGGCTTCCTGCGCGCCCGTAGCGGCCGCGCGCGCGACGATCGCCAGCGCGGCGGCCACCCCGGCCAGCGACAAATAAAGGCCGGTCCGCCGCAGGGCAAGGCCGGCCGCGCCGTCCGCCCAGACCTCATCCCCGGCCAACAGGGCCCGGGCGGGCTTGCGGACCTGCCGGCGGATGGCCAGCAGCAGCGCGGCCACGGCGCAGGCGAAGCCCAACGCCGCACCCGTCCAGACTGTCATGGGTTCGGCGTGGTATTGGATGGCCGCCCCGGCCACCGCGCCTTGCCAGAAGGTTGCCAGGGCCCGGAGAAGCGCCTGGGTGTAGAAGGCGCCGAGAGCCGCGCCGGCCAGGGAGCCCAGCGCGGCCACGACACAGCCCTCCGCCAGCAGCAACCGGCGCACCGTGCCCGGAGAATAACCCACCGCCAGCAGGAGTCCGATTTCTCCGGACCGCTGCTGCACGCCGAAGGCGAACAGCAGGCCGGTCAGCATCAGGGCGGAGGCCACCAGGAAAACGCTCATCCCGAGAAACAGTCCCCCAAAATCCTCGGCCTCCGCCGCCGCCTTGCGCGCGGTCTCCGCCACCGGCAGGAAGGCCAGGCCGAGCGCGGCGGGATCGAGCCGTTCCCGCAACGCCTCTGCCAGCTCGGATGCCTGTTCCGATCCCGGCGGGTAACGGACGGCGGTCAGATCGCCGAACCGGCTGGCCCACATCTCACGGCCGGCTTGCAGCGTCACGAACGCCTTCGGGGTGGCGCGGTATTCTTTCCAATAATCCTCGTTGGCCTTGTCCTTGACCTTGTCCTCATCCAGCGGCAGCCCGATCTCCCAATCCGCGCAGCGGTCGGCGTCCGTCAGGCCGGGAAACTTCGGCCCCCCCTCCTTCTCGCCTGCGATCTCCGCCATTTCCACGACGCCGCGCACGCGGAAGTCCCGGCTCCGCTCTGCGAACGCGCCGGAGGGCGTGAGCTCGTAATACGCCATCCGCACCACGGCGCCGGTATTTGCTGAAAGCCGGTCCGCCAGCCAGCGGCCGAGGATGATCTCGTCGTCCGCCATGCCCAGCGGGACAACCCCCAGCCGCCGGTCGGCCGAGGGCGACTGGGCCATGACGAACGAATACGGCACGCCGGGCCGGTTGGTTGCGCCGACCGTGTCGATCGCGTTGACCAGGTAGGTCAGGCAGCCGACGGCGGGCGAGGATGGGCCCGGTGCCGTCGCGGCGAGCGCGGCCTCCGAAACCGTAGGATCCATGAAGATCCGCTCGCTCTCGAGCTGGAAGAAGCCCCCATCACCGGCTCCCAAGGAACTTGCCGGACGGCCACGAGGGACCGTGGCCCTCCATCTCCTTGACACATCGTTTGTCGCTAGCATGGAGGGACGCGCTTCGTCGCGTCCGTCCTGAAGGAACGGCCCCTTGCCTGCTGAGGGCGGCGCCACGCCGCCTGATTTTGCTTCTCTGAAAACCAGCCCGGCATCCCCGATCCGCCAGGCCGCGGCCAGCGCGGCGTTGAGTTCCGGGAGCGTCCGGTTCGTCTCCCGGCTCACGAGCAGGTTGGCCTTGCCGGCGAGCCCGGCGGTCTCCTGGAGCCACTCCAGGTTGACGAACAGGTTGAAGGGCGCGACCTGGTTGGCCGCCAGGCTGAAGCGGCCGAGGCGGTCGTCCGGCATGATGCTCTCCACGACCAGCGCGCTGCGGACGGTGTCGTCCCCGCGGCGCGACGCGAGCGGCGCGTCGCGCGGAAGGAGCGACGGCTTTTCCACGCGGACGGAAATCCGATCCCCCGGCCGGAGACCTAGCTGGGCGGCAAGTTTGGCGTTGATGGCGGCGGCGCCGCGGGACGGGACCGGGCCGGGTCCGGCAAAACCCCGGCCCATGCCGATGACCTGGACGTTGTTGACCTGCCGCTCCGCCCCGCCCGCATCGTCCTGCCGCAGGACGACCCCGCGCAGGAGCAGGGCCGCGCCCGCTTCGACCCCGCCAACAGTGCCCAGCCGGTTTTCAAGATCCTGCCGGAAAAAGCGGTTGCCGGTGGCAACGGCGCAGCTCATGCCGCCCAGCCGGAGCGAAGCGGTCCGCACCAGACTGAACTTCACCGAGTCCCCGACCAGCAGGGCCCCGGTGAGGACGGCCGCGGCCAGCAGGGTTCCGGCGAGGACGCCCAAATGCGCGCGCCGGTGATACAACGCGCCCCGCAGGATCAATCGCAGACGGTTCATGCTTACAGCGTTGGAAGGGTTCAGGGTGCAGGGTTTCCCGCCGCCCGCAACGGGCAAGGGACCACTTGCCCCGGGCGCACAAGCGCCTGGGGCGACGTGGCAGGGCTTGCCACGCTGGCACGGAAGGTTGTGATTACTGTCATGCGTGATCCGTTTGGCCCAATCCGCGGTGCTGCTCGGTGTGCGGCGCTAAACCAGACATACAAGATGGAACCAGCCGGCCGTCCGCCAGCTCGAAGACCCTGCCCATGCGGCCGGCCAGGGCGGCGGAATGCGTGACCGTCACCAGGGCCATGCCGTGCCGCCGGTTCATGCCCACCAGCAGGTCGCCCAGCCTCTCCGCCGCCGCGCGGTCGAGCGAGCCGGTCGGCTCATCCGCCAGCAGGAGGGCGGGAGCGTTGATCATCGCCCGGACCACGGCCACCCGCTGGCGCTCGCCGCCCGAGAGTGTTCCCGGCAGGGAGCCGAGGCGATCGGAAAGATCGACCTCGGCCAGGAGTTGGCGCGCCCTGGCTTCGGCATCGCGCGCGGCCGGATTGACGAGCGCCGGAACCAGCACGTTCTCGAGCACATTGCACTGCGGCAGGAGATGATGCAGTTGAAAGACGAACCCGATCCTGCTGTTCCTGATTTCCGCCCTGGCAGTTTCATCCAGCCCGGCCAGGTCCCGCCCCTCCAGCAGGACGCGTCCGGCGGTGGGCGCGTCGAGCGCCCCCATGATATTGAGGAGCGTGCTCTTGCCGGAGCCCGACGGCCCTACGATGGCCACGGATTCCCCCGGCCGCACCGCCAGGCTGATGTCCTTGAGGACCGCCAGTCCCCCGCCGTCGGCAGCGGGATACGTCTTGCCCACGCGCTCGAGCGCCAGCAGGGCTTGTTGTTCCGGCATACCCATAGCATTCCCAAGGCGGGCCTGGCCCGCAACCCAATCAAGCTACCAGAATAAGAATACCCCCCACGAATTCAGGGCAACCCCGAATTGTAGGCAAGCAGGTAAAAGACAATTTCATCATGAATTATTGGCAGTTCTGCTTGGTGCATGTCTGATTTTAACATTCGTGGTTGTCCCGAATTCGCGGGGTGATATCTGCATGTCTTATCCTATTTAAGTTCTGCGGCGCCGTAGCAAACGATGAAGCCCTCGTCGGTGCCGACATACAGCCGCCCGCCCGCGACGGCGGGCTGGGAGACGCGGTCGCCGGCGCGGTCGAACCAGACCTTGCCGCCGTCTGAGAGCCGGAGCAGGAACAGCGTCCCCCCGGCCGCAACCACCACCCGGTCCCCCGCCACCACCGGCGAGGACGGCTCCCCGCCGCCGTCGAAGCTCCAGAGCTTCTTCCCGTCCGCCCGGTCCAGGCAATGCACCCCACCGTCTTTCGAGCCATAGAGGACGCGGTCCGCGGTCACGGCCGGGGTCGTGAAGGCCTCGCCCTGGCCGCACTGGTTGGTCCAGACGATTTTCCCCTTCCGCACGTCGGCGCAGACGAGCGAACCGTCGCGGGTCCCGGCGAAAAGAAAGGGCCCGTCCACGGCCACCCCCGCGGCGACCGGGCCGAGCGGCTGAAGATCAATCCGCGCCTTGGGCATGCCGCAGCAGCCCGACAGCACGCGCAGCTCGGCGTCGCAGTTCCCGAAGGCGACAAAGCCTGTGCCCATGCCCGGCGACCCGTCGCAGCGGGCGGTTGGCGGCGAGGTCCAGCACAGGCTGCCCGTCTCGAGGTCCACGCAATGCACCGCGCCGTCCGGCTGGGATACCGCCGCGACGATGATTCCCCGAGCGCCGCCGCGGTCCAGCCAGTTGGCCGACCCGAGGAGGCTGTCGCCGACCTTATGGGTCCACCGGGTTTTCCCGCTAGCCGCGTCGAGGGCATGCAGGTTGCCCTTGTCAGTTCCCGCCAGAACCAGCCCCTGCGCGAAGAGCGGCGGGGTCGTGAATTTCTCGAAATCCCCGGTCGGCCCGCCGGAGCCGGCCTCGCCGCCCCCCGGCCGGGCTGACCAGACCGGCTCAGCCTTCAGGCTGATGGCGCTGGCGCTGCCGTTATCGGTCACGAAGTAAATCCGGCCGCCGCCGACCACGGGCGGGAGCGACACGGGCGCATCCGTCTTGGCCCGCCAGAGGACGGCGAGCCTGGCGGGCAGCGGCGCGCCGGCCACGCCCCGCAGACCAGCATCGCCGTGGTAGATCGGCCAAGACGGCTCCGCGCCGCTCGTGGCCGCGCCGGCGGCAGCCGCCGCGAACACCAATGCAGTTGGAATCCCGATATTCATTATAAAAGCCGTTGAAACACTAATGAACACAAATGGACTCTAATGCTCAAACGCTGATATGGCAACGGAGGTTTAACCACAAAGGAATCCTATCCGGACAAGACTCAATGGTGTTTTGCGTTCTTTGCGATCTTTGCGGTTACACTATCTGATTATAAACCTCCAGCATGCGTTCGGCCATCTTCCGGACCGTGAACTCGCGCAGGACGACCTCCCGCCCGGCCCGGCCCAGCCGGTGCGCGCGCCCGGGGTCGAGCAGCAGCCCCTCGAGCGCCGCGGCCAGGGTCGGTGCGTCAGGGGGATCATAGCAGATTCCCCCGCCGGTGGCCGCCACCAATTCGGGCGAAGCCCCCAACGCCGGCTGAACCACCGGCACACCGGCGGCCAGGGCTTCCAGGATGAACGTGCCGAACGCCTCGCCGCGCGGGGCCGGCACGGACATCACCGCGAGCGACCGGAGAAAATCTATCCGGCTGGCCCGGTCAAAGGCCGCGCAGAACTCGACGTCGGCCTCCAGGCCCCTCCGCGCCAGCTTCCGGCGCAGGCGGCGGAGAAACGGACGGTCGTCCGCGGTCTGGCCGCCCATGACCCGGAGCCGCAGGCCCTTGACGCGCCCGCGCTCCTTGAGGATCGCGAAGGCGTCCGCGAGGATTTCCAGTCCAAGCGATTCCGTCATCTTGGCAAGGTAGCCGATCGCGGGCCGGTCCGGCGCCGGCTCGGCCTCGCCGTAGCCCCGCGCGTCAATCCCGATGGGGATGACGCACAGCCGTTCCGGCGCGATTTCCAGGCGCGGACGCATGAACTCGCCATAGGAGCGGCTGACGGGAACGAACCTGGCGACCTGGGCGGCGTGTGCCGCCATGAGGCGCCAGGCCTCGGCGGCCGCGCCGGGCGCCATGGCGTCCACCCAGGTGTCCTCGTCCTGCAGCGTGCAGACGAGGGGCACGCCGAGATCCCGGCGAATGGGCCCGGCCAACCCCAGCAGGAGCGCGTTGGAGAGGTGCACCACATCCGGCCGGACCTCGCCGCCCAGCCACGCCACCAGCCGCCGCAACTCGTCCTTCTGCCTCCCCTCCTCGCCCTTCAAGACCGAGAGGGTCATGCTCTCCAGGCCGCGGGCGCGGGTGGTTCCCGCCCGGCGCGCGATCCAGGCCAGCAGCCGCCGCGAATCCAGGCGCCGCTTCAGCCAGGCCGGCGCGCCGGCGAAGCCTGGGAAGCGCCCGGCCAGGTAGACGCCGACGGCGCCGTAAAACACCGGCGTCCCGGTTTCCAAGTCCCCGCCCCCATCAAGCACCGGCAGGTACATGGGCGCCAGGATGGCGTCATGCCCGAGGCTCCGCAGCTCCCGGATCAGTCCCCGGTCGCGCAGGCAGTTCTGGCAGTAGAACGTGTCGCCCGAGCCGGGAACGATGTGGACAATTCTCGGGTGTGCGTTCATTGGTGTCCATTCGTGGCTCAACTGCTCTTTTTAGGTTCACTCCTTCAGCGCCAGCGCCCCGGTTGGGCACAGCCGGGCGCACTCCGCCGCTGCCGTTTTCAACGCCGCGGACAGCGGCTCGGCGAACGGCGCGCCGACCGCGACCTCGAAGCCGCGCCCCAGGAAAGCCAGCCCCGGGCGCTCCCCGGCCCGGGCGGCCACGCGCACGCAGATCCCGCACTTGATGCACTTGCCGGGCTCATAGACGATCTGCGGGTGGCTGGCGTCCCGCGCGAAGGGCCGGCGGGACTCCACCCGGAAGCGGTGCTGCTCGGCGCCGTATTCCTCGGCCAGGCGGCGCAGACCGCAAGTCGCAAGTTTGCGGCAGTCGCAATGCAGGCAACGCCGCGCCTCGGCCGCGGCCTCGGCCGCCGAAAACCCGGCCTTATCGCCCGCCGCCGGCGCCGTCCGCGGCGACGCGTCGGCGCCTGGCATGAACTCGTCCATCTCCCCAGGCAGCAGCTTGCCCATGCGCGAGGGACCGGCCGCGGGCAGATCCGCCACCGCCCGCCCGCCCAGGAAGAGATCAACGGACCGCGCCATGATTTTCCCCCGCGCCACGGCCCTGACGACCAGGTGTCCGCCATGCGATGCTGCGCCCCCGGCAACGATCCGCGGGTCGGAGGTCCGGAAGGTCCCGGCATCCACCCGCACGTCCTCTCCCGCGACCGCGAGGCCCAGGTCTGCCGCCAGGCGCAGGTCCGGCCGGCCGGTCGCCAGGACGATGGCGTCGAACTCCGCCATCAACTGGACGGCGCGGACATCGGTCCCGACCTGGGCGCCCAGGCGGAACTCGGTCCCCAGCCGACTGATCGCGGCAAGGTCGCGGTCCAGCACCTCACGCGGCAGGACCGCCGGCGGCAGGTCGTAACGGAGATACCCGCCGGGCTCGGCGCGCTCGTCAAACACGACGCAGGCGTGGCCGGCCCGCGCCAGGTGGCAGGCCGCGGCCAGCCCGACGGGGCCGGCGCCGACGACGGCCACGCGGCGCCCGGTGGCCGGATGGCAGGGCGGGCCGTTGGCGGCCGGGTCCGCCTCGGCCAGGCAGCGGTGCAGCGCGGCGATCGCGAGGGGGGCGTCCTGCCGTCCGCGGCGGCAGGTCTTCTCGCACGGCCCCGGGCAGATGCAGCCCAGCACCCCCGGGAGCGCCAGGGCCTCCCTGGCCAGCTCCCCGGCTTCCCCCAGGTGTCCCTGGGCGGCCAGGCGGATCATCCCCGGGATATCCAGGCGGGCGGGACAGGCCAGCTGGCAGGGGGCGCGGCAATCCCCGACGTGCTCGGCGAGCAGGAAATTGAGCGCGTTGCGCCGCGCCCGGACGACCTCGTCGCCGCCGGTGGCCACCGCCATGCCTCCCTCGGCCGGCGCGCTGCAGGCCGGAACGAGCCGGCCCGAGGCCAGATCCTTGACCACGCAGACCATGCACGAGGTGTGCGGCTCCGCCCCCGGCAGGCGGCACAGGGTCGGCACCTGGATCCCGAGGCTTTGGGCGGCCTCCAGGACCGTGGCGCCCGCGGCCACGCTCACCTGGCGTCCGTCGATCTTGAGGGTCGGCATGTTGTCCTAGGACCGGCAAGCGCCGGTCAAGGTTTCAGTCATCCTGAGCGAAGTGCAATTAATTTCGCCCGCAAGGCCAGGAACGAGCCGCGGTCCGACCTGGACCGCCTTTGACGGGCAGGCCTGCCGGCAGGCGTCGCAGCGCGTGCACTTTTCCTGGTCAATCGCGTGCCGCTGGTAAGGTTTCAGCGCGATGGCCCCGGCGGGACAGACCTGGGCGCAGCGCGTGCAGCCGATGCAGTCGTCGGAAATGGAATAGGAAACCAGGGCCCGGCATTTCCCGGCGGGGCAGCACCCCGCGGCATGGGCCTCGTATTCCCCGCGGAAATGCCGCAGCGTGGACAGCACGGGGTTGGCCGCGGTCCGCCCCAGCCCGCACAGGCTGCCGGCCTTCACGGCGCGCCCGAGTTCCTCGAGCCGGTCTACGTCCCCGGGCCGGCCGTGCCCGCCGCAGAGCCGCTCCAGGATTTCCAGCATGCGCCGCGTGCCGACCCGGCAGGGAGCGCACTGGCCGCAGGACTCCGCCTGGATGAAGGTCATGAAGTAGCGCGCCAGGTCCACCATGCAGTCGGAGTCGTCGAGGACCACGAGTCCGCCCGACCCCATGATGCAGCCGGTGGCGGCCAGCTCCTCGTAATCCACGCGCGTCCGGCCGAGCGCCGCGGGAATGCATCCCCCGGAAGGCCCGCCGATCTGGACGGCCTTAAACCTCTTGCCGTCCTGCACGCCGCCGCCGATGTCCCGGACGATCTCGTCCACGGTAATGCCCATGGGCACCTCGATGAGCCCGCCGCGGACCACCTTCCCGGCCAGCGAGAACACCTTGGTGCCCTTGCTGGCGTCCGTGCCCAGCGCCGCGAAGGCCTCCGGGCCGTGGCGGATGATCCAGGGCACCATGGCAAAGGTCTCGACGTTATTGACGGCCGTCGGCCGCCCCCACAGGCCGCGTTCGGCCGGGAAGGGGGGACGAAAGCGCGGCGTGCTGCGCCGCCCCTCGGCGGCCGCCAGCAATGCGGTTTCCTCCCCGCTCACGAACGCGCCCGCGCCCTCCACGATTCCCAGGCGCAGGCTGAAACCGCTGCCGCAAATCCGCTCGCCCAGGAAACCGCGGCGTTCCATCCGGGCCAGGGCCTCGCGGACGCGCCGCAGGGCCAGCGGATACTCCGTGCGGATGTAGAGCAGGCCCTCGGCGGCGCCGACGGCATGGGCGGCGACGACCATGCCCTCCAGCACGCGGTAGGGAAAGGACTCGAGCAGCATGCGGTCCATGAACGCGCCGGGGTCGCCCTCGTCGCCGTTGCAGATAACGACTTTCGGACTGCCGAGGGCGGCGCGCACGGCCACCCATTTCCAGCCGGTGGGATACCCCGCGCCGCCGCGCCCGCGCAGGCCGGCCCGGGTAATCGCCTCGATCGTCGCCTCCGGAGCGTCCCTTTCCAGGCAGGCTTTCAAGGCCGCAAAGCCGTCGTGCCGGAGGTACTCGTCCAGGTCCAGCGGGTCGAAATTTCCGCAGCCCTCGGTGGCAATCCGCCGCTGCTGGCCGAGAAAGGAACAGACCGGCCCGTCCCGCGCGTCGAGCGCATAGCGCGCCACCGGCTCCCAGGCCTCGTCGGTCAGCAGGCTTTCCAGGGCCGAGGCCAGGCCGGTCCGCACCCGCCGCCAGAGCCCGCGGGGCCGCAGATGCCGGCGCACGATGCGCCCGGCGTCCTCCGCGCGCACCCGGGCGTAGGTCACCGGCTCCCCGCCGGGCAAGGCCACCTGCACCAGGGGCGTCCGGTGGCACATGCCCACGCACCCCACCGGCTTGACCAGCGCGTCCGCGCCGGACGCGCGCACGGCCGCCTCGAGCGCCTCGCGTACCCCCTGACTGCCCCCGGCGACGCAGCAGGAGCCGACCCCGACCCGGATTTCGGCCAGGCCCGGGGCGGCCCCGGCGGCGGCCCCATGCGCGGGCGGCGCCTGGCGGCGGCGCGCGAGCGCCAGGAAATCATCCAGCGCGCGGCGAACGGTGGCTGGGGTTAGGCGCCCATAGGTCACCCCGTCGATCCGCATCACCGGCGCCAGGGTGCAGCAGCCCAGGCAGGCCACCTTCTCCACGGTAAACAGGCCTTCCGAATCGGTCTCAGCGCCGTCCGCGATCTTGAGTTCACGCCGAAGCGCTTCGTGGACCAGGGCCGCCCCCCTGACGTGGCAGGCGGTGCCGTGGCACACGCTGATGAGGTGCCGGCCGATGGGACGGTGCCGGAACCGGGAATAGAAGGTCGCCACCCCGGCCACGGCCGCCGGCGGACCGTCCGTCAACTCGACGACCCGCCGCAGGGCGGCGGGCGGCAACCAGCGGTAATGCTCCTGCAGCCGCTGCAACACCGGAATCAACGCCCCGGGCGCGCGGCCCAACTCGGCCACCGCGGCATCCACGGCGCGCAGGTCGGGCATCCCGCCGACCGGATCTTGCCACTCCGCCCTGGTCCGTCCGCCGCGGCTCATGTTCCTGCCCCCTCCCCGAAGCAAAAGAGGTTCGTGGCGCCGCGCAGGAGCACGGCGCCGGGCAACAGGGCCGGGGTGGCGTCGCTCGGTTCGCCCAGGCTGAAGCGGCCCAGTTCCTCGTAGCGCGGGCCGGCCCGAACCACCCACACCTCGCCGTTGCGCGCCACCACCAGCAGGCGATCGCCGGCGATCACCGGCGACGCGTAGCAGGCCTCCCCGAGCTCGTGATCCCAGACTTTCCGGCCGGTGGCGATCTCGGCGCAAGCGAGCGTCCCACCGGCATTCAGGAAGAACACCCATTCCCCCCGGGCCACCGGGGAAGGAACGTCGCTGACGTTCTCGGCGACGGTCCAGGCCGTGCTGCCCGCCTCCGTCTCGCCCGCCCGGCCCGGGCGCAAGGCATAGATCTGGTCGTTGGCCACCGGAACGATCACAAGGCCGCCGGCAAACAGGGGGGACGAAGCGGTATCGCTGCCCCGGCACTCGGCCTTCCACACCTCCGCCCCCGTCGCCGGGTCGTAGGCCATAATCGCCTCGTTGGCCGCCGCGATGATCTGCGGACCGCCGCCCGGGTCCGCCACGATCGGCGAGGCCCACGAGTCTTCCACCTGCCGGGCGGCCTTCCACACATTGCTGCCCGTGGCCTTGTCCAGGGCCAACAGCTCCGAGACCCCGCCCATGCCACTCTGGTTGTCGAACTGGATGATCAGTTGGCCCTGGAACAGCAGGGGGGACGAGGCGAAGCCATAACGGTTCTCCGGCAACCCCAGGTTGCGCGACCAGCGCTCGGTGGAGCAAAAGTCAATCGCGGCGACGTCGCCGTTGGCGAACACGGCATAGACATTGGTCCCGTCGGCCGCCGGCGTCGGCGCGGCATGGCCGGTATCCTCCATGACCTCGACCGGCACGCTGGCGCCGGCATCCACCGGCACTCGCCAGAGCAGGCGGCCGGTAGCAAGGTCAAAGCAGTACACTTCGCGCTGGTCCGCGGTCGCCCCGGTCAGGAAAATCCGGTTGCCCCACGCGACCGGCGAACTCCGGCCGGGCAGCGGCACCGGGGCCTTCCAGCGGAGACCCGACCCCGCCCGGCTGTCCCAGGCCGCCGGCAGGCGGCAGGTGTCGCAGACCCCGCTGCCCGAGGGTCCGCGGAAAGCGGGCCAGCCGCCCGGTCCCGCGCCCGCCGCGGCAGATGCCAGGCCGGCCTCCGGCGCGCGCGCCGGCGCCGCCTCGGCCGACCGGACCGGCCCGGGGCGGTCCTCCAGCCTCGCCTTGACGCCCAGGGCCGCGGCGGCGACCCCGAGGGCCAGACCGGTCGCAGCCAGCGTGAAGCGCAGCCTGCGCGCGGCCTCCAATTCCTTTTCCGGCGCCCCCCCCTGGCGCGGGTCCGGCGGCTTCCACCGGCACGCCGCCACGGCCATCAGGCTCAACAGCGCCAGTCCCACCCCCGCCACCAGCAGGGTGCCGCCGACGCGCAGGAAGGACAAGCCGCCGAAATACGCCTGGCGCAGGGCGAGATCCGCCTGCCGGAAGGCCGCCTGCGCGTCGGCGTCGGCCGGCTCCGCCTGGAGCCGCGCGCGCAGCCGGTCCATTTCCGGCCGCTCGAGCGGGGAGGCTTCCCGCACGGCGAACAGGCCCGCGATCATCAGGATCCCCAGCAGGACCGCGAAGGCGCAGGCCACCGTGGCCGCCGCCTGAGCAACCGGGCACCACCACCTGGGACGCGTCTTATCCTGATCCATGTTCCCCTCCCGGCGCCGGCCTGATCCTGAGCCGGCGGCGCTCCACGGGACACGCCAAGAAGCACCGGCCGCAACTCAGGCAGCGACCGC
>CAZVVD010000064.1:0-21717 GCA_964630555.1 uncultured Verrucomicrobiota bacterium | reverse complement strand
TCATGGGGACATTTCTATCGAGTTACAAGGGGACATTTTCATAAAGTCGCGACAGTGTTTTTTTCAACCCAGTCCGGTCCGCTTTTCGCTTGACGCCGCGCCGGGGCGGGGGGGACAGTAGGCCCTGTGCAATGGAGGTTTGCGCCATGCCCCGTCACCTCAACCGGATGACCCGAGAACTGCCGGCCGTGGACGCCATCCTCGGCTTGCCGGAAGCCGCCGGCCTCGCCGCCGCCCACGGGCGGAACAGCCTGGTGGCCGCCGTGCGCGCGGACCTGGCCGCCTTGCGGGCGGACCTCCTGGCGGGCGGCAGCCCGGGGGCCGGGGAGTGTGCGGCCGGCGCGGTCCTGGGCAGGGTCGGGCGGGCGCTGGAGCGCGCCGCGCGGCCGCGGCTGGACCGGGTGGTCAACGCCACCGGGATCATTCTCCACACCGGGCTGGGCCGCGCGCCGATGCCCGAAGCGGCCCGGGTGGCGCTGGCCCGCGCCGCCGGCTACTGCAACCTGCAGCACGACCTGGACACCGGCCGGCGCGGCCGGCGCGAGGCCTGCGTGCGCGGGCTGGTCCGGGAGCTCACCGGCGCCCAGGACGCCCTGGTGGTCAACAACAACGCCGGCGCGACCTTCCTCCTGCTGGCGGCCCTGGCGGCGGGGCGGGAGGTGGTCGTCTCCCGCGGCGAGCTGATCGAGATCGGCGGCTCGTTTCGCCTGCCCGACATCATGCAGGCCAGCGGTGTGGTCCTGCGCGAGGTCGGGACCACCAACAAGACGCATCTCAAGGATTACCAGGGCGCCATGGGGCCGCAAACCGCCCTGCTCTTCAAGGCCCACAAGAGCAACTACCAGATTGTCGGGTTCAGCCAGGAGGTTGGCATTGCCGAGATCGCCCGCATCGGCCGCAGGCGCCGCCGGCCGGTGGTGGACGATCTCGGCTGCGGCGCGCTCGTCGGCCTCGAGCGCTACGGGCTGGCCCACGAGGTCACGGTGCGCGAGAGCCTGGCGGCCGGGGCCGACCTGGCGCTCTTCAGCACCGACAAGCTCATCGGCGGGCCGCAGGGCGGCATGATCGTGGGCCGGGCCAAGCTAATCGAACAAATCCGCGCCCACCCGCTCTACCGGGTCCTCCGGGTCTGCAAGCTGACCCTGGCCGCCCTCGAGGCCACCCTGCGCCTGTTTCAGGACCCGGATCGCCTGGCCGCAACCCACCCGCTCTACGCCCTGGTTTCGAAAACGCCGGCCGCGATCAAGGCCCAGGCCGAGGATCTGAAAAACGCTCTGGCCGGGCAAAGGCCGGACTGGGAGATCGATCTTGCCGAGGAGGTGTCTTACCTCGGCGGCGGGAGCCTGCCGGGCGAGGGCCTGCCGTCGTGGGCGGTCCGAATCCGGGCCCCGGGCGCGCGGGCGGACGCGCTGGCCCTGCGGCTGCGGCAGGCGCCCGTGCCGGTCGTCGCCCGCGTGGCCGGGGGCCGCGTCGTCCTGGACCTGCGCGCCGTCTTCCCCGCCGACCACGCCGACATCCTCAAAGCCGCTGAAGGCGTCCAGGGTTCAGGGTTCGGGGTTCAGGAATGACCGGATGAAGACCTCGCCAGCCCAGTGCGCGCCGGCCAAGGCGCCGGCGGAACAGACGATCACCGTGACCGTCGGCACCGCCGGCCACATCGACCACGGCAAGACCGCGCTGGTCACTCTCCTCACCGGCTGCGACTGCGACACCCTTCCCGAGGAAAAGGCCCGCGGCATGACCATCGACCTCGGCTTCGCCGCCTGCCGCCTGCCGGACCGCCGCCGGGTCGGGATCGTGGACGTCCCCGGCCACGAGCGCTTCATCCATAACATGGTCGCCGGCGCCTCCGGCATCGACCTGGTCCTCCTGGTCATTGCCGCCGACGACGGCATCATGCCGCAGACCCTGGAGCACTTCCACATTGTGCGCCTGCTCGGCATCGCCTCCGGCCTGGTGGCCCTGACCAAGATCGACCTCGTTCCGCCCGGGCGCGTCGCCGACATGACCGGCCAGATCCGGGACCTGGTGGCCGGCAGTTTCCTGGAAGGCTGCCCGATCGCGCCGATCTCCTCCAAGACCGGCGAGGGGTTCGAGGCCTTTTACGAAGCGTTTGTCGCCGCGATCGACAAGACGGTCCGGCGCAGCGCCGCCGGCGCCTTCCGCATGCACGTGGAAAGCGCCTTCGTCCGGCCGGGCATCGGCCCGATCGTCTCGGGCATTCCCCGCTGCGGCACGGTCCGCGTGGGCGACACTCTCGAGCTCCTGCCGGGCGCTGGCGAGAAGAAGGTGCGCGGCCTGCAGGTCTACGGCGCCGAGTCCGCCGAGGGCAAGGCCGGCGAGTGCGTGGCCCTGCGGCTGAGCGACCTGGAGCGGGCGGACGTCCGCCGCGGGATGGTCCTGGCCACCCCGGGCCACCTCGCCCCGGCCCGGCTCGTGGACGCCCGCCTGCGCCTCATGGCCAACCTGGCCCGGCCGCTCAAGCCCCGCACCGGCATCCGCTTCCACGTCGGCACCGACGAGGTGACCGGCTACCTGGTTCTGCCGGAACTCGCGCCCCCGGCGCCGGGCAGCGAGCTCTACGCGCAGTTCCAGCTCGACCGGCCGGTGGTGGCTGCGCCCGGCGACTTCTTCGTCGTGCGGACGCTGAACCCTTCCCAGACCCTCGGCGGCGGCAATGTTGTCGCGCCGGGGTCCGTCAAGATGCGGCGCACGCGCGGGAACTGGATCGAGGCGGTGAGGGAACGCGAGCGGGCCGCCCGCGATCCGGAGTCCGCGCTCTCCTATGCCCTGCAGAAGAACGGCCCAGCCCCCGGCGCTCTCGGAGAGCTCGCCCGGGCCGCCGGGCTGAGCCTGGAGTCCGCCCGCGAGACCCTGCAGGCCCTGGTCCGGCAGGGACAGGCCGCGGACCTGCCGGGCGAGCGCTACGCCTCCGCCGCCGCCCTGGCCGCCGCGGCTGAGGAATTTTTGGCCCTGCTCACCCGCCGGCACGACGCCGCCCCGCTCGCCCTGGGCTTCGCCAAGAAGGACCTTTTCCGCGAGCTGAAGTCGGACCGCCTGCTCACCGACCGGGCGATCGAGCGGCTCCTGGCGTCCGGCCGGATCGCGTCCGACGCCGCCGGCCTGCGGATCCCGGAGCGAACCCCGAAGCTCTCGCCCCGGCAAAGCGCCTTGGCGGACCGGATCCGCGCGCTGTACCGGGAAGCAGGCCTGGCCTCGCCCCGGCGGGACGAGCTGCCGCGGCTCCTGGGCGTGCCGGCCGGCGAACTCGACCCGGTCTTCGAGTTCCTCGCGCAGACCGGCGAGCTGGCGGCGCTCTCGGACAAAGTGGTCATCGCCCGGGAGCACCTGGAAAGCGCGCGGGCCAAGCTCATCGAGTATCTCCGGCAGCACGGCTCGGTCGAGACCGGCGTCTTTAAGGACGTCCTGGGCACCACGCGGAAATACGCGATTCCCCTGCTCGAGTATTGGGACGCCCAGGGGCTGACCCGCCGGGTGGGCAACCACCGGTATCTAAAAGAGACCCCGCAATAACCCTTGAAATCATTGATCGAGGGCGCATTGCTCAACTCTGAATTCACGGAATTTCCGGGGTCAACGACCCGGGCTACAGTTTATATTAATCCCCGCCGCGGGACAACTCTTGCTTCAATCGACGTCTTGGTCCAGTAGAAGCGGCGCCCCCGCCGCTTGTCATTCCGAAACGAAGCGACGAGGGCGTCGCTTCCACTAAGGGGGATTCGTTATCCTTGAACAGGATTGACAGGATGGATAAACCTAGTCTTGATCCTGTAAATCCTGTATATCCCTGTGAAAAATTCCTACGTGTTCCTTTTCTTCATCAACAAGGAAGGCCCAGCCATGAAACCCAAGCCCGCCGTCACCGCCGCGTGCCTGGCCGTTGCCGCCGCGCTGTTCGTCCCGGCCGCGCCGGCCGGGGCGGCAGCCGACCCGTCGGCGCTGGCGGCGGAGAATGAATAACCACGAAACACACGGAACACACGAAACGAATTCGGCACACCTTCCGCGATAAAGCCAAAACATGAACGCGATGGAAAAACGCAAGCGGGTGATGGCGCGCTCGATCAAGCTCGGCCACTGCGTCTGCGACCCGCGCAAGCCCTGTCCCTGCCCCCTCTTCCGGGAAAAGAACGTCTGCACCTGCGCCGGCGAGCGGGCGCCGCCCGGGCGGCCCGGGGCCGCCGTGCGCCTGACCGAGCACGTCCGCAGCGCCGGCTGCGCCGGCAAGATCGGCCAGAAAGATTTGGACGGCATCCTCGCCCGCCTGCCGCCGGTCAGCGACCCGCGGCTCCTGGTGGGCCTGGCGACCGCCGACGACGCCGGCGTCTTCCGGCTGGCCTCCGGCGTCAACCTGGTCCAGACCGTGGACGTTTTCACGCCCTGCGTGGATGACGCCCGCCTGTTCGGGAAAATCGCGGCCTGCAACTCGCTCAGCGACGTCTATGCCATGGGCGGCCGGCCCGTGACCGCCCTCTCCATCATCGGGTTCCCGATCGAGGCGCTCCCCGGCGAGGTCATGGCCGAGATCCTCGGCGGGGGCATGGAAATTCTCCGGCAGGCCGGGGTTGTTTTGGTCGGCGGCCACAGCCTCAACGACGAAGAAATAAAATTCGGCCTGGCGGTCACCGGCTTGGTCGAGGAATCCGCGCTGGTGACCAACGCCGGGGCCCAGCCGGGCGACCTCTTGGTGCTCACCAAGCCGCTCGGCACCGGTATCGTGGCCCTGGCCGGCCAGCTTGGGAAAGCGTCGCCGGAGTCGGTTGCGGCGGCCGCGGCCTCGATGAGCGCGCTCAACCGGGCGGCCGCGGAAATCATGGTCCGCCACCGGGCCACCGCTTGCACGGATGTCACCGGCTTCGGGTTCCTGGGCCACCTCTGCCGGCTGGCCATGGAAAGCAAGGTCACCGCCGAGGTCTGGTGCGACCGCCTGCCGCTTCTGCCCGGCGTTTTGAACTATGCCGCCCAGGGCATGTTTTCCGGCGCCAACGAGCGCAACGCGGAGTTCAGCGCCGCCCGCGTCCGGTTCGAGGACGGCGTCAGCGAGACGATGAAGGCGGTGCTGTTCGACGCCCAGACCTCGGGCGGCCTGTTGATGGCGCTCCCGCCGCGCGCGGCGGACGCCGCGCTCCAGGACCTGCAGGCCGCCGGGGCGGGGCCCGCCGCGATCGTCGGCGCCGTCGCTGAAAAGTCGGCGGGCGCCCTCCGGGTATGGGCGGCCCGGCCCGGCTCAGGCCGGCAGCCGGCGGAGCTGGCGGCGTCGGAACAGGCGGTGGCCGGCGTGGCCGACGGCAGGCGGCATTGCCGGAAAGGCCCTGCGCCTGCGCAGCTGCAATCGGAAGATTCATTGAGGGCTGCTAACAAGGAGGAGACCATGGCCGGCCAAGATGCGGTGCGGGAAGAGCCCTGCTGCGCGCACGGTTCAGCGGCGCCGGAGGGCGCCATGCAGAAATTCCAGGATTTCATGGCCGCGTCGCTGACGCCGGGCGCGCTGGACGCGGTGACCAAGGAGCTCCTGGCCGTCGCCCTGAGCCTGGCGGTCCACTGCGTGCCCTGCTCGCGGATCCACCTCAAGAAGGCCAGGCGGATGGGCATCGGCCAGGCCGAGCTCGAGGAGGCCGCGGCCCTGGCCGTCGCCTTCTCCGGCTGCCGCGCGCTGATGCTCTGGAACGAGCTGAAGCGGGAAACCGGTCATGGAGAATAACAAGGGCTCCGGTCGTTTCCTTTTCAGGTAATCAGTGGTATACCTTTGGGTTGCGGGCCTCCGCCCGCGTTGGAATGGAACGAACAGGAGGACCCGGCGGCATGGCGGCTAAAAAGATACGGGTGGCGGTCGTGGGCCTCGGGTTCGGCGCCGAGTTTGTGCCCATCTATCTGCACCATCCCGATGTGCGCTCGGTGGCGGTGTGCGACGCCGACCCCGAGCGGTTGCGCCGGACGGCCGAGAAGTTCGGCGTCGCCCGGCGGTTCCGGGACGTGGCGGAAGCGATCCGGTCGGACGAGATCGATGCCGTGCATCTGGTGTCGGGCATTCCGGACCATGCCCGGCAGGCGGTGGCGGTCCTGAAGTCCGGCAAGCACTGCGCCTGCACCGTGCCGATGGCCACCCGCCTGGCCGACCTCCGGGCCGTGATCGCGGCCAGCCGGGCGGCCGAACGCAACTACATGATGATGGAGACGGCGGTCTATACCCGGCAGTTTTTCCAGGCCGCGACCCTGCGGGACGAGGGCGCGTTCGGCCGCCTCCAGTTCCTGCGCGGGGCGCACTACCAGGACATGGAGTGCTGGCCGCCCTACTGGGCCGGTTTGCCGCCGATGTGGTATGCCACCCATGCGGTCGCCCCCCTGCTGGCGTTGGCCGGGACCCGGGCCGTCAAGGTCCATGCTTTCGGATCGGGCGCCATGCGGGCGGAACTGCGGCGGCCTTACGGCAACCCCTATCCGGTGGAAACGGCGATCTTCCAGCTGGCCGCGCCGGGGCTGTGCGCCGAGGTGACCCGCAGCCTGTTCCATTGCGCGCGGCCCTACCTGGAGAGCTTCGTGGTGTATGGGGAGAACGCCTGCTACGAGTGGCAGATGGAGCAGGAGAACCCGCTGTTGTTCCGGATGAGCCCGGTGGTTCCCGGCTCCGGCCGCTCCGTGCGCCTCGAGCGTCCGGCGCCGCCGGACCGGGCCAACCTACTGCCGCCTGCCATCGGCCGCTTCACGCGGCGGTTTGTGTACGGGAAGGATGAGAAGCACCTGTCGTTTGAACAGGGTGGCGGGCACCATGGATCCCACCCGCACCTGGTGCACGAGTTCGTCCGCAGCATCATCGAAAAACGCCAGCCCCGGATTGATCCCGTGACGGCGGCGAACTGGACCGCCGCCGGCATCTGCGCCCACGCGTCGGCCATGGCCGGCGGGCGGGCGGTGAGCGTGCCGGGATTCGACTAGCCTGCAGGTCGCACCTGAAGATTGCGCCCGATGCGCGCCACGGCGCGCTGTGCTGAGGCCGGCTGTCGGCCCGCGCGGACCGAGTTCCCCCGGCGGCGAGGAGCCCGTTCAGGCATGGGGGTGGGTCTGGTCGTACACCTTCTTCAAGTGTTCGATGGTGACGTGGGTATAGATCTGGGTGGTGGACAGGCTGGCGTGGCCGAGCAGCTCCTGGACACTGCGCAGGTCGGCGCCGGCGTCCAGCAGATGGGTGGCGAAGGAATGCCGCAGGGCGTGCGGCGAGACGTTCGGGTTCAGGTTGGCCCGGATCAGGTAGCGTTTCAACAGGCGTTCCACCGAGCGCGGCGTCAGGCGTCCGCCGGTGTGTCCGGCGAACACCGGCAGGCGCGCGGGCTTTTGGCGGAACAGGGGGACCAGGGCCGCGCGCTTGTCCAGGGCCGCGCGCAGGGCCTTGATGGCCGGCGCGCCGACGGGGCAGAGCCGTTCTTTTTTGCCCTTGCCCCGCGCCTTGATCACGCCGGCGATCAGGTCGATCTGCTCCTCGGTCATGCCGGTCAGCTCGGCCAGGCGCATCCCTGAGCTGTAGAGCACCTCCAGGATGGCGCTGTCGCGGGCGGCGGCGTATTCCAGCCAGCGGCGGCGGGCGGGATGGGTTTCCTCGGCCAGGGCCTCGGCCGCGGCCTGGGCGGGGGCGTCCAGGAGGCGGCCGATTTCCGGCACCGTCAGGACCTGGGGCAGGAATTTCCGGCGCTTGGGCGCCGCCAGCCCGGCGAAGGGGTTGCGCGGCGTGGTCTGGTCGCGGGTCAGGAACTTGAAGAACGACCGCAGGCTGGATAGTTTCCGGCCCACGGTGGCCGGGGTCGCCTCCGTTTTCTGAAACTGCACGATGAACCTGCGCGCCGCGAACTTGTCGACTGCCTCCCAGGGGAAAGGCGGCCGGGCCTCCGGTCCCCAGGCGACGGCCACGAACTGGCGGAGGTCGCCCAGGTAGCCGGCAAGGGTATGGGCGGAGGCATTGCGTTCCCCGGAGAGGTAGCGCAAGAACTGCTCCACCCCCGGGTCGGCGGCGATATCCGGGCCGGGGCGGGTCGGGGGCGCCATGGTCGATTGCCGCCCCTCCGGCCGCCCGTCCGGGAGGGGGGCCTCGGCCCCGGGGCCTGATCGCGTGACGGTGTTGAGCGGTTTGCGGTTCACGGCTCCTTCCTTGCCCGCGCGGGGGCTGTGATCCGATGGCCGGCGGGGATGAGGGTGGTGGCAGCGAGCGCCAGGCGTCCGCCGGGCTGCTCGACCTGCAGGCGGATCCGCGCCGCCCGGGGCAGGCCGGCGCCGTCGCCGGCGGGCCAGGCATTGGTCCAGTTTTTGCCGTCGTACACCTGGAGGTCGATGCCGACGAGCCCGGGCAGGAGGGGCGCGGCCGGCGCGGCGCGGACGGCATCCGCCTCCGCGCCGGCGGGGCCTGGGCGGAGGGGCCGGCAGCGTCGAAACAGGGCCAGGCTGCCCCGCGGGTCGTTGGTTCCCACGGCATAGTCCACGGCGTCGATGCCATAGGCGCGCCAGTCGTCGGGCGCGCTTCCCGGTCGAGCCGTGAACAGGCGCAGCGAAAAGGAAACCGCTCCGTTACTCCCGGCGGGAACGAGGGCGAACGGCGGCTGGCCGGTTCCCCGCGGGACCAGGGCGCCGAGGAGGTCTTGCCGGAGGACCTCCAAGGCGTCGGCCGCCGGGGCCCGGTGTTCGCGCCAGGCGGCTTGCGCCCGGATCGTGTTCAGGGTGCTGCCGAAAACCAAAAAGGCGACCCCGGCCAAGAGGCTGATGACGGCCACGGCCACGAGCAACTCGATCAGGGTTAAGCCCTTTCGCGCGCGGCGCACCCGCCGGGCCGCGCCGGCGTGAGCGCACCGCGTGGCCCGGGCGTTCCGTCCATGAAACGCGGGCGGCCCCGCCAGGCGGGGTGGGCCGCACGGGCCCCCAGCGGGGTTGGCAGGCGCCGCGTTCATATCAGGCCTTCTCCTCCCGAAACCGCCATCAAGCAAGAGATGTTTTTCAAGCGAACGCGGCGGGCGCCCCTGTCGTCCGTGGATCTGCCGGCGCAAGTTAACCATTGGGTTGCCACGTCTGAAACAAAGTGGCCACTGCGCCCCGCATGCGGGGCTGACGTGGCGGCCCTGGCGCCGCGTGCGTGGGGAGAAACCCACCCGGGGGCGGCGGGCGGCAGGGAGCGCGTCACACCAAAAGCTGGCGCAGAAAAAAGACTCCACCCACCAAGGCCAAGAGCCCGATAATGATGAAGAGCGTCAGCCACAGGGCGCGGTTATCCCGGCGGCGGGCGCCGAACGGCGAGACGCTGGCGAACGATTTCGGCGTAGTCACCGTCGCGGGCGCCGAATCGATGACGACTTGGGTGCTGGCGGACGCCTCGAGGGGGGGCGCATCCGACGGGGAGGTTTCGAAGACCAACTCGACGCCGCCGACCTGGACAACCTGTTGGGGCTCGAGGACCGCCTCCGATATCCGTTGCCCATTGACCTGGGTGCCGTTGGTGGAGTTCAGGTCGTGCAAGAGGTACTGATCTCCCCGCCGGGCGATATAACAGTGCTGGGAAGAAACAGTATGATCCTTGAGAACGATATCGCAGGTCGCGTTGCGCCCCAAGACCACGCGGTCCTTGGTGATTTCAAAGCGCGTGCCTTGGATTTCCCCTGACCGGCCGATCAGAACAGCCACGGCATCCCTCGTCTTTCATGCCTGCATCGGCATAGTCCAGCGCGCCATCCAGGTCCTGTTTCGCATTGGTAAGAAAAAAAGTCAACCCAAAACTGGCCGCTTGTTCGGCCAAGCACAAGCCTGCGCGCGGACGGCTTCAGGGGACCAGGACGCGCGGGATGCGGGTATTCAAGGCCACGGTGATTTCATGGGGGATGGTCTCGAGGCGTTGGGCCATGGCTTGTACGCAATGGGGATCGGAGCGGCGGTCGCTGATCACGCCGGCCCAATCTCCAAGCCGCACCCCGGGGAGGCCGGTCAAATCCACCAGGGTCAGATCCATGCTGATCCGGCCGATCACGGGAGCCAACTGGCCCCGGAAATCCACCTGGCCGGCATTGGACCAGCGGCGGTCATAGCC
This sequence comes from uncultured Verrucomicrobiota bacterium, assembly GCA_964630555.1. GTDB lineage: Bacteria > Verrucomicrobiota > Kiritimatiellia > JAAZAB01 > JAAZAB01 > JAHIJO01. Next base: position 11,642 of record CAZVVD010000064.1, on the reverse strand, counting down.
GTCGGCGTAGCCGAGGGGCAGGATGCCGACCCGTGTCCGGCGCCGGGTCACGAAGGTGGCGCCGTAGCCGCAGGGCCGGTTTTTGCCGATCCAGCGGACGCCGACCAGCGGCGCTTGCAGCCGCAGCGCCGGGCGCAGGCGGCGGGCGCCCCGGAGGAAGGGGCCGCCGTACCCATACAGGGCCAGGCCCGGCCGGATCATATCCAGGCGTGCCGCGGGCAGATTAAACACCGCGCCGCTATTGGCCATGTGGCAGAGCGGCACGCGGATGCCGCGCGCCGCCAGCGTGCGGACGAGGGAGCGGAACAGGGCCAGTTGGCGCCGGGCGGACTCCAGGTTGCGCTCATCGGCGCCCGCAAAATGGCTGTAGAGCCCTTCCAGGCGCACCCCCGGGGTGGCCCGGGCAAGGAGCGCCAGGTCCACGAGCTCCTCCGCCGGACATCCCTGGCGTCCCATGCCGGTATCGGCTTTGAGATGGATGCGGGCCGGCCGCCGGCGGCGCCGGGCGCCGGCGGCGGCCAGGGCGAGGCCCTCCCGGTTGACGATGGTCAGGCGCGCGTTCCATTCCAGCAGCGCGTCAACCTGTTCCCGCAGGGCCGCCGCCGGCGCATAGCGGTCCAGCGGCAGCAGGACCAGGATCGGCTGCCGGAGGCCGGCGCCGCGCAACTCGGCCGCCTCCGCCGGCGTCGTGACGCCCCAAAACGCGACCGGCATCTCCGCCAGGGTCTTGGCGACGAGCGGCAGCCCATGTCCGTAAGCGTTGGACTTGACGACGGCGCACACCGGCGCCCCGCGACCCTGTTGCCGCAGCAGGCGGAGATTATGCCGCAGCGCCGAGCGGCTGATCCAGATCCTGGCGAGATCAGACATTTCGAATCCAGTAGTTCACCGCGTCGAACACGCGCAGCCAGCCGTGGTGGAGCCAGAGGCCCAGGTCATAGCCGAAGGCGACCAGGCAGGCCGCCACGACCGCCCGCAGGAACAGGGAGCCGGACACGCACAGGATGAAATAAAAGGGATAAAACGGCACCACGATCGCCAGCAGGCCGTCGAACATATTATCCTTGAGGGCCACGCCGATACAGGCCAGGTAGGCGAGACCGAGCACCGCCAGGCCGGCCGTTTTCAGGGTGGCCGCCGGCAGGCCGGAATAAAAACGGAGATAGCCCAGGGCCGCGGCCAGGGCGACAAACACCAGCCAGGCGAGGGCGCGCAGCAGGCGACTGGTCCGGACGCGGCGGAGGTCGTTTCGGATTCCCGCCGCCATCCGGCGCGAGGGCGCGCCGCTGGTCAAGGGGCGGGAGGCGACGGCGGTGGCGGGGGTGTACTGCGTATCGGCCGGCGGCCGCAATTTCAATTTTCCATCGGCGGCCTTGCGCTGGCGGGGGATGGGAACGGGATGGCGGCAGGCATGGCAAGGCACGGTGTCGCTGGCGGCGTATTCCGACACCGGCGTGGATTGCCCGCACGCCGGACAGGTCACCTGGATATCCGCCATAAGCTCGTTCCCGTCACGGATGCCGCGGCGCGGCGGGCGCCGGACGCCCGGGCACCGCCAGCTTGCCGTTGGAAAACGCGATGACATGGCCCTTATCGATCAGCCAGCGCAACTGGCCGATGCACTCGGCGACGGGGGGCGCATTCGGGTCCGCGCCCGGGAACAGGGCGGCCGCCAATTCCGAGCGGGCGCTCCCGGGATGCGCCACCAGGTGTTCCAGGATCCGCCGGATGACGTCCAGGGTTTGGGCGGGATCGATGGGGCGCGGCGGGATCGCGGTGACGAACGTGATCTTGTCGGGCGTTTTAAACAGGACCAGCCCGTAACTCCGGAACGCCGGCTGCAAGGCGATGGCGATCTTGAGCGGGAACCGGTTTTCCCTGGCCCAGGCGCGTTGGATCGCCTGGCGGAGCAGGGGGTCCTCGATCCGGCGGCTGGCCGGTCCGGGCACGACGCAACGGCGGCCTTCGCGGATCAGGCCGGGGGCCGCCTGTTCACGGAAATGGGCTTCCACGTCCGCGCGGCGCGTGAACACCAGCGGGGCGGATCCCGCCGGGGCGCGGGTCCGGTAGGTGACCACGCGGCAGGCTTCCTCTTTCCACTGCTCAATGGCGGCCGGATCGGTGTCGTTGACGACGCGTTGGCGGTAATCCTCCAGCGGCAGGTAGGCGAAGCGGGCGCGGTGCAACTCCAACAGGCGCTCGTTGAAGGCGTGGTAATTGGGCGGGCCCAGGAGGGTGCGGCTCAAGCCGCAACGCGCCACGCAGGTGAACTGGCCCTTGGGCGGTTCCCCCCGGGTTTCTTCGCGGTCATAGAAGAGGGCGAAATGGCTGGAAAAACCGTGCAGGACCGCTTGTTCCCTGTCCGTGAACGCCAGCTGGCATTCGCGGCACTGGTAAAGAGTCAGGGGCGGCGGCCGACTGCCATCCGGCAAGGCCTCCAGTTTCACGGCGTGAAATTCCGGCCGGCTCAGGAACATCGAGGCCACGTCTATCAGCGCGTAGGCCTGGGCGGTTTTCGCAAACAGGCGCGCCAGGGGCTGCAGTCCCCGCCGTTCGGGAATGAAGGCGGCGTCCAGGAAGGCGGCCCTGGGATCGTCCCGGCGGCCGGGGTCGCGGCCGGGCCGGGGCTCCGCCGCGTTCCGGGGCGCGCGTTCCTTGTCCTTGGCCCGGCCGGGCGGCGGCCGCCGCCGGTCCGGGCCCGCGCGGGGGGACCGCGGGCGGTTGGGGGAGGCCTGGTCTTCGCGTCCGCGCCGCGGTCCAGAGCGGCCCCCGAACTCGGCGTAAGGATTGCGGTCTGCCGGCTGGCGGGCCCAAGCCGGCACGAAATTCAGGTCCAAGACAAGGTCGTTGGCGGAACCGTTATCCGGGGGCTGGGTCATGCGTGGCCTGTTCATCCGGGCGTGGAGTCATCCGGCGGCCCCTGCGGGGGCGTCTCGTCATCGAGCACGGCACGGGATACCTCGCGGGCCGAGCGGCGAAACTCCTCGAGCGCCCTCCCCAGCGACCGGGCAATGGCGGGGAGGCGCTGGGCTCCGAACAGGAGCAAAACCACCGCCAGGATCAGCAGGATTTCCCCCGCTCCGATGGAACTGCCCAGCATGGCTGGCCCCGCACGTTACGTCCCGCCGCCCCGCCGCAGCCCGATCCCCGGCGCGGGGAAGATCAAGGGCGCGGGAACATGCCGCCCGGCCGGGAGCATGCCCACGCGCCCTGATTCGCGAGCCCGCTGCGGCTTATTTCTCGAAAAACAGGAACTCGCCGCGGCGATTGACGCGCCAGGCTTCCTCGTTATGGCCGGGGTCGACGGGTTTTTCCTTGCCCAGACTGCGGGTCTGCATGGAGGCGGCGTCCACGCCCAAGCCGATCAGGTACGCGCGCGCCGCCAGGGCCCGGCGTTCGCCCAGGGCCATGTTGTATTCCGCGCTGCCGCGCTCGTCGCAATGGCCCTCGATGATCACGCCGGCCCGGGTGTTCTTATTCTTCAGGTAATCGGCCACCTGCTCCAGCTTGGCGCGTTCGGAGTCCCTGATCTGGGTGCTGTCGTAATCGAAGAGCACGGCGTCCACCGCGATGTCGGACAGGTAGACGATCTCGCCGATCGGCCGGGCGCTGAAGGCGCCCTCCCCGGTGTCGTCCTGGCCCAGCGTGCCGCCGATCTCCCCGGCGCTGGAGGAACTCGGTTTCTTGCGACAGCCGGCCGAGAAACACACCGCGCAGGCCAGCAGCACCCCCAGCAGACCGAACCAGCGATTCCGTCTCATCGCACCCTCCTCTTGGATTGAAAAAAATCCCCGTTCACTTGGGCGACCACCCCGGCGCCATCCAATCCCCCGCCGCCGATTCCGGCAGCAAAGCTACACAGGAACGCGTGATCATGTCAACGATAAAAATGCGGGAATGGTAGCGCAGGGTGCGGGTGCAGGCCAGGTGGCGCCGGTCAGGCGCCCAGGAGGGGTCTTCGTAGCTGGCGTCGTCCGGGGTCAGGGCGCGCGTTTCCAGGGTGTCGGGGTTCAGGATGCACACCTGGTAGCGGCCGCCGGCCAGGCTGCTGTAGGCAATGAACCCGTTGGCGCCCCAGTCCGGATCGACGTTCTGCGAGCCCGCGCTGGTGACCCGCTGCGGTTCGCCGCCGGACCGGTTCACGACGTAGAGATGCGGCGCGCCGGAGCGATCGGAGACGAACGCGATCCGCTGTCCGTCCGGGGACCAGGACGGGCTGGCTTCGCCGGCCCGCGCGGTGGACGTCAGCCGGGTCAGGCGCCGGCTGGAGAGCTCCATGATGAAGAGGTCCGGATTGCCGTCCTTGGAGAGGGTGAGGGCCACGTCGCGGCCGTCGGGCGAGATCGCGGCGCAGGTGTTCAACCCCGGAAAGCTGGCGATGGACCGGCCTTTCCAGGCATCGCCGCTGAAGGTGATCAGGTAGACGTCCGAAAACCGGGAGCGGAAGGAGGTGTACACGATCCGGTCGCCGGCAGGTCCCCATTTCGGGAAAAGGCTCAGGGTCTTGTCGTGGGTCAACTGGCGGAGGTTGGAACCGTCGGCGTCGCACAGGTAGAGTTCCTTGTGGCTCGTGCGGTTTCCGACCAGGACCAGGCGGGAGGCGGCCATGCCCGGGCGCCCGGTCAGGGCGAGGACGATGGCGTCGGCCGCCTGGTGGGCCAGGCGGCGAGCGCCGGCCGCCGGGCCCGCGAAGGCCCGGTTCAGGTGGCGTTCGCGGGTGATGGCATTGTAGGCCTCGCAGCGGGCCTCGACCCGGCCGCCGTCGAGCCCGACCTCGCCGACCAGGGTATATTCGGCGCGGACGCCGGCGACGGTCTTGAAGTACTCGGAGCGGTTCAGATCCGCTTCCAAGGTGCGGCGGAACAGCTCCGGCGCGCCGTCGGCCCGGCTTTTGAAGGCTGACATGTCCAGCAGGGACACCTCGCTCATGGGTTTTTCAACGACCACCTGGGCGCGCGCCGCCCAGGGCGCCAGCAGCGCCGCCACGGTCAGCCAGACACACAAGCCTTGCATCGGATTCTCCCGAGGGACCAGAGGTGTCCGCCGCGTTTCCCGCCCCGCGGGACGCAGCAACCAAGGCAATGTAGCGCGACCCGCCGCGGAACTGCAAGCACAGAACACCAGCCCCTGCGCCAAAGATCGCCCTCCCCGCCCAAGGCCGCCGGCGGCGCAGGCCAACATGCGAATGGCTGACCCGGATTCTGGGGGAAGGGGGCCGAAAACGCCTGGCCGGCATCGGCGGCGGTCCGGACCCGCCGGAATTGGATATTGACCTCGCGGCCGGGATATGCGATTCTAAAAACATCAAGCGCGAAGGAGTTATGCGATGCCTTTCAGGATACGCGGAGCCGTCGCGGGGATCTTGGGCGCGTTGAGTCTCGGCCTGCCGTTCGGGGTGTGGGGCGGAACGGACCTCGAATCCGGCCGGTATTTGACGGGCTCGCTCGCCACGAACTATCCGATCAAACCGTTTTATTTTCAAGCCACCAGCGGCGACGTCGTGATTGTGCGGGTGGCCAACGAGGATACGTCCTATCCCCATGTGCCCGACGTGAACATTTACACCTGGCCCGGCCATGTGGCCGTGACCAGCGTGTCCGATAAGTTCACGGTTCACGACGTCACGCTGGCGGTCACTAATTTCAGCTGGTTCGAGGCGGATTGCGTGCTGCCGGCGTCATTAAGCGCCATTTCCAACACCTTGTCCTTCAGCATTTCCATGCTGCGGTTGCCCAGCGCCCCCCTGTGCACGGAAGACCCCGACATCGGCAACCTGGAAAGCGGGGAGTCCCTGGCGGGAACCATTCATGTCGGCGCCGATTTGGATGCGGCCTTTGTGTCCGTCACCAATCCGTGCCGGTTGATTCTGCGCATGGGACAGATTACCGTGGACCTGGTCTCTTCCATTAAATTGTACGATCCCGCGGGCAACGTGGTGGCCGCTGATTTTCCCCCGGAATATCGTTCGGAAGTCAGCGCCTGGATTTCCGCCACGGGGCGTTACACGGTTGTCTATAACGATCTGTTCAATTCCCGGGGCGGTTACGCGGTGTCCCTGGCGCGCGTGCCCGGCGAGGTGGCCGCCAGCGACCAGGACATCGGCCCGATCATCAACGGCGAAACCCGCACCGGCACGATCAACAACCCCGGCGATCTCGACGTCGCCAGCTTTACCGCCCAGGTGGGCGACACCAATATCCTCACCATGACCAAGATCGACGCCGATATGAACCCGCGCCTGGAGCTGTACGACCCTTCGGGCAGCAACTGCCTGGCCGCGCCGGTGGATCCCTACCAAGCCTCCGTGTCGGTCACCACGGTCTGCGCCGCCGCCGGCACCTATACCCTGGTTTGCAAGGACGCGGAGGACCGCTCCTCCAAACGCTACACCCTCAGCATGACGACCCTGGGCGGGCCCAGCGCCGCCATGGTCCCGGACCCGCCGGCCATCCTGTCGGCCAGCGACGGCGTCCATACCAACGTCATCATGGTCACCTGGGAGTCGGTGACCAACGCCAGCGGCTACGACCTGTGGCGTTCCGACGGGACCAACACGGCGGTCTACGCCTGGCTGGTGACCAACACGACCTACACCTATTACCAGGACGGCGGCGTCACCCAGAATGTCGCCTATACCTATAAGGCCAAAGCCCGCAACGCCTACGGCGCCAGCGCCTTCAGCACCACCGACATGGGCTATTGCGGCGCCGTGCCGGCGGCGCCGTCCGGCCTGGCCGCCAGCGACGGCACGTTCTCCAACTACATCCTCGTCAGCTGGCAGGCGGCCACCAACGCCAGCCGCTACGACCTCTGGCGCACCGCCAGCACCGACAGCACCGCCTACGCCCTGCTGATCACCAACCACCCGGACACCTACTACCGGGACTCCAACGTCGTCTTCAACCTGAGCTACAACTACAAGGTCCAGGGCCGGAACCTCTGCGGGCCGGGCGAATTCAGCGCCAGCGACCCCGGCTACTGCGGCGTGTCCGGGACGAGCTCGAACCGGCGCGCGTTGCTGGTCGGCCTCGATAGCTACGGCTACGGACCGTCGCCGCTGGACACCTGCACCAATGACGCCGTCGGCCTGCGGGACATCCTGCTGCTGGGGGACCCCTCCAACCGCTGGGCGGCCACCAATCTCACGACCCTGCTGGACGCCCAGGCGACCAAGACCGCCATCCGGGACCGGCTCCACGCCATGGCCGCCCAGAGCGGCTCGGGCGACCTGGTGATGTACGCCCATTCCAGCCACGGCGGCTACTCGGGCAGCCTGTCCAACACCTTCCTCTGCTCCTACGACGCCGACTACACGGACACCGAGCTGGCGGCCGACCTGACGTTTTTCCGGCCGGACGTGCGGATCATCGTGATCCTGGACGCCTGCTACTCGGGGGGCATGTACCAGCTAAGCGCCGGCGGCGCGCCGACCTGGCCCTTCGCGGAGCGGGTCATGGCGGAATACCTGCGGCTGCAAACGGAGCCCTACCGGCGGAAGGGGCTGGCGGCGCCCAAGGGCCTGGGAACCAACATCGCCTTCATGACCGCCTGCAAGTACGACGAGACCAGCCAGACCTATGGGTACTACAGCCTGTACATGGGGTTCCTGATCCGGGGCTGCGGCAACTCCTCGGTGGACGACAACGGCGACGGCGAATACCAGTTTTCGGAGCTGCACAACTACGCGGCCGCGCACGCGCTGGAAATCAATCCCAACCAAAACGCGCAGACCTACAACCCGACGCTGCTGCAGACCACCGCGGCCCGCGCGGTGGGGTCCGCATCCGGCGTTTCCTTCGACACGCATAACGACTACGACGGCGACCGGCATTCCGACCTGGCGCTCTACCACGAGGCCTCCGGCTCCTGGTACGTCTATTCCGTCAAGCGCGGCGTCCTGCTGGCCACCAACGTGGTGTTCGGCGGGCCGGGCTGGCGCGCCCTGACCGGCGATTACGACGGCGACGGCAAGGCCGACCTGGCCCTGTACGCCGAACAGACCGGCCGCTGGCGGATCGGCTCGCTGGCCCGCTGGACGCCGCTGGCCTGGGACGCCGCCTGGGGCGGGCCCGGCCAGCGGCCGGTGGTCGGCGATTACGACGGCGACGGTTATGACGACGGCGCGTTGTACGCGGCCGCCGACGGGTTCTGGTATGTCGCGAACACCTTCGGCCGCATCCTGGTTTATGGCGACAGTTTCGCCGGCGCCGGCTTCACCGCCGTGCCCGGCGATTACAACGGCGACGGCATCGCCGACTACGCCCTTTACCATAACAGCCAGGGTTACTGGTATATCCTTTCCCACGCCGGCGACACCCTGGCCTGGGGCGTCAACTGGGGCGCCTGGGATTACGCCCCGGTCTCGGGCGATTTCGACGGCGACGGCAAATCCGACCTGGCCGTGTACCACGAGGCCTCGGGCGTCTGGTATGTCTGGTCGCTGGGCCGCGAGCGCGCCATTGCCAGCGGGATCCAGTACGGCGGGCCCGGCCGCACGCCGGTCCCGGGCGATTACAACGGCGACCGCAAGGCCGAGATTGCCCTCTACGAGCAGTCCACCGGCACCTGGTATATCCGCACCCTGGATGGCACCCAGGAGGGGGTGTTCCTGTTCGGCCATCCCAGCTATGCGCCGGTCAAGCCCTGCTGGTGAACGATGTCGCTCCTCGAGTCCACGGTATTGGCCGGCCTCCAGGGTCTCACCGAGTTCCTTCCCATCAGCAGCTCCGGTCACCTGGTCATCGCACGCGCCCTGTTTGGCTGGTCGGACGACGGCGGGCTGGTGTTCGACACCCTCCTGCACGCCGGCAGCCTGGCGGCGATCCTGTCCTATTTTTGGCGGGACTGGCTGGCCGTGGCCAGGGGCTACCTGAATCCCCGGCATCCGGATTTCACCTGGTACCGGCGCCTGCCCTGGCTCCTGGCGGTCGCCACCCTGCCGGTGGTCGCGGCCGGCCCGCTGCTCAAGCCCTTCCTGGAAAGCGAGGCGTCGGCGCGGAACCTGTCCGGCGTGGGCCTGAGCATGCTGGCCACGGCGCTCTTCTTCTGGCTGTGCGAACGGCGCCGGCGGCGCGCCGGGGACCGGCCCGCCGCCGGGCCTTCCGGGTCCGGCCCGGGATTCCTGGACGCCTTCCTCATCGGCTGCCTACAGGTGGTGGCCCTGCTTCCCGGCGCCTCCCGGTCCGGCTGGACCGTGGGGGGGGGACTGCTCCGCGGCCAGCCGCGCGAGACGGCCGTGCGGTTCGCCTTCTTCATGGCCCTGCCCGCCATCGCAGGCGCCATCGTGTTTCAGACCCGGGAGATCCTGCAGGGTCCGGTGGCCGGGATCGCGCCGCTCCAGGCGTGGGTCGGCTTCGGGGTCAGCTTCCTGGTCAGCCTGGGGGCCATTCATTTCTGCCTGAAGTTTTTCCGGACGCATTCCCTGGGCGGCTTTGCCGTCTACCTGGCGGCGGCCGGCGCGCTCGCGGTTCTGGCAGGGCTGACGGGTGTGGTCAGCTGGTGAGAAGTTCTCCATAGCTCTGCTTCAGAGCGAAGGCGGAGAAGCCCGTTGGGCGTTCCCGCCAATCCGGAACAGGAATTGTAGGGCGGGCACGTCTGCTTCTGCGGATTGCCCGCCGCATTCTTCTGCGGCACTCGGCGGGAAGCCCACCGAGGCGTGGGCGTTCCCGCCCTTCAATAAGAAAGCTGCCCCGCCGCCGGGATTGAATCATGGATCCATCCGACGACAGCCTTCGCCTGATTCCCTCTGACTGGCTGGGGCCGCTGGACATCGGCGACGTCTTCGGCCGCCGGCCGGACCGGCTGGAGGTGGACCTGGGCTCCGGCAAGGGCCGGTTCCTGCTGGCGCGGGCGGCGCGTCACCCGGAGGTGTCTTTCCTGGGGATCGACTGCCTGCTCCAGCGGGTGGAGCGGGTGGAGCGGGAGGCCCGCCGCCGGAAGCTGTCCAATATCCGCCTGCTGTATGTCGAGGCGCGTTATGCCGTCAATTACCTGATCCCGCCGCGGTCGGTGGCCGCGTATTATTTGTTCTTTTCCGATCCCTGGCCCAAGCGCCGCCACCGCCGCCATCGCCTGTTCGATGCCGCCTTCCTGGGCGCACTCGAACGGACGCTGCTCCCCGGCGGCGGCGTGCACGTCGCCACCGATCACCTCGACTACTACGAGTCCATCCGGGCTATTGCCAGCCAAGATTCCCGCTTCGAGCCCATCCCGCCCTTCCAGCCGCTCGACGACGAGCGGACCGATTTCGAGCTGCTGTTCATGGGCCAGGGGCTGCCCATCGGCCGCTGTTCATTTGCCCGGAAAAGCTGAGCCGGGTCGGGGCGGGGTGCGGGCCGCGAAACGCCCCGTCCCGGCGGCGGGAAATTACAAGTCTAACCCATTGCTTTATAAATTGTTATAACTTAATCCCTCCCGGGAGTTGGGCGCGTTTGACCGGCAGATTTTCTGAAAATAAAGCTTGCTTTTTCGGACGGCAGGGGTACACTATTTTTTTATTGGCGGAAGGGAATAAAGGGGTTTTATGTCCGCAAAAAAACCGCAGGAACCGGAAGCCGGCGGCGCCCAGCCGGAGGCGGCCGCCGACGTTCCGAACGGCGCCGCGGCCGCGCCGGCGGAAGGCGCTTACGACGCCGCCACGATCACCGTCCTGGAGGGCATGGAGGCGGTCCGCCGGCGGCCGGCCATGTACATCGGCGACACCGCCGCCCGCGGCCTGCACCACTGCGTCTTCGAGGTGGTGGACAACAGCATTGACGAGGCCCTCGCCGGCCATTGCACCGCCATCCAGGTGCGCCTGAACGCGGACGGGTCGGTGACCGTCAACGACAACGGCCGGGGCATCCCGGTGGACATGCACGCCACGGAGCACCGGCCGGCCCTGGAAGTCGTCATGACGGTCCTGCACGCCGGGGGCAAGTTCGACCACAAGAGCTACAAGGTTTCCGGCGGCCTGCACGGCGTCGGGGTCTCCTGCGTCAACGCCCTCAGCGAGTGGATGGAAGTCGAGGTGCGGCGCGACGGGATCGTCTACCACCAGCGCTACGAGCGGGGCAAGGTGGCCACCAAGCTGGCGAAGATCGGCAAGACCAAGGGCACGGGCACCAAGGTCACCTTCTTTCCCGACGCCGCCATCTTCTCGACCCCCCGGTTCGAGTGGGACATCCTGGCGGCGCGCCTGCGCGAGCTGGCCTTCCTGAACCGCGGGGTGGAGATCCATTTTTCGCAGGAAGAGCCCGCCCGCGAGGAGAGTTTCAAGTTCAAAGGCGGCATTGTCGAGTTCGTCGAGCACCTGAACCGCAACAAGAATCCCCTGCATCCCAAGGTCGTCGCCTTCACCAAGGAGAAGGACGACGTCACCCTCGACATCGCCATCCAGTACACCGAGGCCTACACGGAAACCATCAGCTGCTACGTCAACAACATCAACACCATCGAGGGCGGCACCCACCTCAGCGGGTTCCGTTCGGCCCTGACCCGCACCGTCAACAAGTACATCGTCGACAACAACCTGCAGAAGAGCAATGAGGAGGCGCTCACCGGCGATGATATCCGCGAGGGCATCACGGTCGTGGTCTCCGTCAAGGTGCCGCAGCCGCAGTTCGAGGGCCAGACCAAGACCAAGCTCGGCAACGGCGAGGTCG
>CAZVVD010000063.1:0-21767 GCA_964630555.1 uncultured Verrucomicrobiota bacterium | reverse complement strand
CTTCCGTGTAAACATGACACAATGTTACGGAGAAGACGATTGCCCACGGAACACACGGATGAACACGGAATAGCGGAGGGGTATCCGCAAGGATTTGTTTTGCTGTTCGGATCCTATCGCCTGTTATTTTCGTGTGTTCCGCGGGAGATTTTCGGTCGCGGTTGGGCCCTGATGGCTCTCGGCAACCAGGGAGCGGGAAAAACGGCTTTATGTCGGCCCTAAACGGCAAACCCCCGTTGCGCGGCGGACCGCGCAACGGGGGCGCCCGTCTCCGCGGTTACCAGCCCGCGTTGACGATGGGCAGGAACTTCCAGCAGGACTCCTTTTCCATGGCGAAGTTCAACGCGCCGATCTGCAGGCCGTCGAGCTTGCCGGTCCAGTTGATCACCCCGAGCTGGAAGCCGGTGGTCGCGATGGCGTAGTTGATCGCGCCGAACTGCCAGCCCTGGAGATCCCCGGCCACGTTGATCAGGCTGATCTGGCTGCCGCCGACGTCGCCGCCGGTGTAGTTGATCAAGCCGATCTGGAGGCCCTTGACGTTGCCGCCGGTGAGATTGATCGCCGCTGCCTGGCCGCCGGTCACGTCGCCGCCGGTCCAGTTGATCAACGCCTCCTGCACACCGGCCACGTTGCCGCCGACCCAGTTGAACAGGCCCCATTGCAGGGCGCCGCAGTCGCCGCCGACGTAGTTGATGCCGCCCAGCATGAAGCCGGTGTCATTGCCGCTGACCGCGTTGATCATGCCCAGGTCGCCGCCGATGACGTCCGAGTTCAGGCCGTAGATCAGGTTGAGGGCCAGGCCGTGCACCGGGGCATCCGAGCTGATGATCTGGACCGGGGTGACTAGCGAGAGCTGGAACGGCGCCGCCGAGGCGGCGGACACCAGGCCGAAAGCCAGCAAGACCGTCATGAGAGCCGCGAACGCCTTGTTTCGTTTCATGATCGCGTGTTCCTTTCCATCGATGCACCCTGCGACACTGCAACGAGCCGACGGTGGCTGGTGTCCCCCGGCTAAGTCACCGGCCGGGAAAGGGGTTCCCTCCTTTCCTTCACGGGGAGCGACGCTCCCATGGGCCAAACAAATTCTGACAGGTAAGATTATTGAGCGAGCCGGCGAAACGGTCAAGCGTTATTTTATCCGTTTCCGCCTGACGGGGTCCGCCGGGCGCGCCCGGCGGCAGCGCGTTCCGCGCCACTCCGAAGGCGAGCACCAGGGCCGTGACCAGCCAGAGCAGGGTCGGACGGATGAAGGGAACGGCCGGGGCGCGGCCAGCGACGGCCCGGGCGGCATGCCAGAGCAGCCAAGCGCCCATGAAGGGCAGGCAGAAACAGGCCAGGGGGTTAAAGGCCAGGGCCTGGGCCCATTGGCCGTGGAGCAGGCTGTGGATCGCGCGCAGGGAGCCGCAGCCGGGGCAGTCCAGCCCCGTCAGCGCGTGGAAGGGGCAGGGCGGGATCCAGCCGGCGGCGGCGGGATTGACCAGGAACAGGATCCCCAGCCCTAGCAGGGAGGCGATGCAGATCGCCGCGGAAATCCAACGACATCGATTTGGAATGGGAAAGAGGGATGTCATTCTGGCGGATTCGCTGAACCAATGTCGATTTGTGTTATACTGATGCAACACCGATTCATTGGCCTGCCGGAAGGTTTTTTAACATTGACTGAATAATAGGAGATAAGAACACAATATTTGTGACAAGAGAAAATAGCATCCATAACAATCCAATCCCGAGACTGACGAAATTCCACATTTTAGCCTTGTTTGCACACATCAGAGCCATTTCGGTATTTCCCAAATCCATCGCGGCGGTCGACTTTGCGGAATATATCAGCGCAACAATGCCAGTAGGAGGAAAACAACAAAGGTTGCTAATAATAGACCACATCAAGTAATTAGGAACACTTTGTCCCGAGGCTTCTGAACTTGGAATTGTGCTATCGGCCGGCGGTACGAGGCGGTTGATCCCCAGCTCCGGAACGCTTTTCACGGGGAGCCAGTCTTTCATGCCCTCGGTCCAGACGAGGTCTGCCCGCCGGAGCTGTCCGCTGCGGGCCAGTTCCTGGATGGATTCCCTGGGCAGGGGTCCCTTCTGTTCACCGTTTTTCAGGTAATACCAATCGGCCATGGTGGTCCCCCCCGGAACTATGAGGGTCAGTAATCGTTCTCACGGCCGAATAAGTCCAAACTTGAATGAGCGACTGTCAAGGGCGTGCTTTCGGATTACATATGTTTTGATGCGGCATCCATGATTGCCGAAAAAACGCCAAAGACAAAGATGATAATTAACGATACAACTAAACTTATATAGCCGAGAATAAAACCGGTGATTGCCATGCCTCTTCCTGAAAGGACATTGGGTTGTCGGTTGATCTGTGAATAGGCCATGTGGCCGAAAATGATTGCAAGAATGGGAAATATGAGACCGCAACAAAACCAACCACTCAGAACGCCGAGAATACCCATGACGAGACTAGCGACTGCCAATCCGGAGGTCTTGAGTATGGGACTGGAAATTGTGTTTTGGATATTGATGTTAGGAAAACTGGGTGCCGTTGGCTGCGCGCTGCCGGCCGGCGGCACGATGCGCTTGATACCCAGCTCCGGCACGCTTTCCGCCGGGAGCCAATCCTTCATGCCCTCGGTCCAGACCAGGTCGGTCCTCTGGAGCTGCCCGCCGCGGGCGAGGTCCAAGATGAAATCCTTGGGCACGGGCCCCTTCTGCTCGTTCCGAACCAGGTAATACCAATCGGCCATGGGACGCCTCCTTTCCGATGCCGCTGAAAAGAAACAAGCCAATCGCTATCGTTGGACCGTGTTTCTACACGCTTGCCGGGCGCGTGGGAAGCCTAAAATGCAGCCGGCGAGGTCAGGCGCGAAGTTCCACCTGGACGACATGGTCGTGCCGGTCGTCGGCCAGGGGGATCGCCAGGTCGGGCCGCTCGACCTGGTCCACGACCAGCCGGCGGACCTGTTGCGCCCCCGGGTCCACGCGCGTGACCTGGATGTGGTAGAAGGTGTTGCGGTAGCGGTAATGGATTTTGAATCCGGGCCAGGCGTCGGGCACGAGCGGGCGGAGGATCAAGCGGTCGCTCTCGAGGCGCAGGCCGAGCAGATCCCGGAGGAGCAGCTGGTACATCCAGCCGGCCGACCCCGTGTACCAGGTCCAGCCGCCCCGGCCCTCCTGGCCTTTGGCGGTGTAGACGTCGGCGGCCATCACGTAGGGCTCCACCCTGTAGACCGCGGCCTGCTCGGCCGAGAGCGCGTGGCGGATCGGGTTGAGCAGGTTGAAGCAGTCCCAGGCTTCGCCGGGGCGCTGCAGGCCCGCCCAGGCCATGGCCGCCCAGACCGCCGCGTGGGTGTACTGGCCGCCGTTTTCGCGCACGCCGGGAATATAGCCCTTGATGTAGCCGGGATCCCAGGGCGCCTGGTCGAAGGGCGGATCGAACAGCCGGATCACGGCCAGGTCGCGGTCCACCAGGCGCTCGGCGACCGATTGCATGGCCCGTGCGGCCCGTTCCGCCGGCGCCGCGCCGCTGAGGACGGCCCAGCTTTGGGGGATGGAATCGATCTGGCATTCGGGGGATTCGGCGGCGCCGAGCGGCGTGCCGTTGTCGAAGAAGGCGCGCGTGTACCAGCTTCCGTCCCAGGCATGGGTCTCGATGTTTTGCTTGAGCCGCTCGGCGTGTCCGGAACAAAGCTGCGCCGTGGCTTTATCCCCGCGCCGGGCGGCCAGGGCCCCGAACCCGGTCAGCACGTCGTGGAGGAAGAACGCCAGCCAGACGCTTTCGCCTCGGCCCTCCCGACCGACCCGGTTCATACCGTCGTTCCAATCACCGCTCCGCATGAGCGGCAGGCCGCGGGGTCCGAAGGCCAGGCCGCGCCGGACCGCCAGCACGCAGTGCTCGTAGAGCGTGGCACGCCGCTCGCCGACCTGGGGCCGGTCGAAGGCGGAGTCCTCGTCCGGGCCCAGGGGGCGGGCTTCGAGAAAGGGGATCGCCTCGTCCAGGATGCCGCGGTCGCCGGTGGCGGCGACGTAGCGGCAGGCGACGTAGGGCAGCCACAGGCCATCGTCTGCGATGCGCGTCCGAGTGCCCCGTCCGGAGGGCGGGTGCCACCAGTGCTGCACGTCGCCGTCGGTGAACTGGCGGGCGGCCGCGGTCAGGAGATGCCGGCGGGTCAGGTCCGGATGCTCGAACAGCAGGGCCAGGGAATCCTGCAACTGGTCGCGGAACCCGTAGGCGCCGCCGGACTGGTAGTAGCCACTGCGTCCCCAGAACCGCGACGCCAGCACCTGGTACAGCAGCCAGTGGTTGGCCAGGAAGTCCACCGCCGGGTCCGGCGTCTCGACGTAGATTCCGCCCAGCCGGTGTTTCCAGGACTGCCAGACGCGCTCCAGCTCCTGGCGGGCGCCGTCGGTCCCGCCGAAGGTCCGCAGGAACGAGCGGGCCTCCGCCTCGTTGCGGGCGGCGCCCAGGACAAACACCACCTCGCGCTGCTGGCCGGGGGGGATTTCCAGGCGGGCGCGGATCGCGCCGCAGGGATCGAACCCGGCCCCGACCCGGTTGGACAACTGCTTGCGCCGCAACCCGTCGGGAAAGGCCGGGGAGCCGTTCCGCCCGATGAATTCCGCGCGGTTGCCGGTCAGGCTGCGGTCCGGCTCGCTGCAATGGAAGAAGGCCACGTGCCCGGGGAAGTCGCTGTTGAAGGCGTTGCGGGCGAAAATGGCGCCGGTCTGGGGATCGAGACGGGTGACCACGTGCGGCGCGCAGCGCTCGCGGCTTTCGCCCAAAACCCATTCGCAGAACCCGGTGACGGCGATGCGGCGAACGCGGTCGGACAGGTTGCGCAGGCGCAGGACGACGAACTTGACCGGCGCCTCGACCCCCACGTAGGTGTACAGCTCGCTGAAGAGGCGTTCCTGGGTGTGTTCAAAGGCCGAGTAGCCGAGTCCGTGGCGGCAGACATACGGGGTGGCGCCGCGGGCGGGCCAGGGCGTCGGCGACCAGAAGCGGCCGGTGTCCTCGTCGCCGAGGTAGAAGGCCTCGCCGCTCGCGTCGGAGACCGGATCGTTGTGCCAGGGGGTCAGGCGGAACTCGTGGGCGTTGGCGAACCAGGTGTAGGCGCTGCCGGCCTCGCTGATCACCGAGCCGAATTGGGGATTGGCCAGCACGTTGGCCCAGGGGGCCGGCGTGACCCGGCCGGGATACAGCAGGGTCACGTACTCCCGCCCGTCCCCGGTGAACCCGCCCCAGCCGTTGAAAAAGATCAGCTCGCGTTTCGGGAGCGCCTCCTCGCCGGGGTGGGGCCGGGCCGGCTCCGGCCGCGGCAGCAGCTCCTCGGCGTCGGGTTCCCGGCCGGTCCGGCGCTCGATCTGTTCGGCCAGGCTTCCGTAGCGGTCGTTGAAGATGACCCGGGCGGACGACAGGATCAGGAGCTGGTCCTCCTCGGGCACCTGCTCGATGTTGCGCACGAAGATGCCGCCGGACTGGTCCAGCAGCATGCCCACCGGTCCGCCGTGGACCAGGCCAACGATAGCGTCGAGCAGGCTCTGGCGGTAGCCGGAGAAAGCCTCGGCCCAGATCACGAGGTCGACGCGCAGGCCCTTGTGTCGCCAGTAGGCGTGGGCGTGGATCAGGTCGCGGGCGAGATCCAGGCTGGCCAGGTCGCTCATCCGCAGCAGCACGATCGGCAGATCGCCGGAAATCCCGTAGCTCCACAGGCCGGATTGTCCCTTGCGGTTTCGGGCGATCATGCCCGGATTGGCCCGCAGGCGGGCGTCGGAGTAGACGATAGAACTCGCCAGCCGCCCGAACATCTGGGCCTGGGATTCGTCCAGCCGCAACTGGTGCAGCAGGACCTGGTTGTGGGTCCAGGCTACGTCGAACACCCGGTCGGCCAGGCGGTGGTCGTGGTACTTGTCGGCCAGGGACACCGCGCCCTCGCGGCTCTTGTCGACGCCCAGGATGGCGTCCACCACCACGCTTTCGCCGGGCCGCAACCGCAGCGGGCGGCGGATGGCGGCGATCGGGTCGAGCACGTTGCCGGCGCTGTTGGCCAGCGGGCCGGCGGCGGCGAGCGCCAGGGGATCGGCCGGCGTGCGCCCCCGCCCGACGAAGCGGCCCCGGTCGGTTTCGAAGGAGGGCGGGGAGGACCCGGCGGCCGGGCCACGGACAATCAGGGCATGGAACAGGCAGGGCCAGCGCTCCTGGTCCGATCGCGGCCGGCGCGAGCAGATGAGCGCGGCCTTGCCGGGGAGCAGCTCGGTCTGCATGAAGAGCCCGTGGTATACCGGGTGCCCGGCCTCGGCGCGGGGTTCCAGGAGCACGGTCTCGGCGTAACTGGTCAGTTCCAGGGTCCGGCTCTTGCGGGAAAGGTTGGTGATGACCATCCGCCGCAGCTCGATGTCGTCTTCAGGCGAGACCGCGACCCGCGTGTGCACCTCGACCTGGTCCCGGGTGGTGTGGAATTCCGCCATCCCCTGGGAGAAGGTGGCCGCGTAGCGGTCCGGGGGGCGGTTCATGGGTTGCCAGGTGGTGGACCAGGCGCGGCCCGAGTCCGCATCCCGGAGGTAAAAGAAGAAACCCCAGTTGTCGCGGGTCGGGTCTTCCCGCCAGCGCGTCAGGGCCAGGTCCTGCCAGCGGCTGTAGCCGCCCCCCGCGTGGGTCACCATCACGTGGTAGCGTCCGTTGGAGAGCAGGTGAATTTCGGGCAGGGGGGTGGCCGCCGTCGTGAAGGTGCGGGAAAGGGTTCCGGCCGCCGCGCCCGCCGGCTTGCGTTCCGGGGTTTCCGCCACGTTGCCGCCGGAGGGCGACTTGGCGCCGGCCACGGGGATGCGCTCCTGGAGCAGGAGGGACGCCGCCCGGAACGGCGGGTGCGCCAGGAACCGGCGCTGCATCGGCTGCCCGTTCAGGATGGCGTCCAGGGCCAGCAGGCTCATTCCGCTGTGATGGGCCATGAAGGTCTTGACCACCGCCAACCGCTCGCCGCTCTGCAGGCGGCTGGGGGTGAAGTCGGCCGCCTCGTAAAGCCCGAAACGGCCCAGCAGTCCCAGGGGGGGCAGGGCCAGGAGATTGCGGCAGGCCTCCTGCGGGGCCATCATCAGGGCCATGACGGCGGCATAGGGCGCCACCACCAGGTCGTCGGCCAGCCCGCGCTTGAGGCCCAGGCCGGGCACGCCGAAGGCCCGGTATTGATAGGTCATCTGGGAATCCACCTGGTTGTAACAGGACTCGGAGAAGCCCCAGGGGACGCGCCGGCGGCGGCCGTAGCGGATCTGACGGTGGACTGCCCCCCGGCAGGACTGGTCCAGCAGGGTGTGGGGGTAGCTGGGCATGACCAGCAGGGGCATCAGGTACTCGAAGAGCGATCCGCTCCACGAGACCAGCGCCGGCGACCCGTCGCCGGCGGCCAACTGGCGGCCGAGGTGGAACCAGTGCTCGAGCGGCAGCAGGCCCCGCGCCACGGCCAGGAAGCTGCAGAGGCGCGCTTCCGAGGCCAGCAGGTCGTAGTAACCCGGATCGCAGCGGCGGGTCTCCAGGCTGTATCCCAGGGACATCAGGCGGCGCTGGGGATCGTAGAGAAAGGCCAGCTCGATCGCGCCAAAGTCCTCGCACCGTTCGACGAGATCATCGAGGGCTTCCATGCGCTCGGAGGCCCGGTCGCCGGCGAGTGCCAGTAGGGCGTCCCACTTGTCCGACCCGGGATCCTCCGGGCATTCCCGGCGGAGGGCTGCCCGGCGCGGCGCCAGGCGCTGGACCATGGCGGCCAGTTCCCGGAGAGTCGTTGCCGGAGTGACTTCCGCCAACAGCAGGGCGCGCAGGCGGCCGCCCGGTCCGGCGGCCGCCTCCGCCGATCCCGCCGGCTCGTCCAGCCAGGGGACCAGATACCGGAGATCGCCGAGGAGATCGGCGCACTGCCGGCGCAGCGCCGCGAGCCAGAAAGACGTTTCGTCGTTTTGTCCGGGGGGCTCAACGCCGGATTCCAGCCGGTCGAGCAGGGCAAGGAAATCCGCCAACACCCCGTGCGCGGCCGACAGGGAGGGAGCCATCCGGTCGAGGTCGGCGGCTTGCCGGCGGAGGGCGTCCCGGGCGGCGTCCGGCAGCCGCGCCGCGTCCGCCTCGCGGGTTCCGGTGCTGCCGCGCCCGGTTTCTTCGAGCAGTAGGCGGACGGTATCCGCCAGGCCGGTTCGCCATTGCGGCGGCAGGATCGGCGCGGCCGGCAGTTCGCGGAGGCCCTCGGCCAGGGTGGCCAGGTGCCCGGCCAGGTTGCCGCTGTCCACGGTGGAAATGTAAAGCGGGCGCAGGGGGGCGAGGGTGCGGGTATCGTACCAGTTGTAGAAATGGCCCCGGTGGCGCTCCAACTTGCCCATGGTGTCCAGGACCCTTCCGGTGCGGGCGACCAGGTTGCCGGTGGAGAGGTGGCCGAAGTCGTGGGCGGCCAGGGCGCTGGCCAGTGCCAGGCCGATATTGGTCGGGGAGGTGCGCGGCGCGGCATGGGGATACGGCGTTTCCTGGAAATTGTCCGGCGGCAGCCAGTGGTGCTCCTCGCCCGCGCACGCTTCGAAGAAAGCCCAGGTGCGCCGCGCCAGGTTCCGGAGAAACAAGATCTGGCCGGGCGCCGGCGGCGCCGCCGGCCGGCCCGGGGGGCCGGCGGTAAGCCAGGCCGCGATCGGGGCGGCCAGCCACAGCGCCAGCAGCGGGGCGTTCAGCACCCAGCCGGAGGCGTCGGCGGCCGCCAGGATCAGCCCGGCGCCCAGCGCCGTCGCCGGCGCCAGCCACAGGCTGCGCGCGCAGTCCGCCAGCCGGCCGGATACGGTCCGGGCCGTCTCCGCCGCCGTTTTCCATTCCAGGAGCCGGCGTCCGCTGACCGCCAGCCGCCAGCCCGAACGCAACATTGCGTCGAGGTTCACGCCGGCCTGGAACGGGAGCAGGCTCAGCTCCAGGCCTTCCGCCAGCCAGGTCCGGGTTTCGCAGGCCAGGACGTGGCGGAGGTGCGCGGACCAGGCGGCGTGGCGGGCCTTGACCAGCAGCGCGCGGATCGTCCGGGCCAGGCTGGGCAGAAAATAGACGCCGAGCAACAAGGCCGTCCAGCGCGCCGCCGCGCCCGGCGCCGCTGTCCAGCCGAGGAACCAGGCCGCCAGCAGAGCGGCCGGAACCAGGCTGCGGCGAAGATTGTCGAAGATCATCCACTTCGCCAGCGCCCCGAGCGGGTTAGCCGTTCGCCGGCCGTCCGGGCCGGGCGCCGTCGGCAGCAGCCAGCGGGCGATCTGCCAGTCGCCCCGGATCCAGCGGTGGTGGCGGCGGGCATCGGCCAGGGTGGAGGGCGAGGGATCCTCGATCAGTTCCACGTCGTTGACGAATCCGCAGCGGGCATAGCCGCCCTCGATGAGGTCGTGGCTGAGAATCCGGTTGGGCGGAAAGCGGCGGCCGACCGCGGTGTCGAAGGCCTCGACGTCGTAAATCCCCTTGCCGAAATACGGGCCCTCGCCGCAGAGATCATGGTAGACGTTGGACACCGCGCGGGTGTAGGGGTCCAGGCCCGTTTCGCCGGCAAACAGCTGCGCGTACCGGGAATGCCGGGCGCCAACCAGGCTGGCCCCCAGGCGGGGCTGCAAGACGCCGTAACCCAGCGTCACCCGTCCGGTGGCGGGATCGAGTCGGGGGCGGTTCAGCGGGTGCGCCAGCGTTCCGGCCAGCTTGAAGGCGGTTTGCGGCGGGAGCTGGGTGTCCGCGTCCAGGGAGATGACATAGCGGATCGAGCTCAGCGCGTCCAGGTTTCCCTCGCCAACCGGGAAGGCGCCGCGGCCTGCCCCGCGGAGCAGGCGGTTGAACGCCTCCAGCTTGCCGCGCTTGCGCTCGCGGCCCATCCAGATCCGTTCGGCCGGATTCCACTCCCGGGGGCGGAACAGCAGGAAAAAGGGGGCGGCCGGCTCGTATTTGGCGTTCAACCTCCGGATGCCTGTCACCGCTGTTTCAAGCAGGGCGGCTTCCCCGGGCCGTTCCGCTTCCGGCGCATCCGGGAAATCCAGCAGCAGACCGTAGAGCAGGTTGGCCTCGCGATTGGCCAGGTAATGCAGCTCGAGGTGCTCCACCAGCCGGCGCAGGCCCGGGGCCGAATCGATCAGGGTGGGAATGACCACCGCCGTGCGGTGCTCGGCGGGGACGCCCTTGGAGAAGTCCAGCCGCGGCAGGCGGCGCGGCGGAACCAGGAGCGTCGCCAACCAGTTGGCCAGCAGCAGGGCTGAACGCGACACCGCCAGCAGGACCAGCAGCGCGGCCGCCAGACGCCAGCCGGGGTGCGCCGGCAGGCAGGGCAGCAGCTGCCGGCAGATCGGCGCGGCCAAAAGCGCTACGAGTCCGCCCGCCAGCAGGAGGTAGATCCCGAGCGGCCGGCGGGAGAACGCCCGCCCGGCCCGCCGCCACGCGCCGGGACGATGGCCGACCGCCTGCCGGAGCTCGTCCAGCCCGCGGTCAATCAGGAAATACCCCACGTGCCGTTCACGGGGGTCCGCGGCGGCGGAAGCCACGCGCGCCGCCGCCAGCCTGACCGCGGTGGCCGCCACGGCTTCTTCGGCTTGATCGCTCTTCTTGGCCAGGGCTTCCACCACGTGTCGGTAGCGGTCCCGGGTTCCGAAGTCCATGCGGGCATAGACCCCGGCGGGATCGCCGCGCAGGACGGCCTCGGTGGCACTGAGGTCCTCGACGAACGCCCGCCAGTCGATGGCGTTGAGGGTCCGCAGGCTGGTGATGGTGTTCCCGATGGAAACCTGGTCAGCCGCCTGGTCCTGGCTTTCCGCCTGCTGGATCAGCTCGATCGTCTGCCCCCGCTGGGACAGCTCCTGCTCGATCCAGTTGACGGCCAGGCCGACGACCGAGTGCACCCCCTCGATATTGGCGTAGAGCTCGGCGATGAACGGCGGCGTCAGGGGCGGGTTGGCCCGAACGAAGTCGGCCAGTTCGGTCACGAACAGGCGCGGGTCTTTGTGGACGATGGCGACGAAGCGCTGGGCCCACTCGAGGGCCAGAGCACGGTGCTGCCGCCGCCAGGCGATGCGATAGGCGACCCGCCGCAGGTTTTCCAGCAGCGTCAGCCTGAGCATGATGGGGATGGCCCAGAGCTCGCCGAGTTTCAGGGGGCGCGCGCGTTGGTAGGCGCGCGCGAAGTGGGTGACGTTGTCGGCGTCCACGCCGCCGTCCGTGTGCGAGACCAGCTCCAGGGCCAGGTCGTAGACGCGCGGGAAGCCCTTGAGGGGGCCGGTCCGCAGCCGGGGCAGGGCCCGGCTGTAGCCGCGGGGCAGATGCATCCGCGCGATCTCGATTTGCTCGGCGACGAGGTAATAGTTGTCCAGCAGCCATTCGCCGGCCGGCGTCATCTGCTGGCCGGCGCGGACCTCTCCGGCCACGATGTCGTAGGCATGGCGGATGATGCGCGCGTTTTCGGCCAGCCTCGGCAGCAGGCACTCACGCCCCGGCCGGGGATCGAGGTCGTGGGCGGCGGCCAGGGTTTCCCCGTGGCGGTCGAACTGCTCCAGGCCGAACAGCTCGGCGCGCAGGGGCGGTTCGGAAACGTCCGGCGGGGGCTCGCGCCTGAGCCGGCGTTGGAGGCGCTGCAGCGTCCGCTGATATGTTTCAGGTTGCAGGCAGGCGATCATAAACTCCTGATTTCGGGCCGCTCCGGACGGCGAGCCGGCGGCGCCAAACTTGGTGCGCGGCCATTATAGGAAACGGCTCCCGCCGGACGCAAGCTTTCTCACGCGGCGCCAAGCCCGCAACCGGAGTTGTCACCCTGGCCAGCAGACACCCGCAAACGACGGGGGCGCAGGCTTTGGGAGGGTCCGCATTCCTGCGGACCGTCTGGACGCGATCTTTTCACGCCATCTCCGTCGTGGGATTGCCGCCGCGCCGGGCATTTGCGGAAGTCCCGGGGCGTTCGGCGGCGACAGTCCTCCCCCCTGCCTCAGGCCAACGCCGGGGCGATCTTGCGCAAGGAAACCTATGGTGTTATGATTTCTGTCTTGAACTCCACCACCCGGGGCGGGGTGCGTTCAACGCGTTTCTAGCGGGGCGATGACCACAGGGGTTGGGAATCTGGTCTCCCGGCGATGTTTCCGGGAGCATGGAGAGAGGAAGACGCGATGACGGCCACGGCTCGTCTTTTTGCCTGCGCGGCGGTTGGGATGATGGCCCTGGCTTCTCATGCGGTGTGGGCCGCCCAGGAAAGCTCCCCGCCGACCCTGATCCGGGCCGAACCCCTCGGCGCCGTCAGCTACGACACCCTGATGGACAGCCTGCAACACTACCTCGACGCGGCCGACCTCGAGGATCAGGGCTGGCTCCAAAAACTCTGGGAATGGATTTGTTACGTCCTGCACGACCTGCTCCACGACCCCCGGCTGGTGGAGTACGTCAAGATCGATTACTGGACCACCACCGCAAACGGGGAGCGGATCCCGGTCACGGGCCTGGCCATCCTGCCCCAAATCTACGGCCTGTTGGGCGAGGTGCCCCTGCTGGCCATGCAGCACCCCACCCAGATCGAGCGCCGGATGTCGCCCTCGCTGTTCAACATGACCAACATGTGGGCGGACGCCCAGTTCACGGTCCCGTTCGGCACCCTCTTCGCCCAGATGGGTTACGCCGTGGCGCTGGCGGACTATCCCGGCATGGGCGTCAATACCAACGCCCATCCCTACTGCACCGAGTCGCTGGCCAACTCCGTCGTGGACCTGCTCTTCGCGGTCCGCGAGCACATCGCCGCCCACCCGGACACCTACGCCCAGTGGGACGGGCGGGTGTTCCTGACCGGCTACTCGGAAGGCGGCTACGCCACCGTCATGGCGGCCCGCGAACTGCAGACCCGCTACACCAACGAGTTCCCCAGGATCGGGGGGGTCGCCGGGTTGGATGGACCCTACTCGCTCTCCGACACCATGCGCCAGGTCATGCTGACCGCGGACACCAATTTCAATTCTCCCTATTTCCTGCCCTACGTCGTCAACGGCTACGATTCGGTCTACGCCGGCCGGGACCCGGTGTTCGCGTTCAGCAACGCGGTCAAGGCGTCGGTCCCCGGCGAGCCCGGCTTCGCCCGCAAACTGCAGTGGATGTGCCTGGCCGGCACCAATACCGGCGCCGAGATGAACAATCTCATTTTCAAGGCCACCCCCTATGTCGGGCCGCGCAGTATCCTGACCGGCGCCTATGTCGCTGCGCTTTCCAATACCGCCAGCGCGGTGTGCCGGGTCCTGGCGTCCAACGACGCCTACCACGCCTGGACGCCGCAGATGCAGCTGCGCCTGTTTCACTGCCCCAAGGACGACCTGGTGCCCTACGGCAATTCCACGAACGCCTTCAACGCCTTCCAGGCCCGGAACGCGCCCCACGTGAGCCTGGACACCTTTGCGAACACCTGGCCCCTCAGCGAGTTCGTCGAGTGGCTGAAAAGCAAGATGGGCAGCTACCACGGGGCGGCCGCGCCGCTGGCTTACGTCAAGGGCATCTTCTGGTTGACGTTCTGCGCCGGGCTCGCAGAGGACATCGGCCGCCAGTTGCCCTCCGGCGATCTGGACGGGGATGGGATCTCGGATATCATCCTCTACGACCAAAGCTCCGGCGTTTGGCAAGCGCGGCTTTCCAACCAGGCGCGTTGGCGCCAAGCGGGCGGCCAAACCGCGCCGCCGAGGGCGGTCGAATTCGTCCTGGGCGGGCCGGACTGCGCGCCGTTCCTGGCGGATTTCGACGGCGACGGCAAGATGGATCCGTGCGTGCATGACGCCGGATCGGGACTCTGGTGCGTCTGGCTGTCGCTGCTGGAGTATGCCGAGGCGGTCTTTCCGTTCGGGCGCGGCGGGGCGACTCCCGTTTCCCAGGATTTCGACGGCGATCGCCTGGCCGACCCGGCCGTGTTCGATCCGGAAACGGGGCTGTGGATGATCCTCAGGATCCCCGTCTGCCAGGTCGCCACCCTCCAGTTCGGGGATGCGGCCTGCGTCCCCGTCCGCGGCGATTTCGACGGCGACCGCCTGGCCGACCCGGCCGTGTACCGGGAGTCCGACGGCCTGCTGGGCGTGCAGTTGTCCGGGAATAATTATGCCCTGTCCATGGCGTCCTGCGGCGGGCCGGGTTACACCCCGGCGCCGGGCGATTACGACGGCGACGGCCGGACCGACCCGGCCTGCTACCGGGAGTCGGATGGAAACTGGCAGATCCTGCTCTCGGCCGAAGGATACGCGCCGACAGGCTTCAGCTTCGGCGGGCCGGGATATCTTCCCGCGGCCGGTGACTTCGACGGCGACGGCAAGGCCGATCTTGTCATGTATGACCAGGCCACGGGCGCCCTGGGCGCCATGCTGTCCGGCAACCGGTACCAGGTGACAGTCGGCTTTTTCGCCGGACCGGGCTACCGGCCGGTCCCGTGAGCCGGCGCCGGTCTCGATCCCCGGCGTGACGCCCGGCACAAGCGTCAGTTCCAAGCGAAACAGGAGAGAAGTCATGGCGTCTGCCCGGCTGTTTATTTCCGCTGCAACTTTCCTGGCCTTCGCCCTGTTGGCCCGCGCCCAGGGCGGGAGCGGGCTCACCGGCTGGGCCGCGGGCCGGGCCGCCGGGGGCTACGGTACCCTCCTGTACACCGCCAACGGCGGCGCCGACTGGAGCCGGCAGGGCGATACGAATACACTGGCGAATGCCGACCTGAACGGCGTGGCCGCCGTGGATGCCCAAACGGCCTGGGCGGTCGGCGTGAACGCGGGCGGTTATTCCGCGATCTACCTGACCACCAATGCCGGCCTGACCTGGCTCCGCCAGGGCAGCCGCGAGACCGTCGGCGACTTCTACCTGGATAAGGTCGTCACTTGCGGCCGCGACGTGGTTTGGGCCAGCGGCGCCGACGGGGTCGTGCTGCGCACGGCCGACGGCGGCCGGACCTGGCAGAACCGGAGTCCGACCGGGTTCACCAATTATTTGCAGGGCCTCACCGCGCTGGACGCCGACCATGCCTGGGCGGCCGGACACAAGCAGGATGGCTACGCGCCGATCCTCCATACGACCAACGGCGGCCTGACCTGGGTCCGCCAGTCCGGCGGCGATGCCACCAACATGGATAACATCCTCGGCATTGCCGCCGCCGACGCCCTGCGGCTCTGGGCGGTGGGCTTCCATGGCGTCAGCGAGGGGATGGTGATCGGTTCCACCGACGGCGGGGCGACCTGGCAGACCCAGTATAACGCCCTGTATCACGCCAACGAGCTGTCCGTTGTGGACGCCTCCCGCGTCTTCGTGGCCATTGATTCCTACGTCGTCGGCACGCGGGACGGCGGCCGGTCCTGGCGGCAGGTCGGGACGCTCTCGACGGCTTATGCCACCATGGGCATCTGCTGTCCCGACGGCAGCAACGTCTGGGCCGTGTCTGATAACTGGGGCGGTGGGTTCATCTATCGCTTCCCGGCGGGAGGCGACGAGTGGATCGAGCAAACCCCCGCCGGCGGCGTGGCAGGCCTTTCCTTCATTTCCTTCGCACGGGTGCCTGACCCGTCCCGGCTGGGCGCTTTGGCCATTGAAACGTCGCGGACCAACGCCGCCTGGCGGCTGGTGGCGCCGCCCGCCGGCTATGCCGGGCCGCGCGGCGGCAGCGGCTCGGTGACCGTGGCCGCGGCGCCGGCCGGCTATTATACCGTCGCGTTTTCGGACCTGCCCGGCTTCCGGACCCCGCCGGCTCAGTCCGTTTTCGTCGACCCCGGCCGGACGTCCGCCGTGGCGGGGGTCTATGTGTCATGCCAACGCAACGATTTCGACGGCGACGGGAAATCCGATCCCGCCCTGTACGATCCGGTCGGCGGCGGGTGGTTCGTGTTCTTGTCGGACTCTGGCTACGCTTTGGCTAGCCTGCTCCTGGGCGGCGCGGGGTGGCCGGCCTTGGCCCCCGACTTCGACGGCGACGGCAAGGCCGACCCCGCCGTCTACGACACAACGGCGGCGATCCTTTATGCGCGGCTGTCCGGCAGCGGGTATGCCCTGGCGGCGGCCGCGGGGTTGGGCGGCGCGGGCTTCGAGG
The DNA here is from genome assembly GCA_964630555.1 of uncultured Verrucomicrobiota bacterium. Classification (GTDB taxonomy): domain Bacteria; phylum Verrucomicrobiota; class Kiritimatiellia; order JAAZAB01; family JAAZAB01; genus JAHIJO01. The sequence continues at coordinate 5,721 of CAZVVD010000063.1, read as the reverse complement.
CCGTGATGGCCGATGTTGACGGCGACGGTCGGGCGGACCCGGCGGTGTACGCGGAGACGTCGGGCACGTGGCTGTATCGCCTGTCGGGAAGCAACTACGTTGCGGACGGGCTGACCGGGTTTGGCGGCGGCGGGTTCCGGCCGGCGCCGGGAGATTACGACGGGGACCGCAAGGCCGATCTCGCGGTCTACCAGGCCGATTCCGGCTCGTGGTTCATTCGGCGCTCGACAACCTGCGGCTGCGATCCGCTTTACGTGGCGCTGGGCGGGCCGGGCTATGAAGCGGTCTGCGGGGATTACGACGGGGACGGGCGGGTGGACCCGGCGGTTTGCAACGGGGAGACCGGGCACTGGATGATGCAGCTGTCGCGCTCCGGGCGGATCGAGGGCACGGTGTTCGGCGGACCGGGGATGCTGGCCCTGGGAGTGGATTTCGACGGGGACGGCCTGGGCGATCCGGCCGTGTTCCGCGAGTCCGATGCGGTCTGGGGCGCGGAATGCTCCGGGAGCGGGTACGGCCTGCGGACCGCGTGTTTCGGCGGCGCGGGCGCTGGCTTTGTCCCCGTGCGCTGATCCGGACGGTTGACGCGCCGCCGCCGCCGAAAATACTCAGCGCCATCCATAACGCCGCCGATGAGCCCTTGGTCATTCCGATCCGTCAGCCGAGGGAGAGGAATCTCGATCGGAGACAACGGCAGGAAGGATGTCCTTGCCGCCAACGCGGACCCGCCCATGGCTGGGCGCTCCGTTCAGGATGACAGGGGCCGCCTTAGGAGTCGGGAACGTGCGCGCCAAGGCCTGCGGACATGGCTGACAAAATCGTCCAACGCGAGGCGCACCTTCACGGGAAACAGTGGGGCGCGCACTATAAGGGCTTTTTCGGCGACCGGGCCATGGCCCGGGATTACGTCGCCGCGATCCTGCGCACTGCGCGCGCCCATCCGCCATCCGCGATCGTGGACCTGGGCGGCGGCACCGGCTTCATCCTCGAACTGCTCCTGGAGGCGGGGCTGGAGCAAAGCATCCGGCTGGTCAACCTGGACGAATCCGACGCCCAGCTGGCCGAGTGCCGGCACCCGCGCCTCACGCCGCGAAAGGGCTCGATCCTCACTCTCCGGCGCGCCGAGGTGGTGAACGCATCGGAAAGCCTGATGCTGATCTGCCGGTCGGTCCTGCAATACGGCGGCCTCGCCGGGCAGAAGCCCTGGCTGGCCCACCTGCGCGCCCAGCTCAAGCCGGGGGAATGGTTCGTCCACCAGTCCGGCTGCGTGGACGACCTCGAGGGCGCCCTGGCGCTGGACGTGCTCTTCGAGTACATGGGGGTCGACAAGTGGGCGCCGGCGCGGGAGCCGTTCCTGCGCCTGCTGGCGGAGGCGGGGTTCGAGGTCGCCGGGGATTTCCCCGTGCCGCCGCTCGGCATGACCTCGGAGGCCCTCGCCCTGCGCTACGGCGTTTCCGCGGATCGCCTCGCGGACATCCGGGCCGACCTGGTGCGGACCTGCTCCGGCCGGCCCGACCTGTTCCAGCTCACCCCGACCGGCTTCAACTTCAACTTCCCGTACCGGGTGTTCGCCTGCCGGGCGAAATGAGGCTGGAGCCTACGCCAGGGCCGACCCGCGCCAGTGAAGTTTCTGGCGCAGGACCGAGAAGTAGCTGTAGTCCGGAAGCTGGATGAAGCGCGCCTGCCGCGGACTGCGCCGGACCTCGACCCGGTCGCCCACGCGCAGGGGCTCGCCCGCCTGCCCGTCCACCAAGAGCTGCAGGGGGCCCGTGCTCTTGGCCACGGTGATGACGATCCGCTTGCCGTCCGGGATCACCAGCGGCCGCGTGCTGAGGGTGTGAGGGCAGATCAGGCTGACGACCAGCGACCGGCTCTCGGGGAGCAGGATCGGGCCGCCCGCCGAGAGCGAGTGCCCGGTGCTGCCGGTGGGCGTGGAGACAATCAGGCCGTCGGCCATGTAGGCCGAGACGTTCTCGTTGCCCACCTCCAGGTCCAGCGTGACGATCCGGGAGGAGGCGCCGCGCTCGATGACGACGTCGTTCAAGGCCCGGGTGCGGCTGAGAACGGCCGCGCCCCGGCGCACGACGCAGTCAATCAGGGTCCGGCGGCTGGTGGTGAAGCGCCCGCGCGCCAGGCAGGCCAGGGCGCGGCCGAGATCCTTCTCGGCCACGCTGGTCAGGAATCCCAGGCTGCCCAGGTTGACCCCCAGGACGGGGATGTCGCGTCCGCCGAGAAGCCGGACCGCGCTCAGCATCGTGCCGTCGCCGCCCAGGACCAGGAGGGCCTCGATGTTGCGGACAAGGGCCGCCGATTCCGCGCGGACCGCGGATCGAAGCAGGCCGGCCGCCGGTTCCGCCGCCGCCAGCCGGAAGCCGAGCTGTTTCGCCGCGCGCTCCAGACGGCGCAGGACGGCCGGCGCCGACGGCTTGTCGCAGTTGGCAAAGATGCCGAGGGTTTTCATTTTCTGAAACTCATGTGTTCTGTGTTCCGGGTTGAATCCTGAACCCCGCGAAATGCGGGGCAAGCCCTAAACTTTACCCCGCGCATCGAAGGGCCCTGCCACGTCGCTCCCAGGCGCTGGTGCGCCTGGAGCAAGTGGTCCCTTGCCCGCAGCGGGCGACGGGAAACCGTGAACCGTTGAACCTCCTAACCGCTTGCCTTTTCCCAATATGCCAGGAACTCCACGTTGCCGGCCGGGCCGAGCAGCGGCGATTCGCAGCAGCCCAGCCAGCGCAGGCCCAGCCCGGACTCGCCGAACGCGCGGATGCGCTCGACCGCCTGCCGGCGTACTTCCGGATCCCGCACGACGCCGCCGCGCCCGACCTCCCGGCGGCCGGCCTCGAACTGCGGCTTGATCAGCGTGACGATGCGGGCGCCTGCTTTGAGGATATCTTTAACCGCGGGCAGGACCTTTGTCAAAGAGATAAACGACACGTCCACCGCGGCAAAGGCCGCCGGCTCCGGCAGGTCGGCGGGCCGCAGGTAGCGGGCGTTGACCCTGTCCATGACCACCACGCGCGGGTCGTTCCGGAGCTTCCCGTGCAGCTGCCCGGCGCCGACGTCCACGGCATAGACCCTGGCGGCGCCGTGCTGTAGCAGGCAGTCCGTGAACCCGCCGGTCGAGGCGCCGACGTCCAGGCACACCAGCCCCCGGACGTCGGGCTGGAAGACCCCGAAGGCGTGCTCCAGCTTTTCGCCGCCGCGCCCGACGAAGCGCGCGCCGGCTTCCACGGTCACGGCGGCGTCCGCCGCCACGCGCCGCCCGGGCTTGTCGGCCACCTGGCCCTTGATCCGTATCTTTCCCGCCAGGATAAGCCGCTGCGCCCGCTCGCGGCTTTCCGCCAGGCCGCGCGCGACGAGAAGCTGATCCAGTCTTTGCTGGGTTGAAGGCATGCGTTGGGGTTAACCTGACGATGGCGCCTGAAGTGTTTTGTGTTTTACAGATCAATCCCGGCTGGCAGATGAGGCCTTCTTTCTCTGCAGTTGAACCTTGATGCGGGCAAACTCGTTGCTCATGCCTTCAACTTTTGACCAGCGTTCTATTTCTTTGAGATCGATCGGGGTGCAGTGGGCGACAAGGACCGCTTGCCGGAGACATTCGGTGTCCTTGTCATGATAGTACCAGGTCAACCGGTCTTTGACACAATCCGTCGGAGAAATAGCTCGCAGTACGCCGGCCCCTGTCTGAATCTCATCGATTCGTTTCACCGGTTCCTCGCCGACGCCAAGAGGGCCGGGGGGGAACTCGATGAGCAGATCGGTATCGGGATGCCGAAAGTAGCGGTTCTTTTCATGGAATCCCAGCGACGCCATCACCCTTGAAATGCGATCTCGTTTTGTGAAAGCCGCATTGACGAAATCGAGATCCATGGAGACATATTTTTCCCGGCTGTATATTGATACGCACGATCCGCCGGAGAGAACAACGTCGATGCCGGCTTTTTGAAACGCGGAGGACACGAGGCCCGCAAGTTCCAGGCGTGTCATGTTCCCGATGGGTTTCACAACGGCTTGCCTTGTCGCCTGGGCCGGCGCCGGACCACCGTGAGCCGTTCCCGCTCTTCCGGGGGATAGAACGTCAGCGCCTTGTTCAGCAGCGCCTTTAACTCGTTGAGGAAGGAATACCTGGGGTTGAAACGGTAGATCCTTGTGCGTCCTTCCGATTTGCTGACCAGCAGGCCGCCTCGTTCAAGCCTGGCCAGCTGTTTCAGGATGGAGTCGGGATCGGCCCCGGAGAACCTGGCGATTTCGCGCGTATAGCCCTGGTCGCGTGCCCAGATGAACATCAGCGCCCGCTCGGCATTCTTCGATCCCAGTATGGGTTCCAGCATAACGCGCCGCCCTTCTCCTAATTGTCAGATTATATCTTACATATGTCAGACAATCACTGACATGCTATCAGGGGGGGGCGAGGAGGACAAGGGGAATCTTCGTGAAGAACGCTCGCGGTTGCGGCGTCCGCCGCCACGCGCCGCCCGGGCTTGTCGGCCACCTGGCCCTTGATCCGCACCTTTCCCGCCAGGATGAACCGCTGCGCCCGCTCGCGGCTTTCCGCCAGGCCGCGCGCGACGAGGAGCTGGTCCAGGCGCTGTTGGGTTGAAGGCATGCGTTGGGGTCAATGTTGGCGGTCTGGGTGCGAGGCCCGCTGCGAGCCGATGCTACCCGCCCCTGCCTGGTTCGGCGTCCTCATTCTCGAACTCCCAGAACTCCGATGGTGTGAGAATCCTGACGCCCTCATATTTTTGAAGATCGGTCAGGTCTTTATCGCCGGTAACAATGGCGACACACTCGGCCGTCCGGGCGGTTGCCAGGATGATGTCGTCATCAGGGTCGCGACAGACCGGGCTCGGTAATCGGGCCGGAGCGGTGAGATGCGTCCTAGTCCGCAGAAGACGCAGGGTAGCCTGTGCCTCGGCCTGAGTGAAGTCAAACTTCCTGGTTAGGACGCCGAGCAGTTCATCCAAAATGAACTTGGAAAGCACGACCTCGTGATGAACGATGCAGTGCTCCAGAAGCTCATTGCAGTTGCCGTGAGCAATGAATGCCGCCACGAGGACATTGGTGTCCAGGACGAGTCTCATGACACGCGGTCGAAGACATCCTGATCCGTAAAAACGCCACGCCGTGCCGCCCTGGGCACCATGGCCTTGCGCAGGGCGCGGAACTGCCGGATGAAGAGGTAGTCACGGACCGACTCACGCACAATGTCGCTACGGGATATCCCTTCTGCGTCCGAAACCCGGTCCAGTTCCTTCCTCACGTCTTGAGGAATGCTCACTGTGATGGTGCTTCTCATAGTTCTTTCCCCTTTCTGTGGCTGTAATAAATCATCTTACAGTCCTGCGCTCCTGTCAATCGTCTATTTGTCAGCCTTGCGTTGGTCCGGATCAGGTTCCTCCAGATCAGTGTGCTGGGGGGTGGGGTCGGGCCGCGCGAAGCCCGGATCCGCCGGCGACGCCTGCCGCAGCCTTGTTGAGATAACGCGCCTTGCGTCGGCTTAACGGCGCAGGTCAAGCGCGCTGCAAAGCGTCGCCTGCGCCTGCTGTTGTGCGCCCAGCATGGGCGCGTTGTAAATGGGGTGCTCCTCCAGAGGCGGATCCGCCTTGGGCGGAAAATGCGGCGGTTCCTGCGTCGCCAGAGGCTATGCAGGACAAGCGCGCCAAAATGCAACGCGTTCTTACCTGGGGATACCCTGACGGGGTAACCCGAAAGGGAGTCAGC
>CAZVVD010000062.1:13027-22418 GCA_964630555.1 uncultured Verrucomicrobiota bacterium | reverse complement strand
ATTTTGATCCGGCGACAAATGTTTGGTTGGCGATCAAGCATCCAGCCGTTGGCTCACATTGAGAAGCGGAAGGACGAGCGCCGTTTGCATCCCTCTCGCCACCGCCATGGCCGTACCCCTATGGCGAACGCGGGATGCATTGCAGCACAATGCGCTCCTCAATCCCTTCCGACCCATCACCCCATCGCACACCTCACGGCATCCAGAATGCATACGGCACGCCGTTGGCCTGGTCCTCCCGCAGCGCGGCCGTGGCCATGACCTTCGGCACGTACATCTGGGTCTCCACCGGCAGGTGCCGGGCGACTTCCTCGAACGTTTTGGCGTTGTGTTTTTTCAAGGCGCGCCCCACCCGGCCCTCCCCGGCATTGTAGGCCGCCAGGGCCAGCGACCATGAACCGAATTGGCGGTAGAGGATATTCAGATATTCCGCCGCCGCCCGCGCGCTTTTCTCGGGCTTGAGGCGGTCATCGAACGGGAAGATCCGCAGGTGGAAGCGCTTGGCGGTGTCCGGCATGAGCTGGAAAAGGCCCACCGCGCCCACCGGGCTGCGGGCCTCCGGGTTCAGCGACGATTCCACCTCCGCCACCCAGACCCAACGCTCGGGCGTCCCCTCGTTGCCAAACACGGTTTTCAACCGCTTGACCAGTCGCTGGGCATCCGGGGGCAAGGGACGGCCCTTCAGGCGTTTTTTCCAGGCCGCCTCGCTGCGCACGGCCGCGAGGCGCTGCTGCTGGACCGGCGCCGATGGCGGCCGCGGTTTCACACCCAGGGGCGCCGCCCGGATCGCCGCCGGGAGCTGGAAGGCGGCGGCCGGCGGCGCCGGCGCCAGGGCGCCCGCCGGGGCGGTCTCCGGGACCTGCCGGATCGCCGCGCCGGCCATGTCGAAATAATCGACCCGCTGCTTGAGCCAGTCGGCCAAGGGACGCGCCTCAGGCACGGAGTTCAGGTACTCGTAGGCCATGTTGGCCGAGGCCGTCATCCAGCCCAGGTCATCCAGCGACTGCGACTGCAGGGCGCTCTCCACCTGGGCCCAGAAAACGTTCCAGTCATTTTCATCGGCCAGCTTGACGATCCGGGGCGCGACGCAGGCGACCGCATCCTGGACGGCCTGGACATCAATGCGGTCCCATTCCTCAGGCAGGCCGAACTCCTCCTGAGCCAGGCCGGAAACGGCCGGCAGGCAGGCAAGGCTAAAGCCGAAAACGGCTAATGGAACCATATCACGCATGGGCGGGCATACTGCGCCTACCGACTCAACTTGTCAAGCCGGCGCATCCGGCCCGGATGCGCGCTTTAGACCCTTTTTCGCGAAGCCACACGAGTTTGCGCAAATGTATTGGGGAGGGATCCCGCCTGCGGGAGCTGTGGCAGGCCGAATCCCCCCCCTTCCCTTGGATTGCGGGCGACAGCCCGCCTTAAATAAATATGGCTTGACCTTATGCTGTTATTCGCATAGGGTGGTCGCATGAACCACCGGCAGGCCAGGATCCGGGCGGACATCCTCAAGGCCCTCGCCCACCCCCTGCGCGTCCTGATCGTTGACGCGCTCAAGGGCGGCGAGCGCTGCGTATGTGAGCTGAACGCGCTGGCGGACATCGACCAGTCCAACGTCTCGCGGCACCTGGCGATCCTGAAGCAAGCGGGAATCGTCAGCGACCGGCGCGCGGGCATGAAGGTGTTTTACCGCCTGGAAACGCCCTGCATCCTCCGGGCGTTCGACTGCGCCGCCGATGTTCTCCGCATAAAGGCAGGGCGGCGGCGCCAAGACAGAACGCAACTACGAAATACACGAAAGGCACGAAATGAGCTCCGGCAGTTGCTATGCTGTTCACCATTAAAATAGGGGTTCTGTGATCTCCTTTTTGCGTGTTCCGTGTGTTTCGTGGTGAAAATCCCGTGAACAAAGACCTGAAAATCTTTCTGGGACTGGTGGCGGTGTTCCTGGGGTTCTACTGCCTGCCGGTGGATTCCCTGCGCTTCCAGGGCGCGGTGATCGAGTCGCTGCGGCTGGTACGGTGGTATGCCCAGGAACACGTTTTATTGTGCCTGGTGCCGGCATTTTTCATCGCCGGGGCCATCGGGGTGTTCGTCAGCCAGAATGCCGTGATGCGGTATTTCGGACCGAAAGCCAACAAGCTTCTTTCCTACGGCGTGGCCTCGGTGTCCGGCACGATCCTGGCGGTTTGCTCCTGCACCGTGCTCCCGCTCTTCGGCGGCATTTACATGCGCGGCGCCGGACTAGGTCCGGCCATCGCCTTCCTCTACTCCGGCCCCGCCATCAACGTGCTGGCGATCGTGCTGACGGCCCGGGTGCTGGGTTTCCAGATCGGCCTGGCGCGGGCCGTCGGCGCCATCGTGTTCAGCGTGGTGATCGGCGCGTTGATGCACGTGATCTTCCTTAAAGAAGAGCGCGCCAAGGCGGCCCAGGTCCAGGATGTATTCATCGAAGCGGATGAGAAGCCGCCCCGGCCTCTGTGGCAAAACGCCGTTTTTTTCATCAGCATGGTGGCCGTCCTGGTGTTCGCCAACTGGGCGCGGCCGGCGGAAGCCTCGGGACCGTGGCACGCGCTGTTCGCGGCGAAGTGGTGGTTGACATCCTTGTTTGCGCTGGTCTTGGGCTTTTCCCTGTGGCGGTTCCTGGGCGTAAAACTGTTGAAGGTCGCGTTGGCGGCGGCGCCCGTGATTCTCGCGGCGATCCTATTTCCCGGAAAACCGCTGATCGCGTTCACAGTTGGATCCGTCGCACTGGCGCTCCTGACGTTCCGCAGTACGCCGGAAATGGCGGAATGGCGCGGCCAGACGTGGGGATTTGCCAAGCAGATTGCCCCGCTCTTGCTGGGCGGTGTGCTGGCCGCCGGTTTTTTCCTCGGCACGCCGGAAGCCAAGGACGCGGGCATCATCCCGAGCCGCTGGATCCAGGCCCTGGTCGGCGACGATCCCGCCGTCTTTTATGGAGTCATCGGCGGAACCGGGGCGGTTCCCGGCTGGCTCGGCATGCTCTGGCCGATCTGGACAAATTTCTTCGCGTCGCTGGTCGGCGCCCTGATGTATTTCGCCACCCTGACCGAGGTCCCGATCGTGCGCGGCCTGATGGACAGCGGCATGGGCCAGGGCCCGGCCCTGGCGCTGCTCCTGGCCGGCCCGGCGCTGTCCCTGCCAAACATGCTGGTGATCCATTCGATCATCGGATCGAAAAAAACGTCTATTTACGTGGCGTTGGTCGTGGCATTATCCACTGTTGCCGGCGTCATTTTCAGGGCCGTGATGAAACCGTAAACCCTTATCGGCGAGAAAACTTCATGACGCCCCACGAAACCCATACGGATGCGGACAAGGCGCTGGACTTGCGGCTGGCCGGCGCGATCGGACTCAACGCCCTGATCGTCGTGGCCGAGGTGATCGGAGGGCTGGTTTCGGGAAGCCTGGCGCTGCTGTCGGACGCCGTTCACAACCTGAGCGACGTCGTCAGCCTGCTCATCGCTTTCGTGGCGCGCCGCTTGGGAAGACGGCCGCCCTCGCACCGGCACACCTACGGCCTGGGCCGGGTCGAGGTCATGGCCGCCCTGTTCAACAGCGCGACGATCCTGGTGGTGGGCACGCTGATCGTGCAGGCCGCGGTGACCCGGCTGCTGCACCCGGTCCCGGTGCTTTCCGGAGTGATGCTGACGGTGGCGCTGGTCGGACTCGCCGCCAACCTGTTCTCGGTCCTGCTGCTGAAAGGGCACGGCCACGGCGATCTGAATATGCGCGCGGCGATGCTGCACCTGCTGCAAGACACGTTTTCATCGGTGGCCGTCGTGCTGGCCGCCCTGCTCTCGGCCTGGAAATACGGACCCTACCTCGACCCGCTCGCCTCGATCCTCGTGGTGGCCCTGGTGTTTTTCAGCGGCTGGCGCCTGCTGCGGGACGCCACCCGGGTCCTCCTGGAGGGCACGCCCGCCGGACTCGACCTCGAAGCCCTGCGGCGCGACATTCAGGAATTCCTGCCCGGCTGCAATTTGCACCACGTCCACGTCTGGGAACTGCGCCCGCGCCAGAGGATTCTGACGGCCCACCTGCGGGTGCCGGACGGGCCGCTCTCCGCGATGGACGGGCTCCGGCGGGAAATTCGGAACCGGCTGCACGCGCGCTGGGGCATTTCCCACAGCACCCTGGAAATGGAGACTTTCGGCTGCGGCTCAAGCGATCTGCTGGGCAGACATCCCATCGCTCCCGCAGCGGTTGCGTCAACCCAAGCCCCCCCCACCGGGGAATAAACACAGGAGGAGACCATCATGAAAATGCTTGAAACCATCGGATTCGTCGGCGGCGGACGAGTGACACGGTTCCTGCTGGAAGGCTGGAAGCACAGCGGGGCCATGCCTGCCGGCGTGCGGGTGGCGGACACCAGCCCCGATATCCTAGGCGCCCTGAAGGGGGATTTTCCGGATATCACACCGGTTTCGACGGCTGAAGCGGCGGCGGCCGATCTGGTGGTCCTAGCCGTTCACCCGCCGGCGTTGAAGGACGTGTTGGCGGCAGTCAAGCCATGCTTACAGGCAGAGGCAACCATCCTGTCGCTGGCGCCGAAATTCACGGCCGCGATGATCGCGGGCGCGCTGGGCGCGTCGCGGGTGGTGCGGATGATTCCCAATGCGCCGTCCGCCATCGGCAGAGGCTATAACCCGGTGGCCTATTCAACGGGAATGGACGCAGACACCCGGACCGCATTGGCAGCCTTGTTCACGCCCTGGGGCAACGCACCGGAAGTGGCCGAAAAGGAGCTGGAAGCCTATGCCATCATCACAGCGATGGGCCCGACGTACCTATGGTTCCAATGGCAGGTCCTGCGCCAACTGGCGGCGGGCTTCGGGCTCGGCCCGGCAGCCGCCGACCGGGCCTTGCTGAAGATGATCGAGGGATCGGCCGCGTGCCTGCTGGCGGCCGGCCGCGATCCGGCCAAGGTCATGGACATGATCCCGGTCAAGCCGCTCAAGGACGAGGAAGCGGCCTGGTCGGCCGCCTACCGAGCCAAACTCTCCGGGCTGTACGAAAAGATCAAGACATAAATCGATACGAAAGGAACAGGGCATGAAAAAGATTCAGATCCTGGGCACAGGGTGTCCTAAATGCAAACTACTGGCGGCCAACGCGGAGGCAGCCGTCAAGGCGCTGGGCATTGAAGCCACCATCGAAAAGGTCGAAAAAATAACGGACATCATGAAGTTCGGCGTGATGACCACTCCGGCGCTGGTCGTGAACGGACAGGTCAAGAGCGCCGGCAGGGTGTTGAGCGCGGACGACATCAAAAGAACGCTGGAACAAAGCAAGCAATGATTGGAACACTGGAATGCTGGAACGATGGAATGTTTGAAATAAAGACGTAAATGGTACGGACGGATTTCCTGTGCCCATGCTTCCATAATTCCAATATGCCCACAGTCCAGGTTTGCCAATCCAAGAGGAAAACCATGAACAAAGAGAATGAACAGCAAAATGAAACCTCGGCCTGCGGTTGCGGCGGCGGCAGTTGTTGCGCCGGGCCCGGCAAATGGATCTGGCTGCTGCTGGCCCTGGCAATCATCGCCGTGGTCGCCGTCAGAAACCTGAAGCAATCAGATACGCCCCCGGCAACGGACACAAATGCCGTGCCGGCCGCTCCGGCCGCGCCGGCGCCGGGCGCGGCCCAGGGACAGGCCCTGCCTCGCCTCGTGGACCTGGGCGCGGGAACGTGCATCCCCTGCAAGCTGATGGCGCCCATCCTGGAAGACCTCAAAAAGACCTGTGCGGGAAAAATGGACGTCGTGTTCATCGATGTGTCAGAAAACCCGGAGGCCGGGGAAAAATACGGAATCAAGCTCATCCCCACCCAGATTTTCTATGACGCGGCCGGCAATGAGCTTTTCCGCCACGAAGGCTTCTTCGGCAAGGAGGATATCCTGGCGAAATGGAAGGAGCTGGGAATAGCTGAAAATTGGACTCATGGAAAAATGGAAGAATGAAAAAGATGCAATCAGAGGAATATCGGACGAGTCGGTTGATGTCTTTTTCATTTTTCCATCATTCCACGCCTTCAACCCATGGAACCCATATTCACATTCTTAAGCCATGCGGTTGAAGGTTCAGCCGGGATTGCCCTCGGCGCCGCAGTTGTCTGGGGCATCCTCAGTATCCTGCTGAGCCCCTGCCACCTGGCCAGCATCCCGCTGATCGTGGGATTCATTGATCAGCAGGGTCGGATTTCGACCCGGCGGGCGTTCACGATTTCCCTGCTGTTCGCGGTGGGCATCCTGATCACGATTGGGGTGATCGGAGCCATCACGGCGGCGGCCGGGCGGATGCTGGGCGACGTCGGTCGGTATGGAAACTACTTCGTTGCTGTGATTTTTTTTATTATCGGCCTCTATCTGCTCGATGTGATCCGCCTGCCCCTGCCGGGCCCGGCCCAGCCCGGCCTGAAGCGCAAGGGATTGCTGGCGGCGTTCATCCTGGGCCTGGTGTTCGGCGTGGCCCTCGGCCCCTGCACCTTCGCCTTCATGGCCCCCATGCTGGCCGTGACATTTAAGCTGGCGGCCACGAACCTGCCCTACGGCGTGCTCCTCCTGGCGGCTTATGGAATCGGGCACTGCGCCGTCATCGTGCTGGCAGGCACGTTCACGGAGGTCGTCCAGCACTACCTGGACTGGAACGAGAAATCCAGGGGGGCGGTGATCCTGAAAAGAGGGTGCGGCGTGCTGGTGTTGCTGGGCGGTTTGTACCTGATCTACACGGCGCAATAAGTGAAGGGATTCAAGCAAGTGTTGAACACGCATAGCGGCGGCCACAAAAATGCGTTGCCTTCCGGCGCGGCAGAGCCAGCGGCCTCCTCCCGCCTGGGACTCGGCATCGATGCGGGGGGCACCTATACCGACGCGGTCATCTACGATCTCCAGTCGGAACGCGTCCTCCAAAAAGCCAAGGCGCTGACGACCCGCTGGGACTTCACCCTGGGCATCGGCCAGGCCCTCGACGGGCTGGACGCCGAAACCCTGGGCCGGGTGGACCTGGTGGCCTTGTCCACGACGCTGGCCACCAATGCCATCGTGGAGAACCGGGGACAGCCCGTGGGGCTCCTCCTGATGCCGCCCTTCGACACGTTCGACGAGGAGGACGTCGCCCACCGGCCGCTCCGAATTATCCAAGGCAGGCTCACGATCAGCGGCGCTATCCGCACTCCGATCAACCCCGACCAAATCCGCCATTGCGTTCACGAACTGATCCATCAGCACGGGGTGCGCGCGTTTGCGGTATGCGGCTACGCGAGCCACGCCAATCCGGCCCTCGAACTGGAAGTCAAGCAGATCATCCGCCAGGAGTGCGGCCTGGGTGTGACCTGCGGCCACGAAGTGAGCGACGGACTGGATTACCGACTGCGGGCCACCACGGCGGCGCTCAACGCACGGATCATCCCCAACCTGGCCAACCTGATTGATCACGTGCGGGCCGTGCTGAAGCGCCGCGGCATCCAGGCGCCGTTGATGGTCGTCAGGAGCGACGGATCGCTCATGGACACTTCAGCGGCGCGCGAACGGCCCATCGAGACGATCCTGTCCGGCCCGGCCGCCAGCGTCGCGGGCGCCCGCCACCTGTCCACGCTCGCCGAAGCCCTCGTGGTCGACATGGGGGGAACCACCACGGACACAGCCGTGATCAGGGAAGGCCGGGTCGGGATCTGCGACGAGGGCGCCGTCGTCGGGGGCCACCGCACGCATGTCAAGGCGCTTGACATGAGAACGCTGGGCCTGGGAGGCGACAGTCACATTACCTGGCAGGGTTGCCGGCTGAACATCGGCCCACGCCGGGTGGCTCCCCTCTGTTGGCTTGCGCGCCAGTCCGACTCCTGGGCGGAGGCCATTGGATGGCTTGACCGATACGTGGACCGGCGCGATTCCTCCTCGGGCGGCATGGATATGATGACCCTCAATGTGCGGGAAGCCCCTCTGGCGCTGGACGAAACCGAAGCGCGCATCATGGGGGTGCTGCGGCACGGGCCGCTGAGTTTGATCGAACTGGCACAGCGGGTCGGCGCCGTCGCGTGGCAGTGCCTGGCGCTGGAACGGCTCGAGGAAAGCCATACCCTCCAGCGCTGCGGGCTCACGCCCACCGATGTGCTCCACGCCACGGGCCAGCTCAACCTGTGGGATGCGAACGCCGCCCGGCGCGCCTGCGCGATATACAGCCGACTCCTCGGGATTTCACCGGAGGACTTTGCCCAAGGAATCCTGCGACAGGTCGTTCAGCGCCTGGCCGTTGAACTGCTCAAAATGCAACTGGCCGAAGAGGCGAATCCGGACGATCTGGACGGTTCGCCCGCGGCCCGGGCCATGGTAAACAACCTGCTCAGCGGCGGCGCCGACGAATATACGGTGAGCGTCAAGCTCCACCGGCCCGTCGTGGGCATCGGGGCGCCAGTCCACTTTTTTCTTCCGCAGGCGGCGAAAATCCTGGGCACGCGGGCCGTCGTGCCGCCGCATGCGGATGTGGCCAACGCCATCGGGACGATCACCTCCAGCGTGTGCGTGCATCAGCGCGTGGAGATTTGTCCCAACGAGAACGGGCGGTACACGATCAGCGGACTGGAAGGCGCCCCGACCCACCCGGATTTGGAGTCGGCCACGCGGTTCGCGACAGCGGAGCTCCGCCGTCACGTGCTCCGCCAGGCTCGCTTGGCGGGCACGGACGAGACCGCGGTGGAAATCTTTCTTAACAATCGCCACGCGCCGCTTTCCGATGGGCAGGAACTATTTGTCTCCCGCTGGGTCGAGGCCCGGGTGACCGGGCGCCCCCGCATCGCGGGCGCCCGGAAGAAAAAGCGTCCGGCCCGTGAGACCGCGCCTGCACAATCGGCCACCGGATGACCAGTGACCAGCACGATCATGGGGGAATCATTTCCATGCCGAAGAAGGCGAAGGGGCTGTTTCTCTGCGCCGCAAATTCCTGCCGGAGCCAGATGGCCGAGGGGTGGACACGCCAACTCAAGGGAGATGCAATGACCCCCTACTCCGCCGGCGTCGAACCGCGGGGGCGCGGAGAAGATCAGGAGCATCAGACATGACCGCAAAAATCGCCAAACAATTGTCGTTCCTGGACCGTTACCTGACCCTGTGGATTTTCCTGGCCATGGGGGTGGGAGTGTTTCTGGGTTACGCCACTCCGGCTTTCGGGAACTGGATCGGGTCCCTACGGCCGCAAGGCACGCAAACCAGCATTCCTATTGCGATCGGCCTGATCCTGATGATGTATCCGCCGCTGGCGAAGGTGAAATACGAGGAGCTGGGCGACGCTTTCCGGGACTGGAAGATTCTGGGGTTGAGTTTGATTCAGAACTGGATTGTGGGGCCGGTTTTAATGTTTATTTTGGCTATTATTT